>JAWXCM010000067.1:0-37286 GCA_034408745.1 Bryobacteraceae bacterium
CCCCAGACCCGCCAAAAAGCCGCCACCAACCCAAAATCCACCAACCCCCACCCAGGAGTCATCCTAAAGGCACATGCGAATCCTCCTCTACAGCGGCAAAGGCGGCGTAGGCAAAACGAGCATTGCCGCAGCCACCGGCCTCCGCCTCAGCCACCTCGGCCACCGCACCCTCGTCATGTCCGTCGACCCCGCCCACAGCCTCGGCGATTCCTTCGACCTCGGCGGCGACCTCTTCCACGGCCGTACCGCCGACCCCCTCGAAGTAGCTCCCAACCTCCACGTCCAGGAGGTCAACATCCAGACCGAAGTCCGCCGCCACTGGCGCGACATCTCGTCCTACATCACCGGCGTCCTCCGAACCACCGGCATCGACGACGTGCAGGCTGAAGAACTCGCCATCCTCCCCGGCATGGAGGAACTCAGCGCGCTCATGTACGTCAACCAGTACCGCCTCTCCAACCTCTACGACGTAGTCATCCTCGACTGCGCCCCCACCGCCGAATCCATCCGCTTCATCTCCATGCCATCCACCCTCGAGTGGTACATGAAGCACATCTTCCCCGTGCAGCGAAATATCCTCAAAGCCGTCCGTCCCCTCGCCAACCGCCTCTCGCCAGTCGAACTCCCGTCCGACAAATACTTCGGCAATATCCTCGACCTCTTCAGCCGCCTCGAAGGAATCCAGGAAGTCCTCGAAGACCCCACCATCACCAGCGCGCGCCTCGTCACCAACCCCGAACACATGGTGCTCCGCGAGACCCAGCGAGCCTTCGTCTACTTCGGCCTCCACGGCCTAACCGTCGACACCGTCATAGCCAATCGAGTCCTCCCCGAAGCCGTCCACGACACATTCTTCACCAAATGGCGAGCCGCCCAGCAGGAAGTCCTCTCCCAAATGAAGTCGTATTTCGACCCCGTCCCCCTCAAACAAGTCCCCCTTTTCACCCAGGAAGTAATGGGCGTGGCGCGCCTCACCGAGCTCGCCAACATGCTCTACACCCCCGGTGAAGACCCGTCCACAGCCCTGCGCACCGAGCGCCCATACACCTTCCACAAAGCCGGCGAAGATAAATACGAAATTCGCCTCCAAATCCCCTTCGCCGAAAAAGGCGAGGTACATTTATTCAAAAAGAACGACGAATTAGTCGTGGAAATCGGAAGCCTGCGCCGCCACATCGGCCTCCCGTCCACCATGACCACCCTCGTTCCCCGCCGAGCCCGGCTTGATAATAGAATCCTTACAGTGGAGCTCACAGCATGAATAGCCAGAACACTGCCTGCGACTGCGGATGCATGGGCGTCGGCCCCGCCATCTCGCACCTGCTGAATAACCTCGGCCCAAAGGAAGCCCGCGACCACTTCCGTGCCGCCCGCGTCGAGTTCCTCAAAGGCATGAGGTCCCTCATCGACGCCCGCATCGACCAGATCAATCGCGACGCCCAGCCGCAAAGCACCGGCACCTCGGTCCCCGTCGAATGAACCGCCGCGACCTGCTCCTCGGCGCAGCCGCCGCCGCCACCACTGCCGCCTCAGCCCAGTCCACCGGCGAGCCCCTCCGCATAGCCATCTCCGGCCTCGTCCACGGCCACGTCGGCGGCTTCCTCAACGGAGCCGTGAAGCGCCAGGACTGCAAAATCGTCGGCCTCGCCGACCCCTCCCAGGACCTCCGCACCCGCTACGCCGAGCGCTACAAAATCCAGCAGACCTACGCCTCCACCACGGAACTCATAGACAAAACGAAGCCCGAAGTGGTGGCCTCCTTCGGCTCCACGTTCGACCACGCCGCCGTGGTCGAAGCCTGCGCCGCAAAGAAAGTGCCCGTGATGATGGAGAAGCCCCTCGCGGTCGGCAACGACCACGCAAAGCGCATCGCCAAAGCCGCCGCCACATCCGGCATTCCCGTCATCGTCAATTACGAAACAACGTGGTACGCCAGCCACGGCGAAATCTGGAAACTCCTCCACGATCAGAAAGCCGCCGGCGACATTCGCCGCATGGTCATCATGGACGGCCACCAGGGCCCCAAAGAAATCGGCGTACAACCCGAGTTCCTCGAATGGCTCACCGACCCCGTAAAGAACGGAGCCGGAGCCCTCTTCGACTTCGGCTGCTACGGCGCGAATCTAATGACGTGGATGATGGACAACGCAAGGCCGACTTCAATCCTGTGCCTCGCCAAATGCATCAAGCCTGAAATCTACCCAAAGGTGGACGACGACGCGACCATTCTCGTCGAATACCCCAAAGCCCAGGGCGTCATCGAAGCAAGCTGGAACTGGCCCTTCAGCCGCAAAGACTTCGAAGTCTACGGCCAGACCGGCTACGCCATCGCCACCGGCGGCAACAACCTCCGAGTCCGCCTCAATCAGAAGAGCGCCGAAGAAACCCGCACCCCAGAGCCCCTGCCGCAGCAGGACCGCGACTCCATCTCCTACCTGATCTCCGTAGTCCGCGACAAAAGAAAGGTGACCGGCCTGTCCTCCCTGGAGAACAACCTGATCGTCACCGAGATCCTCTCTGCCGCCAGAGAATCCGCCAAATTAGGCAGGCGAGTCAACCTGTCCGCATAGCAGCTGTACCACTTCACCGCGAGTTTGCGGGCAACAGACCCTGACGCTCCTCATCAGCGGCTTCCGCAAACCGCCAGTCGAGCCTCCCGCTCCTCAATCCGTTCCATGCCAGGAGTCTAACACCGCAGGCCCGCAACGGCCGCCACCACCAGGCGACAATAAACAAGTGCAATACGTCCGACTCGGAACCACCGGCCTCAAAGTCTCCCGCCTCTGCCTCGGCTGCATGACCTACGGGACCAAATCCTGGCGCGAATGGGTCCTCGAAGAAGCCGAAGGCCGACCCTTCATCCAGCGAGCTCTCCAACTCGGCATCAACTTCTTCGACACCGCCGACATGTACTCCCTCGGCGCCAGCGAAGAGATACTCGGCCGAGCCCTCGAAGACTTCGGCCCAGGCCGCGACAAAGTCGTCATCGCAACCAAAGTCTTCAACCCGATGAACGACGACCCCAACGGCCGAGGACTCTCCCGCAAGCACATCCTCCACTCCATCGACGACAGCCTCCGCCGCCTCAAAACCGATTACGTCGACCTCTACCAAATCCACCGCTTCGACCCCGAAACCCCCATCGAAGAAACCCTCGAAGCCCTCAACGAAGTAGTGGCCATGGGCAAAGCCCTCTACATCGGAGCCTCCTCCATGTGGGCCTGGCAATTCGCCAAAATGCTCAGCTATTCCCGCGAAAACGGCCTGGCCCGCTTCGTGACAATGCAGAACCACTACAACCTCGTCTACCGCGAGGAGGAGCGCGAAATGCTCCCGCTCTGCAGGGAAGAAGGAATCGGCGTCATCCCCTGGAGCCCGTTGGCAAGAGGCTTCTTAGCCGGAAATCGCCGCAAAGAAGACAAAGGCGAAACCATCCGCGCCAAAACCGACGACTTCGCCCACAAGCTCTACTACCAGGACTCCGACTTCACCGTAGTAGAACGCCTGAGTGCCATAGCCGAACGCCGAGGCGTCCCCAACGCCCAAATCGCCCTGGCATGGCTCCTGCAGCGTCCCGGGGTAACCGCCCCCATCGTCGGAGCCAGCAAAATGAAGCACCTCGAAGACGCCATAGCCGCCCTCGACCTCCGCCTCGACCCAGAAGAAATCAAATCCTTAGAGGAGCCCTACCAGCCCCACAAAGTCCTGGGCCACTCTTAAAGGGGGGCAGGCCCCCAGGCCTGCGGCGGCCTCTCAAGGCCGCCACGCGCTACTCCACCGATATTCCTCAGCCCGAGCCACCAACCCAGCCTTAACCGGATTCCTCTCCACATACCGAACAACCCGCGCAAACTCCTCCCCAGACCGAACCAGCCGGTCAAAGCTCTCATCCTGCCAAAACGGCATCCCCGTCCGACCCAGCACCGCATTAGCCCGCCGCGCAGCCAACCCCTTCAGCGACCCCAGCGCCAGGGAGAGCTCCACCAGAGGAGTAATCGCCAAATGGACATGATTCGGCATAACAACCCACGCATGCAGCAAATAATGCCCAGCCCGAACCCCACCCTGAACCGTAGCCGCGACCACCTCCGCCACCTCGACCTGCACCAAAAATACCGGCCCGAACCGGCCCTCATCCAGCAGCCGGTCCAAAGCCAAAAACGCCTCCCCGGAACTAATCTCCGACTCCCGAAACACTCGGCCAGCCGGTAAACTCCCAAACAACCGAAAAGTAACAAAAGTAGCCACACCAGGAGCACTAAGATGAGGAAGCCGCCGCCGGGTAATCACAAACAAAAAGTGCCCCCACCGCCCCAACCTTCTCCAAAAAAAAGGGGGGCAGGCCCCCAGGCCTGCGGCGGGTCCCCAGACCCGCCAAAGCCCATTGCACAAAATAAGCAACTATATCTACCTGTAGAATCAACAAATTCACCCCAGACCACCCCGAATCACCACCACCCCCATGCGAAACTGCATGCCGAGGAGAAACGAGACAAAATGACTCGAACCGAAGCCGCCCACACCAACGGAGCCCTCTCCAAAGGCCCCATAACAACAGCCGGAAAAGCGGTGTCATCCCGCAACGCCATCAAGCACGGCCTGACCGCCGCCGAAATCGTAGCCCCAGGAGAGGATCCCCGAGCCTTCGACATCCTCCGCAAAAACATCGAGATCGACACCGGAGCCAAAACCGTCCGTGAACTCGACCTGGTCTTCGAAATGGCCGCCGCCCGCTGGCGTCTCCGCCGGCTCGCGATCATAGAGAAAGCTCTCATCGACCGCGAAATGGACCGCATGAACCAAAGCCTCGCCGACCCGGCCAACCAGCGCACGCCCGAAGCCTTGCACGCCGACGCATGGCTCGCCGTTGCCGAAAGCCAGACCATGAAGCAGATCCACCGCCATGAGACCCGTCTCCACCGCCACTACGAAAAGTCGAGCCTCGAACTACAGGCCATCACCGAGTTCCGCCTAAGCATCGAAGCCAGCGGCGAACGGGTCCACCCCTGCACCCTCGAAGTCATCGAGCAGGACGCAGCAAACGAAGCAGCAGCAATCGAAGCGGAACCAGCCGCCGAGCCCGAAACAACAGCCGTACAAAACGAACCGGACACCAGCCGCCCCCGGCCAGCCGCCCGAGCCGCATGAGCGTCCGAATCCGCCCATACCAGCCGGAGGACATGCCCAGCCTGCTCCGCATTGAGGCACAGGCCTTCACCGTCGACGCATGGGACCGGCGCCTGCTCCAGTGGTACGCCGACACATGCCCAAAGCTGTTCCTCATCGCCGAAATCGGCGCCAGAGTCGCCGGATACTGCGTAGCGAGGCCGACCCGCACCGGCTTCGCCGACCTCGACAGCATCGCCGTCCGCCGCCGCTACCGCCGCCACGGTGTGGGAACACGTCTTCTCCGCGCCGCCATTAACAGGCTTCGACGCCAGGGCGTCCACACCCTGTCACTCATGGTCCGCCGCGATAACAAAGAAGCAATAGCCTTCTACCACCGCCACGGCTTCACCCGTACCCGAACCGTCCACGGCTACTACGAAGACAACGCCACCGCATGGCGCATGGCCGCGCGTATAGAAATGCCGGTGATAGCATAGAACCGTGCCAGAAAATACTGTGTCGCGCCGCCATTTCTTCATCGGTTCATTGCTCGCCGGAGCCGTGCCCACAGCTGGATTCGGCAGCGTAGCCTCGCTCAAACACCTCGGCTACAAGTCGCCCAATGAAAAGCTGAACTACGCCGCCATCGGCTCTGGTGGCAAGGGCTACACCGACATCAGAGGCATCGCGCCTACGGAAAATCTGGTCGCCCTCTGCGACGTCGACGACGTCCGCGGCGCGCGCGCCTTCAAGGAATATCCCGACGTCCCGAAGTATCGGGATTTCCGCAAGATGTTCGACAAAGAATCGAAAAACATCGATGCGGTCACCGTCTCCATTCCCGATCACATGCACGCCACAGCGTCCATGTGGGCCATGCAGCGCGGCAAGCACGTCTATTGTCAGAAGCCCCTCACCCGAACCGTATGGGAAGCGCAGGAACTAATGAAGGCCGCCGCCAGATACGGCGTCGCAACCCAGATGGGCAACCAGGGCTACTCGAACGAAGGAGCCCGCCAGGCCAGCGAAATCCTCTGGAGCGGCGACATCGGAAACGTCACCGAAGTGCACGCCTGGACCAACCGGCCCATCAAATACTGGCCGCAAGGCCCCAGCGTCGTGCCTAAAGAAGCGCCCGTTCCCGACACCATGGACTGGGACGTCTGGCTCGGCGTCGCGCAAATGCGCCCCTACAGCCCTGACTACGCGCCCCGCATCTGGCGCGGCTTCCCCGACTTCGGCTGCGGAGCCATCGGCGACATGGCCTGCCACATCCTCGGAACGCCCAACATGGCGCTCCGCCTCACCGCGCCAACCAGCGTCGAGTGCGTCAAAATCGAGGGCAAAAGCAAGTACACCTTCCCCGAGAGCACCATCATCCGCTTCGACTTCCCGGCCCGCGGCCCCATGCCGCCCGTCTCCATCTACTGGCACGACGGTCTCAGCGCTCAGCCTGAGATCAAGGGCGTGCCCGCCGGCGAACTCCTCGGCGACGCCGACATCAACGGCAGCGTATTCCTCGGCGAAAAGGGCATCATGACCACCGGTTGCTACGGCGAGCGAACCCGCATCGTCGGCAACAAGGACTACAAGATGCCGCCGCCCCTCCTCACCCGCTCGCCCGGCCACTACCGCGATTTCATCCGAGCCGCCAAAGGTGGGGACCCGGCCTGCTCCAGCTTCAGCGTCGCCGCGCCCTTCGTCTCCTGGATGCTCCTCGGCGTCATCGCCATGAAGTTCGAAGGCAAACTCGAATGGGACAACGCAAAGATGCGCTTCACCAACAACAATGAGGCGAACCAGTACCTCAAACCCACCATCCGCAAAGGCTGGGCCTGGGCCTAACAGCCCGTCGAGAGAACTCGACATTGGGGGCATAAGAGCCTGTCGAGAGAACTCGACATTGGGGGGCAGGCCCCCAGGCCTGCGGCGGACGCCCACGTCCGCCACTAGTCGCTGAGTCACTTTCCCTGCAAACTGAGAAGTCCGCCAGACCAGTATGGTAATCTAACTGCTGGAGCCTTCCGACCAGACAGCCCCTCACCTGGCTATCTCTGTTATAATGGTGAGGTTGTAAATCCCCCTCGGAAGTGTTGCTGTAAATGCCGAAGCTGAAAACACACAAAGGTGCGTCCAAGCGCTTTAAGAAGACGGGCACCGGTAAGATTGTTCGTAATCATGCTTTTGCGCGTCATATCCTGACCAGCAAGGCGCGCTCGCGCAAACGCAAGCTGCACCAGAGCGTGGTGGCGGACAAGACCGATCAGGCGAAGCTGCACATAATGCTTCCCTACTAAAGTTTCTGACAAGCAGTTCGGAGTGCGGACGGTGCGCGGGGCACGTGCCCGTTCCGCCTCCAAAAGATAACAAGGAGAAAACGTGCCGAGAGTAAAACGTGGTTCTAAACGCCGCGCCAGTCGTAAAAAAACCCTAATCCTGGCGCAGGGCTTTTTTCTCAACAAGAGCAAGCTGTACCGTGCCGCTCAGGAAGCCGTCGAACGCTCCCTGCGCCATGGCTACATCGGACGCAAACACAAGAAGCGCAACTTCCGTTCCCTCTGGGTCGTGCGCATCAATGCCGCCTGCCGGATCTCGGGCATCTCCTACAGCCGCTTCATCGACGGTCTCCGCAAAGCCGGCATAGATCTGAATCGCAAGATGCTGGCAGAGATCGCCGTGGCTGACGCACCCGGGTTCCGCGCTCTGGTCGACATGGCTCGCGCCGCCGCGCCGCAACAAGTCCAGTAAGCTGTAATTGATGGCATCCGCAGAAACCCCCCGTATCGAATCCGATGCGCTGTCCAGCCTGGAGGAGAGAATCCTCCGGGCTGTTCAGCTTGTAAGCCTGCTCCGTCAGGAGAAGGACTCGGCTGAATCGCTGGCACAGTCTTATGCCGCCGACCGCGACAGCGCGGTGGAGGCAATGGCCGAATTGCGGTCTGAAAACGCCAGGCTGGTCGAGGAACTCGACTCGCTCCGCTCAGATCGCAAGGAAGTCAAGTCGCGCATTGAGAAGCTGCTTGGACAGCTCGACAACCTTTCCGTTTAAAGGCCATGGATGGGTCTGAAAAACAACCCGTCCGCCTGAACATCTTTAATCAGTCGTTCACGCTCCGTGTGCCCGGCGATCCGGACGAGATTCTGCGCGCCGCCAACGAAGTCGACGAGCTGATGTCGACCATTGCGAAATCCGGCAATATGGACTCCTTCCGCATTGCGATCCTCGCGTGCCTGCACCTGCAGGACCGAGTGCACGTGCTCGAAGGTGAGCTGCGCGAACTCCGCTCGGCGGTCAATTCCCGCACTTCGCAACTGGCGCAACTGCTCGACGGCCTCGAGCCTGACAGCAAAAGCGGTAGCTGACCGACCTTAGATTTCGTAGTCGGGCTGAGGGGGTGGTTGCTTGGCGCGACCGAATGGGATATGGTTCCACAGGCGCTCGTGGAAGTAATAAAGGGCGAGTTTGGTGATCATGTCGAGCGCGCCCACTCCGGCCGAAACCTTCATGTTGCCGCTGAAAAGAAACACGATAACCGCCGTGGACAAAGAACCCAGGAGCCTGTAGCTGACTGCTTTGGCAATGCTGCGGCTGTTGGAATCCATCTCTGACAGGATATCACGGCAATCTCTATCGACAAGTAGACATTGCATATCCGACCAGAATAGTCCTGAATGCGCTACAATGATCCACGTGCCAAAAGTTACGTTCCTGCCAGAGGGCCGGACAGTGGAGTTTGAGTCTGGGCAGCTACCTTACGGAGAACACGGCAAGCCCGAATCCCTCCTCGATATCGCCGAGCATTTCGGCCTTCATATCGAACATGCCTGTGGCGGGTCGTGCGCCTGCACCACCTGCCACGTCATCGTCAAAGACGGTACGGACGGCAAGCTGACGGAGATGGAAGACGACGAGATCGACCGGCTCGACATGGCGCCGGGTCTGACGCTCCACTCGCGCCTGGGATGTCAGGCGGTGGTGACCGGAGACGTGGTTGTTGAGATCCCGTCATGGAACCGCAACTATGTGAGCGAGGGTGGTGGCTCCATTAACCTCGGCTCCGCCATTCCATTACCGAAGAAAGCCTGACATACCGGTGCGCTACCATACGTTACGTGACTGAAGCCGACCTGCAACTCGCTGTTTCCAAACTGGATCGAGTCCGTTCCGAGATCGGAAAAATCATCGTCGGCCAGCAGGATGTCGTGGACGGCGTCCTCATTTGTTTGCTCGCCGGGGGCCATGTGCTGCTCGAAGGCGTTCCGGGCCTCGGCAAAACAACCTTGCTTCGCACGCTGGCGCGTGTCATGCACCTGCGCTACTCGCGCATTCAGTTCACGCCCGACCTGATGCCCGCCGACATTGTGGGCAGCATGGTAATGGAAACGGACGACCGTGGTCACAAGGCGCTCCAGTTCCAGCCCGGCCCGATTTTCGCGAACCTCGTGCTGGCCGACGAAATCAACCGCGCGACGCCTAAGACGCAGTCGGCGCTGCTCGAAGCGATGCAGGAACGCACGGTCACCAGCGGCACCACCACCCACCATCTCGAGCTCCCATTCCTCGTCATGGCGACGCAGAACCCGATCGAAATGGAAGGCACGTATCCACTTCCGGAAGCACAGCTGGACCGTTTCCAGATGAAGATCATCGTTAACTACCCGAGTCGCGGGGAGCTGGCGACGGTTGTGGAACGGACCATTCAGCGCGAGGAAACGCAGGTCGATCAGGTGATCGACGTAGAGGGAATCCTTGGCCTGCGCGGCTGTTGCCGCCAGGTTCTGGTGGCTCAGCACGTGAAGGATTACGCGGTGGATCTGGTGATGGCGACTCAGCCGGGCTCCAATGCCGCGCACGATCTTGCCAACCGATACATCCGTTATGGGAGCTCGCCGCGCGGCGCTCAGGCACTGGTGGAATGTGGCCGGGTGCTCGCTTTAATGCGCGGTCGGCTGAACCTCAGCATGGAGGACGTCCGGCATGTGGCTCCGGCCGTTCTGCGGCATCGCGTGATTATGAACTTCGACGCGCATGCCGACGGTCAGACGCCGGATACCATTCTGACCAAAATCATCGGCTCGGTGTCGTCAGCCGTCGCAGCCTGATCACACCGCCAGTTACGGAACCGGAATGACGCAGCAGCAGCAGGCACCGCTTCTCGATCAGGATTTTCTCCACCGGCTCGAACGGCTCACTCTGCACTGGCAGAAATCGTTCCCCGGACTCGTGGGCGGGCGCATTCCGTCCCGATTTTCAGGGCTGGGCCAGGAGTTCCTCGACCACCGTCATTTTCATCAGGGCGACGATCTGCGGGCGGTCAACTGGCGCGCCTATATGCGCCTCGAAAAGATGTTCCTCAAGATGTTCCAGGTGGAGCCGCGAATCCCGGTGCGGCTGCTGATCGACTGCAGTGCATCAATGGAAGGCAAGTTCGAGTACGCGTGCCGCCTTGCCGGAGCGCTCTGCTACGTCGGCCTGGTGCGGCTGGACACCATCTGCATTCAGCCGTTTCGCGAGAAGCTGGACGAGTCGTTCCTCTGCAGCGGCGGCCGTCACCGCTTCCTTCCGGCGGCGAATTTCCTGTCCGGTTTGAAGCACGGTGGGCGAACCGATTACATGGCGGTGTCCCGGGCTTTTGCGGCGAATTATCCGCAGCGTGGCCTGACAGTTGTCTTGTCCGATTTCCTCGACGAGGGCGACGTGGAGCGGCCACTGCAGTTTCTGGCCGACTACGGGCATGAGATCAGCCTGATCCAACTCTGGAACCCGGAGGATCGCGAGCCACCCTGGGATGGGGAGCTGGACCTGATCGATTCGGAAACTGGCGCGCATGTCGAGCTCGCCGTCGACAACGATTCGCGCCGCAGGTACACCGAAGCATTCGATGAGTATGCAAAGCGGCTGCAAAATGTCGCAAACCGAAGTGGCGGCCGGTACGTCGGATTATCCACCAACACTTCCATTCAGGAAGCGATCTTCGATTCGCTGATGCGCATCGGGGGGGTCCAGTAAATGTTTCTTCTGAACCTCAGTCTGCCCGAGTTCCTCACGCTGTTCGCAGCGGTGAGCGGCGTTGTGGTGACGCTGTATTTGCTGAGCCGGGCTCGCCGCCGCCAGGTGGTTCCCACCCTCAAGTTCTGGGTGCACGCGATGCAGCCGGTGCCGTCGTCGAGGCGCAGGCGCATTCAACAGCCGTGGTCGCTGGTGCTGCAGTTGCTCTGCCTGGCCCTGTTGCTGCTGGCAATTTCGCAGCTGAAGCTGGGTGAACGCGAGACGGCGCAGCGCGATCATGTGTTGCTGCTGGACGCGTCGTCCTGGATGGGTGTGCAGGCTGCGGGCGGCAATAACCGCACTCTGCTGGACGAGGCGAAAGCCAGGTCCAAAGCGTTCCTCCGGTCGCTGCCGGCATCGGACCGAGTGATGGTGGTTCGGGTGGACAGCCTGCCCGCTCCCGCCACCGCGATGGAATCCGACCATCAGCTGCTGGAACGGGCCATCGACGAAACGCGAACCGGGGCCTCGGCACTGAATCTGGATCAGGCCTTCCTGTTCGCCGAGCAGATACGCAAACTGCACAGCAGCAAGTATGGCGAGATTGTATACGCGGGCGCGGCGCGGGTTTCGGCGGCGGGCCGGCCAGTCCGCACTCCGGTGAACCTGCGCATTCTGGCGGTGGAAGGGCCGCGGGAGAACATCGGCCTGTCGAGGGTCGGCGCACGGCGGTCGGAGAAGAACCCCGAGATGTGGGACATCTTCGTTGCCGTTCACAACTACGGGTCGGCGCCACGGCGCGTGCCGGTGACGCTGCAGTTTGGCGGGGCTCCGGTGGGTGGTAACGTGCTCGATGTGCGACCCGGGATCACGGAGACGCAGACCTTCCATTTCGCGACGAAGGCGGCGGGGTGGATCGAGGCGCGGCTGTCGCTGCGCGACGCGCTGGCCGACGATAACCGCGCGATTCTGGAACTGCCGGAGTTCAAATACGTGAATGTGGCTGTCTACACCGATCAGCCGGATGCGATTCGGCCCGCGCTGGCGGCGCACCCGCAGGTGAGAGCGGTGTACTATCCGCCGTCGGAATACAGGCCGCGGGAAGACGTGCAGGTGGTGATCGCGGATCGATTCAATCCGACTCCGGAGCCGAAAGTCGCGGCCATCTACATTGAGCCGCCTGAGGGCTCGCCGTTCCGAACGAAGTCGACATTCGCCGAAACGAAGCGGGTGAACTGGCGCGCCGGGCATGAGATTACGTCTGGCATTCGCGCTCGGGATCAGCGCGTGTCCTCGGGCCGTGTGCTGGTACCGGGCAAGCAGGATATTGTGCTGGCCGATGTGGAGGGTGGCGGTCCGATCGCGCTGGTGCGGCCGGAAACGCATGCCGTCGCTCTTGGGTTCAGCCCGATGCGCGGCGATCTGCGGTTCGACCTTGCGACGCCGCTGCTGCTCGCCAACGTGCTCCGGTGGGTGGAGCCGAACGCGTTTCGACTGGCGGAAGTACACGGGAGCAGCGTCGGCACGGTGAACGCAGCTCTGGAACCGGGCGCGGCTGCCGATCCGAAGTCGATCCGGGTGCTGGTTGACAAGAACGAGCTGCCGTTCACGATCGCCAACAATCAGATTCGATTCTTCTCGGGTTCTCCCGGCGTGGTTCGTGTGCTGCAGGGCAATCGGGAGCAGGTGTATTCGCTGTCGCTTCCCGAGGTTGCCGATGCCGACTGGACGGTGCCGCAGGCGGTTCGCCGTGGTCTGCCGGGCGGGTTCGCCGAGGCCGTCTCGCGCGATCTGTGGCAGATTCTGGCCGTGCTGGGCGCGCTCGGATTGCTGGCGGAATGGCTGTTTTTTGGACGGAATCGTCTGGCGCAGGGTCCGGTGGCAGGGTCGGCGACACAGCCGTCCGGCAACGCTGAGTGGAGGCAGGCTTCGTGATATTCGCCCGCTTGTGGGTTCTACTGTTCCTGCTGGTCCCGGCTGCGCTGGTGTGGTGGCAATGGAGCCGCGCGCCCCGGCGTCTCAACCTGATCCTCAAGGCGCTGATGCTGGCCGCGGTAGTGCTCGCGCTGGCGGAGCCGGAGACCAGCGTGGCTGAGAACAAGGTGTCCACCGTGGTGCTGGTGGACACGTCGGCGGGCCTGTCTTCGAACGACTTGAGCCAGGCTTCGGATCTGCTGAATAAGCTGGACAAGGCTCGCGGGCGGAACTGGATGCGCGTGGTGCCATTTGCCCGCGGCACTCGGCCGCTTGCGCTCGACGAGCAGAAGGGCGGCTGGTCGATTCGGAGGACCGCTGGCGAGGCTGGTCGCGCTACCGACATTGAGGCTGCCATCCGGGACGGAGTGGCGAGCATGCCCGGCGGCCTGGTGCCTCGCGTCGTTCTGATTTCCGACGGCAATGAGAATGAGGGCAGTGTGGCCCGGGCGGCCTGGCTGGCGCGGGATCTGAGAATTCCGGTGGACTCTTTCGCACTGCCTGGTCCGGTGGAGCCGCAACTGCACATCGACACGGTCACGCTGCCGTCGATTGCGTTCTCGGGCGAGAAGTTCCCTATCGATCTGGTGATCACGTCGCCGAAGAAGGTGACGGCGTCGGTGGAACTGGCTGCGGAAGGCCGCAAGCTGGGGACGCAAAACGTGAACCTGGAGCAGGGCAGCAACTATGTTCGGCTTCATACCGCCATCAATACCTATGGCGCGGTGGAGCTGTCTGGCACCGTTCGCAGTCCGCAGGGCGGGGAAGTGCGCTTTGAGCAGGCTCTGACGCTGCGCAAGCCTCGCGTTTTGTATCTTTCGAACGATCCCGAGGGCACGGAAAAACACCTTCTCGACACGTTGACCGCGGCGCAGTTTGTCATCGACCGGTCTCAGGACGCGATTACGCCACGGCTCGCCGACTACCAGCTGGTGGTGTTCAACAACTGGGATATCGACGCGCTGCCGCTGCCCAGGAAAGAGCAACTGGAGCAGTATGTACGTGACGGCGGCGGGTTCCTCGTGATCGGCGGCGAGCGCAACGTATATCGCGAGGAGAAGGAAAAGAAGCCCGAGGACGCGCTGGATCGCACGCTCCCGGCCAAGATTGCTCCCCCGAAG
The DNA here is from genome assembly GCA_034408745.1 of Bryobacteraceae bacterium. GTDB lineage: Bacteria > Acidobacteriota > Terriglobia > Bryobacterales > Bryobacteraceae > JAWXCM01. The sequence goes on from JAWXCM010000067.1 coordinate 14,194, forward strand.
TCGCCCGAAGGAACCTGCGTGGTGCTGATCGTCGACAAATCATCGTCGATGGAAGGGCGCAAGATGGAACTGGCGCGGCTGGCTGCTATTGGTGTGATCGAGAATCTGCGGCCCGTCGACTACGTGGGCGTGCTGATCTTCGACAACTCGTTCCAGTGGGCGGTGCCGATTCGTCGAGCCGAAGATCGCAGCACGATCAAGCGCATGGTGGCCGGGATCACGCCTGACGGCGGTACGCAGATCGCGCCGGCGCTGGCTGAGGCGTACCGTAAGATTTCGACGCAGCACCAGGCGACGTATCGCCACGTGGTGCTGCTGACCGACGGTATTTCCGAAGAAGGCGACAGCCTCACGCTGGCTCGCGATGCGCAGCAGCGCAGGGTGACGATCTCTACGGTCGGCCTGGGGCAGGACGTGAACCGGGCGTATCTGGAGAAGATCGCAATCAGTGCAAAGGGCCGGTCGTACTTCCTGACAGATCCTTCGGGGCTGGAACAGATCCTCCTGAAAGACGTGATGGAGCACACCGGGTCGACCGCAATTGAAAAGCCGATTACGCCAGTGATCACGCATCAGTCGGCGATTCTCGACGGCGTCGGCATGGAGAGCGCCCCGCCACTTCGCGGCTACGTGAAGTTCATATCCAAGCCCGGCGCGGACACGATTCTGAAGATCGATCCGAACGATCCGCTGCTGGCGGTGTGGCAGTTTGGGTTGGGCCGTTCCGGCGTGTTCACTTCCGACGCCAAGGCCCGGTGGGCGGAAAAGTGGGTCGGCTGGGAAGGCTTCGACAAGTTCTGGATCAACCTGTTCCGGGATCTGCTGCCGCACTCACAATCGGGCGAGGCGCGGGTCGCGTATGACAACGCCAGCGGGAACATCACGGTGGAGTACAAGCTGGCTTCCCGCGTCGCCGTGCCGGCCCGGATTCCAGACATCTTCGTGCTCGGGCCGGGCGACTTCCGTCAGACGGTCGCGGTGAAGAAGGTGTCGGAAGGACTGTATCGCGGCGAAACACAGATTGGCGGGCGTCGCGGGCTGTTCCGCATACGTCCGCTCGAAGACTCGCTGGTGTTCCCCGAGACGGGCCTGTATCGCGATGAAGAAGAGATGACGCAGTACGGCTCGAATGCCGGGCTGTTGCGGCGCATCTCGCAGTACACGGGCGGACGGTTTAATCCGACTCCGGCGCAGGTGTTCGACGCGGCGGGGCGGTCGATTCCCGGGACGCTGCGGCTATGGCCGGGACTGCTTGCGCTGGCCGTTCTGCTGAACCTGGCGGAGCTGATCATCCGGAAGTGGGAAGGCATTGCGGGCATGATCGCGGGCCTGCGGCGGAGGCTCGGGCCAGGCTCGCCGAGCCCCGCGCCCGCAGCCTGATACCGGGTATGCGGAGCATTCGTTATTCCGTCCTCGATCTGGCGCCGGTTCGCGAAGGCGGCACGGTTTCCGAGGCATTCCACAATACCGTCGACCTGGCGCAGCATGCTGAGGGCTGGGGTTATATGCGGTTCTGGCTGGCCGAACATCACAACATGCCTGGGATCGCCAGCGCGGCCACCAGTGTTCTGATCGGGCACGTGGCGGGGAAGACGTCGACGATCCGTGTTGGCTCGGGTGGCATCATGCTGCCGAATCACGCGGCGCTGGTGATTGCGGAGCATTTCGGCACGCTGGCGACCCTGTATCCTGGGCGCATCGATCTGGGCGTCGGGCGAGCACCGGGGTCGGACGGCGTGGCCGCTCAGGCGATGCGGTACAACACGGCCGAAGAGGATTTTCCGAAACAGGTGGGACAGTTGATGGCGCTTCTCGGTCCGGCGGGACCGGGTCAGCGGCTGGTTGCGTTTCCTGGCGAAGGCACGCGCGTTCCGGTGTGGCTGCTGGGTTCGAGCACGTACAGCGCGCAGCTGGCGGCGAGTCTCGGGCTGCCGTTCGCGTTTGCGTCGCACTTTGCGCCAGCGCTGCTGCATGAGGCCATTGAGGCGTACCGGTCGCTCTTCAAGCCATCGGAGTATCTGGATGCACCGTATGTGATGGTCGGGGTGCCGGTAGTGGCGGCGCAGACGGACTCGGCTGCCGAGTACCTTGCGACTTCCGCGCTGCAGCGGCATTTGAATCTGATTCGGCGCAGGCCGATATTCGTGCCGCCGCCTGTGGCTGCTGACCGGATCGACTGGACCAGCGGGGAGCGATTCCTGGTGGAAACGCGAATGGAAGTGGCCGCGGTCGGGAGCCGTACGACGGTGGAGCGGAAGCTGGCGGCTCTGGCGGAATCGACCGGGGCGGACGAGTTTATCTTCACCTCGGACCTGTACGATCACGCCGACCGGCTGCGCAGTTTCGAGATCGCCGGGCAGGTGATGGACGACTTTTCGCGGGCGGGGGCCGTCTGTAACACTTGAACCAACCGTCACTTAGCCGGGCCGCCCAGACTTTGCGGGGCATTCTGCTTTCCGGCCGTCCCCTCATCTACGTTCGCACTCCGGAAGAGGAGCGCGTCGGGCGGATTCTGGTCGAACTGGCTTCTTCCCTCGGCGCTGCCAAAGCATTGCCGGTGCATTCGTGGAGCATGACTCGCGGGCTCTCGTATCCGGCCGGTGTGGACACCGCGGATCCCGCGGCTGCGCTGCAGGCGATTGCCGGTTCGGCGGAGCCCGGCATCTGGCATCTGCGGGACTTTCACGAGCCGCTTCGGGCGTCGGCGATGGTGCGCCGGCATCTGCGGGAGCTGGGGCAGACCTGCAGGACGCGGGGGCAGTTTCTGGTGATCACGTCGCCGGTTCGCGATATCCCGGAGGACCTGCACCGCACGGTCATCGAAGTGGATCTGCGCACGCCCGACATTACGGAGCTGACGGACTTTCTGCGAGATGAGACGCGCGCGCTGGCGTCGCCGCCGGATGAGGCGCTGATGGCGGATCTGGCACCTGCGCTGCTCGGGCTGACGCTGGAGGAGACGCGGTACACGATTCACCGCGCGCTGGCCGGCAACGCCACTCTGACGCGCGACTCGCGGTCGATGCTGCTGGAGGAGAAGCGGCTGCTGGTGAGTCGCGGCGGAATGCTGGAGTTCGTGTCGACGCCCACCAACATGGACGCCATCGGCGGACTGCAGAATCTGAAGCGATGGCTGCTGGAACGCCGGAAGCTGTTCGATTTGCGGGAGTCGCTGAGCAAGGAAATCGTGCCTAAGGGCCTGTTGATGATGGGCATCCCAGGCTGCGGTAAGAGTCTCTGCGTGAAGGCGATATCGTCGCACTTTGAGCTGCCGCTGTACCGGATGGACATGATCGAGGTGTTCTCCGGGCGGCATGGCAAGCCCGAGGTCGCTTTTGCCGACGCCTGCCGGCAGATGGAGGACCTGGCGCCCGCGGTGCTGTGGTTCGACGAAATCGAAATGGCCGTGAGTTCCACGGAATCAGCCGGGGAACAGGGTCGAATTTTTGCGTTCTTTCTTACCTGGATGCAGGAAAAAGTGCCGGGATTATTTGTGGCGGCCACTGCGAATCGAATTGATTTGCTGCCGGCTGAAATGATCCGTAAGGGCCGCTTCGACGAGGTGTTCTTTGTCGACCTGCCGACCGAAGAGGAGCGCACCGAAATTTTCCGCATTCACCTGCAGCGGCGCGGGTATGATCCGGAGTCGCTCGGCATTCCCGATCTGATGAGTTTTACCGTCGGCTGGACGGGCGCGGAAATCGAGCAGGTGGTGGTGAGCGCGATCACGAAGTCGAAGCTGGCCGGCGTTCCGATGACCCCGCAGGATTTGCTGACGCTTTCGGCAAAGAGCGTGCCTTTGAGCCGGACCATGCGCGAGCAGATCAACCACATTCGGTCCTGGGCGTTTGAACGTGCGATTCGGGCCACACCGCAGAAGGGCGCAGGGGTCCCGGTATAACCGTGAGCACTAGCTACATGTTTGCGTAAATGCTGGGCTTTTCGCTACGTTCAAAAGCGTGCTGGTCGTTGTTAATTATCATTATGTTCGACGTACCTTCGACAGTCCTCATCCGGGGATTTTCGGCGTAACGGCCGACGCATTTGTCCGGCAGCTGGAATTGCTGGGGCGTGCTGGCGAGTTCGTCAGCCTCGCCGACATCTTGCGCGCGGTGCGCGGGGAAGCGACGCTGCCGTCCCGAAGCATTCTGGTCACGTTCGATGACGGGCTGCGCGAGCAGTATGAGCACGGGTGGTCGGCTCTGGAGCGGCTCCACATACCCGGCGTGATTTTTGCCAGTACGCGTCCCATCGACGAAGCCATGGTTTGCACGGTGCACAAGATCCATCTGCTGCGCAGCATGGTGGCACCCGATTCGTTGTGGGCTCTGGTTCGGGAGACTGCTGCGGGCGCGGACATGACACTGCCGCAGGAGCTGGACGCGAAGAACATGGGACGGCAGTATCCGTTCGATTCACCGGCTGGTGCGCAGCTGAAATACCTCCTCAATTTTGCGCTGTCTCTCAGTGACCGGGAGCGGCTTGTGGATCTTTGCTTCGACGCAACGTTCACTGGCGAAGAGGCCGCGATGAGCCGCGAGTTGTATCTGACGCGGGACCAGATTCGGGAACTGGCGGCGCACGGCGCCATCGGGTCGCATGGACATGACCATCTGCCGCTCGCGCTGATCGGGCAGGCTGCGGCCGCGGAGTCGCTGCGGCGCTCGGCGGAACTGCTGCGGGAATGGAGCGGCGTGCGCCCGCTGTCTGTCGCTTATCCTTACGGGTCGCGCGAGGCGGTGACGCACGATGTGGCGCGGGCCGCGGAGGATGCGGGTTATGAATGCGGGTTTACGGTGGAATCGGCTGGCAATGACGAGGCGCATATAAGCGGCTCGCCGCTGCTGCTGGCGCGGTTCGACTGCAACTACATGCCTTCGGGCAAGCTGGAGCAGTGGACGCCGGAGGCCCTGTTTGCCGGGGTGCCGCGGAGTACGTGGTTCAGCTCGGGCGATCCTGGTCGCCGTCACTGCGCGTGAAGTAGACCTGTTCGTCGATGACGGCCGGCTCAGCGGTCCATATGGCGAGATTTAAAGGCCGAGGCTTCGGGTCGAGAGGCTGGAACAGCGACGGATAGCTGTCTGCATTCTGGCGGGTGAAGCCCGAGTGTTCCAGCGCTGCGCCGCATTCGAGACGCGTGCAGTAGAAATCGGCGAATCGCACGTTGTGCCGATGCGCGGCGTGGGTCAGGTCGGCTCCGAGGGCGCGCATGGCTTTCGGTGTGCCTGTCAGCTCGACCACGCGGAGCACGGTTTCGGTGCTGTCTTTCACGTGCTCCAGGCGCGACACGCTGAGGCCGCATGGGACGCTGCCGTCACGGGCGACGCGGATGCGGTACTGGAACCTTGGGTGCTGCACGTAACGCCAGTCGATGTAGTCCGCGTCGCGCCAGACACCGATTTCTCCTGCGTTTCGCGCGGTCCAGTCGGACTGCCACTCCGCGATCTCAAGGCCGTCCGCCGGCATTGCAGCGGGCATCGTGCCTTCGGGCAGGATCCATCGGGGCATGGAGTCGATTACCTTAAATTTGAACGCACGGAAGAGGCGCAGCGCGGTGTCGTTCATGCCGGTGCAGCCGATGAAGCCGAAGCCCTGATCGAAGGCAGTCTTCATCAGGCGCAGGCCGAGCGGCCCCTCGCCCGCTGTGGGGTCGACATACCAAAGTGCGAGCCACGCTCCCGTGACTCGCCGGCCATGAAGATGGGCGTCGGCCCGGATAACGCCGAGCACGCCCGTGATGTGACCGTCGCGCGAACCGGTAAGAACAGAAAGATGCTGCGGATCGCCGGGGATGCGGTGTTGCCAGCAGAGTAGTTCGCGGTCACGTGACAGAATGTGGCCGCGTTTCCAGTGCTGGTCAATGAAGGCCATCAGTTCGTCGGCGCGGTGCGCGGGCCACCACCCGATTTCCGGGGAGCTCACGCGTTTGCGATGACTTTCTGCAGGGCTTCGGCAATGAGTGGGCCGGCGGATCCAGGCGGATGTCCCACCTGCAGGTCCACCAGCTTCTGGCGGCCTTCGCGATCGGCTTCCGGGTGGTCGAGGACGAAGTTGATGTTGTCGGCCAGCTGATCCGCGGAGTGGGAGAAGCGCGCCGATTTGAATTTGAGGATGGGGCGGTAGTGATCCCAGTTGTAATAGTCGAAGAGCGGGAGGCGGCCCGGCAGTACCTCGCCGACGTCGAAGCAAAGGTTCACCACGGGCCGGTCATGCAGGCTGTAATCCAGCGTCATGGTGGACCCGTTGTTCACGTTCAGGTCGGCGTGTTGCGTGATATTGGCGAGGAATTGCACGTCTTCAGGGCGGGGAACGCAGCGGGACCAGTCGCCCGGATCGAGGTGATCCCACGCGGGCTGGCAGAACCTGAGCTCGGGGAACTGCCTGCGAACACCCTCGTAGCGCCTGCCGTCATCGACTGGCATGGGCCGGACCACCATCTGCGGATTTCCTTTAATCCGGCCATTTCGGATGAAAGTCATGATGATTTCGATATGTTCCGGATCCTGCGGACAATTTCCAGCGTCGCCGCCGGAAAAGCAGATCAGGGGCCGGGATAAATCGAGGTCCCAGCGCCGGAAGAATTCGGCGCGCGGCAGCAGAATGTCGGGGTCGGCGTAACAGTCGAACTGCGGTGTGCCGACAATGGTGGCCTGATCGGGGCGCACATGCGGGTAGAACTGCAGCAGTTCGCGGCGCATGAGATCGCTCCACACCAGGTAGTGGTCGAAGGGCGCGGCGACTCGGGACTTGCTGGTGAGGTTGTCCCAGCTGGCGACGAAGGTGACGACGGGGATTCCCAGAGACTTTGCGGCGAGCACGGGGGCCAGGACGGCCGGGGCCCGGTGACTTCCACTCAGGACCACGTCGGGACGGTTGGCCTGAAACAGCTTCCGATAATGCTCGACTTCCGGGAATCCTTCGACGGATCGGAAATAGGCTCGTTCCAGCATCTGGATGCCGGGCTGGTGCGCCATGATGCGACCGACGATCCGCCCTGCGTGATTAGCGGCCCGGGTCTTCCAGGAGCCTCCCATGGGTCGCGTCCGGGTGAAGCGCATGGAGGACGTGTCGCCCCAGTAGAGGTGGGCAAACGTCAGCGTCTGGCGGAGCGTGAAGGACAGGGGCTGCTCGCGCATCGGCGGCATCCGCTGCCACGTCGCGCCGCTGTGCACGTTGCGCTGGAGCGGCTGGGGCACATCAGCGGGACAGTTGTGAAATATGGTTACGTCGGCAAAGTGCCGGGTCACATAATTGTTGACGACGAAATTTCGTAATGCCACACCGTCCGGAGCCAGCAATGCTACGGACAGTTTCTTCGCGCGCGGCTTAGGTGCGGGCCGGGAGCTGATTGAGGACACGTCGTGAGGCGTTGCGGTGGACATAAAAATAGCGATCCGTCCGGAGTTCCGGCCAGACCTCTATTCTCGTTTGTTCTGGTGCTCAGGTACAGTAAATCGGCGTTTCTCGCCGTTAGTTCTTACGGAACGGTTGCCATCCAGTAACCGGGGCGAGTTGTGACACTAAGCCCTGGCCGCGCTACTTCGACGCGAATCCTGTGATAGCCGCCCTCTGATTTATCGTTCGGATTGTACGTAATCAGGTACTGATTGTGCAACTCGCTGGCCACCTTCTGCACCGCGCGTTCCAAATCGCTCTGGCTGATGAATGGATATTCCTTGCCGCCGGAATATTTGGTGTACAAATCGACGGGATCTTTGATGAAGATATTCTTGCCCGTGATGTACACCTCTTTCAGCAGCGGTGCGAAATCGGCTCCATAGCCCTGCGAGCCCATGTTGCGGGCGTTTTCTGTGGGCGTGTTGGCACCGCCACCGGGCACGTGCCTGCCTCCTGGAGGGATGGGGTCGGGCCGGGGATACGCGGGTCTGGTGGTGAGCGCGGTGTACAGCCGTGACACGTTGAGCGAGTACACGATGACGTTGGCCATCTCGAGGCTCGTCACCGCATCACGGGTCTTCATCGTACTGCCCTTGTCCACCGATTCGGCGATGAGCAGCAGTACTTTGCGACGATCTCTCGGCCGGTTGCGAAGCATGCGGGTCGCAGTGACCACAGCGTCGGTAAGAGCGCTGTTCATGCTCCCGGCGCGCAGTTTGTTAATGGCTTCGTTCACTTTGTCGCCGTCGGTAGTGAAACCGTTGGTAAGGTCTTTGATGTTGTGATCGAAGCCGATCACCGCGATCTCGCCCGACTCCCCGGCCACCAGGCTGGTCAGCATGGAGCCGAGCTTGCGAATGCGCGGCAGCACCGAATCGACCTTATAGTCCGCCTGCACGGCGACTACGAGTGAGATGGGAGCAAACGTCTCGTCGACCTTGATGTCCTGTAGTTTGTCGTTGTCATACAGCCGGAAGTCGGTTGATTTCAGGCCCTGCACATACGTGCCGTCCCTGTCGACCACGGTGGTGGGCGCCAGCACGTTTGTCGTCTGCGTCCGGACAATGGTCCCGACATCTTCCTGCGCATACAGGCCCGCCACCACCACGGCAACAGCGCCGATGGAGGCAAGGGCGAGCGTAACTGGTTTGCGTCGCATCACTTTTAGGACGTCCTCATGGTATCCGCCGTTTCTCCGGCGGGTTCGTGTTCGGTTTTGCCATTCAGCAAATCTACGATGTGCGGAATCAGTTCCACGATGCAATCGAGTGACTGCAAGGCACCTGTAGGCGATCCTGGGAGGTTCACCACCAGGGTTCGTCCACGCGTTCCCGCAATGCCTCGCGACAATATCGAGCGGGGTGTGAACCGCAGGCCCTCGGCGCGCATCTGCTCGCCAATTCCTGGTATTTCGCGGTCGAGCACGGCGCGGGTCGCCTCCGGCGTGACGTCGCGCACGGCGACTCCGGTACCTCCGGTAGTCAGCACGACGGCGTACTTTTCCGAGTCGGCGAGCCGCGCGATTTCCTGGCTGATGGCCGCCACTTCGTCGGGCACCACCAGCACGTCGGCCGACCAGCCCATCTGGCCGAGCCGGAGAGCCACGGCAGGGCCGGACATGTCGACGCGCAGACCGGCCGAAACCGAATCGCTGACCGTGATGACGGCCGCGTGTTCCCTGTCGGGCTGCGTCATGCGGGCCGCCTCCAGTCACCGCTCTTTCCACCTGTTTTTTCCAGCAAGTACAAATCCTGAATCTCGATTCCCTTGTCCAGCGCCTTTGTCATGTCGTAGACCGTGAGAGCCGCCACGGAAGCTGCCGTGAGGGCTTCCATCTCCACGCCGGTCTGGCCCGATGTGGCCGCCATGGCGTGAATGCGCACGCCGCCCGATTCCACTTGCACGTCGACATCCGCGATGGAAAGCGGCAGCGGATGGCACATCGGGATCAGGTCGGCGGTACGTTTCGCGGCCATGATTCCGGCGATGCGGGCCACTTCCAGCGGGTTGCCCTTGGGGTTGGAGGCAAGCTGTTCCAGCACCTTCGCCGACATTCGCACGAACGCGTGGGCACGGGCCGTGCGGCGCGTAGCGCTCTTTCCGGAGACATCCACCATGCGAGCTTCGCCAGCATCGTCGAAGTGAGACAGCCGGTCCGCGCTCATCGCGGCAGTACCTCCATCAGTTCGCCTGTCGCCCAGAATTCACGGTCTTCGCGCGCGACGAGGAACGCGTTGGAACGGGCCAGCGCGAACACGTCGCCCGAGCCCTGCCAGCTCAGGGGCGTAAGAAATCCATGGTCGACGCGCGCCGGGAGGAATCGGGTCAGGCCGGTTTTGTGTCGGAAATCGGTGGTCAGGACGGCCCGGTAGATGGGGAGCGCCGCGGTCTCGCAGCCGGACAACAGGTCGATGGCGGCGCGGGCGAACAGTTCGAATGTGACCATGGTGGAGGCGGGATTGCCGGGCAGGCCAAAGAAAAAGCGGTCGCGGACTCGGCCGAAAACAAGCGGCTGACCGGGCTGAATGTTCACGCGGTCGAAGAAGAACTCGGCGCCGAGGTCCGCCAGGACTTTCTCCACAAGGTCGTACTTACCGGCCGAGACGCCGCCGGAGAGCAGCAGCAGGTCGGCCGTTTGGAGAGCCTGCTCGATCAGCTCGCGAGTGCGTTCGTATTCGTCCGGTGCGACGGGCATGATGAGCGGCACGGCTCCGGCTCGCGCGATCTGCGCCGCCAGCGTGTGCGAGTTGGAGTTGCGAATCTGGTGCGGGAGCGGGGATGCGTCGACGGGCAGCAGCTCATCGCCCGTCGCGATGGCCGCCACTACCGGGCGTCGATACACCGGAACTTCCGCGGCGCCGACACTGGCGAGCGCGGCGATGTGGCCGAAGTCGAGACGCGTACCCGCGGTCACGGCGGTCGATCCGGCGTCGCACTCACTGCCAGCGGGCACGATGAAGTCGCCGGTTTTCACCAGCTTGTCCGTGGTGACGGTGTCGCTCACCACGAGGACGTGCTCTATCATCATGACGGCATCGGCACCTTCAGGCACGGGTGCGCCGGTCATGATCTCGACGGCTTCTCCGGCCAGCAGCGCGCGTGGGAACGCCTGTCCGGCGGCGACTTCGCCGACCACGCGCACAACTCCAGGGAAGTCGGCCGCACGGACTGCGTAGCCGTCGCGGATCGAGCGGGGCAATGGGGGGTACTGCCGGTCCGCCGCAATGTGGCGGGCGAGCACACGCCCCGCTGCTTCCTGCAGCGGCACGGTTTCGATCTCCGGAGCGGGGCCAGCGTCTCGAACAATTCGCAGCACGGTCTCTCGTGCCTCAGCGAACGGCAATGGCTGCACGAACCCATTGTAGGCCAACACCACGCAGGCAACACCACCCAGGCAACACCACGGCTATTTACCGTGGTGGGGTACATTCGGAATTGTGCAGTTGAACCACCTGTCCCTCGTTCAGATGTCTGAGATGATCCGCACCAGAAAGATCTCAGCAGAAGAACTGGTGGAGGCCCACCTCGATCAGATTGAGCGCGTTGACCCGCAACTGCACGCATTCGTGATGCGGTTCCCTTCGGAGGCGAGAGCGGAAGCCCGCCGGTGTGGCTGGGAGCCCAATGCCGGGCCGCTCCATGGCATCCCGCTGACGATCAAGGACAGCATCGACGTTCGCAGCTATCCCACGCTTTGCGGCAGCAAGCTGCGGCTGCGGCACCGGGCGGAGCGCGACGCCACGGTGGTGGAGAAGCTGCGAATCGCGGGCGCGATTATTCTGGGCAAGACAAATTGCCCGGAGTTTCTGCTCAATTACGAGACCGACAACGCGATTACGGGCTGGACGGCGAATCCGTGGGATGTGTCGCGGTCGGCAGGCGGGTCGAGCGGCGGTGAGGCGGCGGCGATTGCGTCGTACTGCTCGGCTGGCGGGCTGGGGTCCGACGGCGGCGGGTCGATTCGGGTGCCGGCGCATTTCTGCGGAATCGCGGGATTAAAACCGACTCCGGGACGCATCAGCGCGGCAGGGCATTTTCCGGAAATCGGCTATCCGGGTGGGTTGCTGGGGGTGATTGGGCCGATGGCCCGGAGTGCGGCGGATTGTCGTGTGCTGTTTCGCGCTTCGGCCGGGTACGACCTGGCCGACCCGTTCTCAGCGCCGGTGCCGCTTCGCAATCCCGATTTGACGGATGTGCGGATTGGTGTTGCGGACGGGTTTTGTGGATCGCCTGTGGATCCGGCGATCCGCGATGCGGTGCGGAGAGCCGCAAAGATGCTGGAATCGGACCTGCAGTTTCCCCTGGAGGAGTTCGATTTCGAAGGATTTCATTGTGCGACGGACTTATGGTGGTTCTTTTTCACGGAATTGTATTCGCCATTTACACGCGAATTGATTGACGCGCTGGGCACCGATGCGCACTGGACGGGCAGGGAACTGTTGGATCAGGTGCCGCGCGACCTTGTGATTTCAGGGCGGGACGTGGTGGAAAAGCTCTCGCTGAGGGACAAGCTGCGCGTTCGACTGCTGCGGCGGATGCAGAAGACCCCGGTGGTGTTGATGCCTGTGTGCAGCGTGCCTGCGTTCCTGCCTCGTGAGCGGGAGTGGGACGTGGAGGGGCGGAAGGTCGATCTGCGGGAGATGGTGTCCTGCGCGACTCCGTCCAATCTGTTTGGGCTTCCGGCAATGACGATCCCGTTTGGAAAGACGGAATCGGGGCTGCCGGTGGGAATTCAGCTGGTTGGCGCGCCGTACAGCGAGGAATTATTGCTGGAAATCGCGGTTCTGCTGGAAGAATGCCGCGGCGAATTTCCCGGGCCTCCCGGGTATTAGCTACCCTTGTAGATATGATTCGAGCTTCGTTGTTGCTGCTGCTGTCCGCGGCTGGGCTGATGGCGCAGTTTGTCGGCGACTTTCTGCCGGAGCGGCTGGTGACGTACCTGGAGATCACCGACGCGCAACGGCGGCAAATCGTGCAGATCAACGCCGGTTTCGAACGATTTCGCGGCGTGAAGCAGGAAAGGTCGTCTCACGTGCAGGTGGAGATCGACCGGGAGATTCGTGAGCCCAATCCCGATGCGATGGCCCTCGGCCTGCGGTATCGCGAACTGGAAGCAATTCGCCGCGAGATCGACGCCGAGCAGGTCCGTACGGTGGACACGATCCAGGCTCTCCTGACCGCTGTACAGAAGACAAAGCTTGCGGCGTTGCAGGAGGTGCTGCGAATGCAGCCGACTGCCTGCGACGCGGTGACGCACCGGTTGATGGCTCCCGCGCCTCTCCCTCCCGGCAACGTGATTCCCGCGAATCGCGTGAGCCCGACCTTCGGCGCGGTGCTGATCCCCTTCAGTTCCAATGGTGGCTGCGGTTCGGGGAGTTCCGTGTTCATCCCGGTTTTTGTACCTGAACTTTAGTATTCTTGGCTACATGAGGCGTTTTGTCCTTCTGTCCCTGTTGATGATCGGCAGTCTCGCCGCGCAGGCCTTCACACTGAACCGGCTTCCGCCCGGCCTGGTCGGCTATCTGGAGCTCACAGACGCCCAGCAGCAGCAAATTGTGCAGGCGAATCTGGGGTTCCAGAATTTCTCGTTACAGAAGCAGCGGCGCTCGGCGCAGGTGCAGCTGGAGATTGCGGCGGAAACGGCGAAGCCCGATCTGGATCCCATGGCGCTTGGTCTGCGGTATCGCGAACTGGAAGCGATCCGTCGGGAGATGAGTGCCGAGCAGGCTCGTGCGGTTCAGACGGTGCAGGGCATCCTGACGACAGCGCAGAGGCAGAAGCTGTCGGTGTTGCAGGAAGCACTGCGGATGCAGTCGACTGCCTGCGATGCCGTGAACTGGAATCTGATGGCGTACCCGGTGGTCGAGCCCCAGTGGGTTGACCAGCCGAACGTTATCAGCCGGATACTGATCCCGCAGTCAATCATGGGTGGGGGGTGTGGCAGCATCACCGGCAACTTCACGTCCCTGCCGAGGCAGCCTTAACGCATCACGGGCGTCGGGTGGGGCGAGGAGAAAAAGAAGTACTCGGCGCCTTTGATCGGCACGCGAGTCGGGGGCCTCACTGGACCCGCGTTCGCGTACGCAGGTTGAACCGGTCCCCGCTCTGCAGCCAGTAGTACCGCGGCCCATCGGTCTGAGGCTTGTACTTTGGGTCGTACACGGCCATCCTGCTTACGCCGATCACTTCGGCTACGTCGCCGTGGACTACAATCGCGGTGCCTTCGTCGAGGCCGATGCCGAGGAGTTCGGGGTGCTTGTCGATCACCTGCAGCATGTCCTTTTCGCGCTTGCGTGTGATGAGGTGCTGATCGACCGCGACGCCCTGCAGATAGCCGAAGCCCTTCTCGTAGCCGGGAGCCATCATCTGCGAGTTGCCCTCGCGAGCGCCGCGCACCAGGTACGAACCCTGAATCGTCGCCCCGGCCGACGATCCGGCGATCACGCCGCCGCGCTCCAGCACGTTGCGAATCTCGCGCTCCGTGCGGGTTCCCATGTAGGCATCGACAAGGCGCCACTGACGGCCGCCGTTGAACCACACGGCTTTCGCGTTGCGCAGGGGCGCGACGAACTCGGCTGTATCGGCGAGTTTCGGATCGCGGGTGTGCAGCACCGTAATGTTGGTCGCTCCAGCCTTGCGTAGAAAAGCTGGAACTGGGTTCGGGATGGAGTCGGTCTCGGCGGCGGTTGGAATCACCACTATTGGCGCATCGGAACCGCCGGCGAGCTCGATAAAACGTTGCGCGATCTCTGTCCCCACTTCCCCGCCGCCCACCACGATCAATGCGCCCTTTGCCGGCCCGGAGGCCGCTGGCATGAGGAATGGAACCGCCAGCGTGGCAGCGAGCAGGAGGCGAAGGCGCATACAGGTCAAGGTACCGCAGCCCTTGTCAGGGTCGAATGTAGCGCCGCGCAACGCCCAGCAATACAACTCCGGCGCCCAGCATCGACAATGTGGCGGGCTCGGGCACCCCGCTGGCATCGGGCACTGCGATGAAGGCCAGATCCTCACCCAGTTGGTTGCGCCAGGAGCCCAGCAGCACGCCGGAGTCGTTGATGTCGAACAATTGTGTCTCCAGCGCGCCTGGCCGGTCAAATACTGTGGCGCTGCCGTTCTGCCAGATGTAACCGTGCGACGCGGTTCCGTCATATAAGGATCCGACGACCACGTTCGAGTTGTTTAGGCCGGACTGGTCGAGAGTCGTGTTGGCGAAGCCCGGGACGGAGATCGTTGTATACGACCCGCCCGGAGAGCGCAGAAACGTCAGGCCTGCACTACAACAGGCAGTCAGGCCCACGGAATATCCCGAGTCATTCACGTCCCAGAGATACTGCTGCGCGTGAGCTCCTGAATAGTCGAACGTGGTCATGACGCCGTTGTCGACGATAAACATGCGCTGGCTGCCGCCCTGGTTGTAGTTGCCAGCGATATTCGTGCCATCGGGGCTGATGCCGCTAACACGGGAGGTAGTCGCGCCGGCTGGAATCACGTTGTGCAGGTCTCCCGGCATTCCCTGGAAGCCGATACCAGTGTTGAAATCGACACCCACCACGGTCCCGTTGTCAGCCACGCCGAACAGGTACTTGCTTGACAGGCTGGGGTAATACGTGGTGTTTACCCCGTTGGTGATTCGCCCGGTGGAGCCGCTGGCGGTGTATCCAGTGTTACTTAGTGACGCCCGTTCATACGGGTTCGCGGGTATGTGGTAGTACGTATAGCTCGCGGCGAACATACCGGCCGCGGCAATGAATGAAACGGCAACAGTCTTCAGGATCATTTATTTTATCCCTCCATAACTGTTAGCGGGAAGAGGCAAATAATGGGGACAGCGTTCTTAGAACATGCGTTCCTGGCGTCGAAGGGTGCCGAAGGAGCCGATGTTGGCGACGTTAAATGCGACTCGAAACTGGTTCTCGTTTCGATTGCCGAAACCGAAGCGGCGGAACTGGACACTCCATCCGCAGCAGTCCGTGTTGTACGTCATCTGAGCCTGGTTGTAGAGCATCACCTGGCGCGTGTAGTCGTACACCATCAGGAAGCCCGCATTGACGCCGCGGCGATTCTCCTGGCCGTAGCCGAGAATCGAGAACAGCTGATTGGCTTTGGGCGACAGACCGCTGAGGCGCGTTCCGGTGGACACCACCTGTTCCTCATTCACCTGATTGTGGCCGACAGACACGAAATAATCGGCCAAAATGCGACCATTTGCCGAAAGGCTGGTCGCGACCAGGCGTCCGCGGCCGGGGTCGTAATCCGAGCGCCATTCGAGACCGACGCTCCCGACCTGAGCCCGCATGGTCGACACGATGGGCGAGTAGTTTCGAGGTACGTCGAGGAAGGCATAATCGCTCAGCGACGCCGTGCTCAGCAGCACGTTGCGCGTTCCGCTGACCACTGCGCCGCCGAACGTTGGATCGAAATAGCGCCGCTGCTGCAGTTCCCAGGAGAATACTTCGGTGACATTGCCTGCGGCGTCCTTTGAGTAGAAACGATTCGCCACACCGACGGTGAGTTCGCGGGTGTCGGAGACCAGTTCCGTTTCGTCGAACCGGATGAGGCGCTGGAAATCGCTGCCTATTCCGTTCACATAGCGGAATGTCGCGCGCGGCTCGATCACATGTTTCAGGCGCTTGCCGAGCAGCTTCGGCGGCTTTTCGAAGATGCGTGCCAGCGTGGGGAAGACCAGATCGGCCGAGAACTCGCGGGAACTGCGCAGGAAGTTCTGACCAGTGAGCCGGCCGTCTGTGTCGAGGCTCGAATTATATTGCGTTTCGCGCAGAGAGAAGGAGGGCACCAGATGGAAATCTTTCCAGTGCAGCGATGTCAGGATGCGAGGCTCCACGTCGCCGCGGCCTACGAAGTCGCGGGTCTGAAAGGCCCGTTCGCGGCGTCGCAGGAAGGAGTAGTTGGCGTCCCAGGAAACGTACACCGGCACGGGACCTTTCACGATTTCCTGATCGCGGCTGTTGAACTCGAAGGACGGCATCTTGCGCAGGGACAGCTTGTTGTCGCCCGACGCGGCATAGGGGAACGACTCGGGCGACGGCCACTGGAACGTCTCAATTCGCGAGGCGGCGATGTTCAGCGCGTACGGTCCCCAGTATTTGCCGATGGCGCCCTGAGAATGCACCTCCGAATAGATAGCTTCGAAGAATGACTCCGTGAATTCCTGGCGAAATTCAAATGAACTAAGGTAATTGAACTCGCCGCGCAGGCGGAATCCGAGCGGGAGTTCGGACCGCCCGGTGAGCTTCATCAGAACGCCGCTGACGGGCTTGTTGCGCGTGCCGTCCTGGTTGAGTCTGCCCTTGTCATTGACGCCGTACAGCGTGTAGTTGAAGTCGGTGGTCTGTGTGGGCTTGCCTCGGAAGTCGACGTTGTGCGCGAAGCCTCGCTGCGTGAACCACTGGGAGCGATACATGGCGTCGTAGCTGCGGTTGATGGCCCAGTAATATCCGGCTCCCAGCGTCACGCCGCGGCGATTGCTGTTGG
Organism: Bryobacteraceae bacterium; assembly: GCA_034408745.1. GTDB lineage: Bacteria > Acidobacteriota > Terriglobia > Bryobacterales > Bryobacteraceae > JAWXCM01. The sequence continues at coordinate 31,084 of JAWXCM010000067.1, forward strand.
TGAGGCTCGGGGTAAGAAAGCCGCTCTTTCTGGGCACGCGTTCGAGTGACTTGTAGAAGCGCGGCGAGTAGAAGATGGGAATGCCGCGGAGCTTGAAGAAGGAGCTCTTCGTGATGGCCCGTTTACCTGGGATGATGTCGAAGGCGCTGCCCGTGAAGACCCACCATGGCCTGGGCAATTTACAGTTAGTAATAAATCCGTTGTGCAGAATATAGCGGTCCTGCAATCGCTCTGCCCACTTGCCCTGAAAGGAGAATGGGCTGGTGGTTGTGAGCACGCCTGGACGCGCTTCGAGCTTTGCCGGAGTGGATCCTTTGACGTCGTAGAACTTGCCCACGCGCTCGGTCAGGTGATACTCCACGCGAGTCGCTTCCATGTGCTCGCCGTGTATGAAGTAATCGAACTTCACATTGCCGCGGGCTTCGGCATAGTCCTTCTCTTCGTCGTAGTCGATTTCATCGGCCCGTAACAACATATCGACGGTTTCGATTTCCGCCGCGCCTCGCAGTTTGAACACCGAGCCCACGGATTCCTGCGTGACCGCCGCGATACGAACCTCATCGGCAGCAGGCGCATCGGGCCGGACTTTCCTGACCGGTACTACATTTTGGGCCTGTAAACACACGGTCCCCAACATAGCGGCAATCAAAAAAAGGCCGTGACAATAATTGCCAGAAATGTTATTAAGAGTCTGGGGTAAAACCGCAACGGATGGGCGAAGCCGTAAATGCGGCGGGACGAAGAGGTTCCTCAATCGAGCACCGTAACACGTTCCGAACGGCGCCTGCAAGCGCTGCACGCAAGTAGCGAAGCCCAAAGGAGGCGACGACGTGATTTGTACCTACTGCCGATCGCAAAACGGTCCTGAAGACCATCGCTGCGGCCGTTGCGGACGCCGTCTCACTGACGATGCGCCCCGGCGCTCGTTCCCCGTTCAGACTACCTCCGCCGCACCCGCTTTGCACTCTCTCGACGAAACCGCCGAAGCGACGGCTCCCGCACCCGCCGCTCCAGGTCCACGTCTCGTCATCACTGCCCGGCCCGCTCCGCGTACCACGGCTTCCGCTACTCCAGCGGCCGGTGTTCAGGCTCCGCTGTTTCCGCTGAATGAAGTGCCGAGGACCATGACGTCGAAGCCTTCATCGAAGCAGGCTCCGATGAGTCCGGCTCCATCTATGCGACGCAAAGCAGCCCGGGCGGCTCAGCCCTCACTGTTCGACACGACCCACGAAGGCTCCCGCACGCTCCCGACTTCGGTGGAAGCGGCCGTCTGCTGCGACGCTGAGGTCGCCATGGCGAGTGACCGCATGGTCGCGGCCGGAATCGATTTTGTTGTGCCCATGGCTGGGTTCGCGCTGTTCTTCGCTGGCTTCTACTGGACTGCCGGCGGCGTGACGCCTGGCATGAAGATGCTGCCCTGGTTCGGTGCGGCACTAGGGATGCTGATGCTGCTGTACCGGCTCACCTGGTGTGTGGCTGGCTTCGACACGCCTGGCATGCAGGCCGCCAACCTGCGCCTGATCAGCCTCGACGGCCGCCGTCCGACCCGCTGGGCGCGCCTGTGCCGCATGGTCGGTGGCATGGTCAGTCTGCTGTCGCTTGGCATCGGCCTGCTCTGGGGTCTGCTCGATGAAGAGCGGCTCACCTGGCATGACCACATGTCGTCGACGTTCCCCACGCGCCGCTACTAAGCCCGCAAATCGCACATACTGAAGTAGTGTGGAACAGAAGAGAGTGGCTGGTTACAGCGGGCGCTGCCCTTGCATCCAGTGTGTCCGCGGCCCCGGAGCGGGTGAAACTCGGCGTTGAACTGGGCAGTATCAGTGCCAGCAAGTTCACGCCTTATCAATACCTGGACTACTTCCAGGCCATTGGGATTGAGGCGGCTCAGTTTAATGCGGGCACGCTCGGGATCCCTGCCGGCGCGCCGATCGATAAGAATGAGCTGAAGAAGATTCGCGATTATGCCGCGAGCAAGGGCGTCGCGCTGGTGTCGTTCTCCGGCAGTTCCATCAGCCCCACCACTGCATCCTTCGACAAGAAGTCCGGTACCGCTGAGGACCACATTGCCCGTGGCCTGAAGATCGCGAAGATCCTCGGTGCCTCGGCGATGCGTGTGGTGCTAGGCAGCTTCAGGGACCGGCCCGAGATCGCGACGCACCTCGCGAGCATGAAGCAGGTGCTGAAGAACACGCGCTCGCAGATCCGCGACTCGGGGATCCGCCTCGCCATTGAGAACCATAATGCCGACCTCACGGCTCGCGAGATCAAAGCGCTGATCGAAGAGGTCGGGCATGACATCCTCGGCGTCTGCCTCGATTCGGGAAACCCACTGGTGACGATGGAGGATCCGCACCTCACGCTGGAGCTGCTGGGCCCGTACGCGCTTACCAGCCATGTCCGGGACACGGCGGTGTGGCGTGTGCCGGAGGGAGTCGCGGCGCGCTGGGTGACCATGGGGCAGGGAAATGTCGACATTGATTCCTGGGTGAAGAAGTTCGTGGCCATGCGCCCGGGCTTGCCTGTGCTGTTTGAGAGCCTTCCGATGGCCACCCCCGCGCATCATGCCGGTATTCACGCCTGACGCCATGCGTTACTACCGCGAACTGCCGGCGGCCGATCTGGCTCGATTCCTCGCGCTCGCCGAGCGCGGGAAGCCGCTGGCGGATTCCGCACCGTGGACCCCGCAGAACCGCGGGGAGAAGCAGCGGCAGGAGCTGGAAGCCTGCGTCCGCTACACCCTCGCATTGACAAAACCGATGTGATCTAACGGTAAATTCGGGATAGCGATTCTCGATTCGATTGGCTAGAATAGTAAAGTCGCTTTGGTCGACGTGTCATGCGTGGGTTCACAAAGAAGCAACGGTGGTCACTAACAGCAATTCTGCTGACCGTTGCCACGTTTGCGATGTCTCCTCCAGACGCGTTCTGTCGCACGCAGTCGGGGAACCGCACTCGTGCGAGCCGTACGGTTCGCCTCGACGACCACGATCACGACTTCTCCCCTGACCTCCGTCCGGATGACCACACCAGTGGCGAACACGCTGCTCTTGTGCTGTTGCCTGAGTCGCCAGTTCAGCTTGCGGCCGCCCTGCGGTTCGCCGGCATGGTCTGGCTGCCCGGGACACCGACTCCGGGCCGGCAGTCGCTTCGCATTGCCCGCGGCCGCGCTCCTCCACTCGCCTCCTAGTCGGGTCTTTCCCACTTACAGCCAGAGCTCCTAACCCTGTCCCCGTCGTGTGTGTCTGCGCGCGGGACTAGATCTGTGTTTACCAACTGGAGTCCAGGTATGGATCGCATTCTCGAAGGTGTGGCCAAATTTCAGCGGGATGTGTACCCGCCTCAACGTGAGCTTTTTGAACAACTTGCGAACCGGCAGTCGCCACGGGCCTTGTTCATTACCTGCGCGGACAGCCGGGTTGTGCCGGACCTGATCACACAGGTCGGCCCTGGGGAGCTGTTTATCTGCCGCAACGCAGGCAATATGATTCCGAGCCATGGCGAGGTGAACGGAGGCGTCTCCGCGACCATTGAGTATGCGGTGGTGGCCCTGAAAATCCGGCACATTATTGTGTGCGGACACACCGATTGTGGCGCCATGAAGGGCGTCCTGCATCCCGAAACCACGGATTCAATGCCGACGGTGAAGAGCTGGCTCGCTTACGGGGAGATGGCGCGGCGCGTTGTGGAGCAGGCCTATCCCGATCTCACCGACGAAGCCAAACTCCACGCACTGATTGGCGAGAACGTCGTCGCTCAGCTGGATCATCTCAAGACCCACCCGTCAGTCGCGGCGAGTCTCGCGACTGGCAACCTCTGCATTCACGGATGGGTCTATCACATTCGGAGTGGCGTTGTGGAAGCGTGGGATGCGCAGGTGGGCCAGTTCGTCCCGATTGAAGAGTACAACCCGGAGAGCGCCACCCCGAAGCCTCGTGTGCACCGATTTGCGGAGGTTGCACGATGAATCGGTATTCCAAAGACATACTGGCCAGCGTCGTGGTGTTTCTGGTGGCTTTGCCCCTTTGCATGGGCATCTCGATTGCGTCAGGGGTGCCTCCCGCACTCGGTCTGATCACCGGTATGGTCGGCGGAATTATTGTGGGAGCGCTTTCCGGCGCTCCCCTCCAGGTCAGCGGACCGGCCGCCGGACTGACTGTCCTCGTGTTTGAGATTGTTCGCGACCACGGCATTGAATCGCTCGGTCCCATTCTTATCATTTCCGGTATTATTCAGATAATTGCCGGCCGTATTCATGTAGGAGCCTGGTTCCGCGCCATGTCCCCGGCAGTGGTCTACGGTATGCTCGCCGGCATCGGCGTGCTGATCTTAGCGGGTCAGTTCCACGTAATGCTCGACGACAAGCCGCGCGCTTCGGGCATTGAGAACCTGCTGTCGATTCCTGCGGCGATCTTCGGCGGGATCCTTCCCATCGACGGCTCCAGCCATGAGCTTGCGGCGGTGCTCGGACTGACCACCATCATTGTGTTGATTGCGTGGGAGAAGCTGAAACGCGGGCCTGTGAAGCTGATCCCCGGCGCCCTGGTCGGCGTGCTGGTTGCGTCTGCGGCGGCGGCGGTGCTGAAGCTGGACGTGAAGTTCGTCGACGTGCCGGCCAATCTGCTGGACGTTGTACGGCTGCCCCAGATGGCGTCGCTGCAGCTGTTCGGCGATCCTGCCGTGTGGTTCTCGGCGGCTGCTCTGGCGTTCATCGCCAGCGCGGAGACGCTGCTTTCGGCAAACGCGGTCGACCGGATGCAGTCGATTGTGCGAACGGATTACGACAAGGAACTTACGGCTCAGGGCATTGGTAATGCGATCTGCGGTATCCTCGGCGCCCTGCCCATGACCGGTGTAATCGTGCGCAGCTCCGCCAATGTGCAGGCTGGCGCGACGTCGCGGGTTTCGGCGGTGCTGCATGGTGTGTGGCTGCTCGGCTTCGTCGCGCTGCTGCCTTTCGTGCTCCGCATGATTCCCACCTCGTGCCTGGGCGCGATCCTTGTTTACACGGGCTACAAGCTGATCGACGTGAAGAGCCTGAAGAAGCTGCAGCAGTACGGCAAGATTCCGGTGGCGATTTACGGGATCACAGTGGTCACGATCGTCGCTACGGATCTGCTGACGGGCGTGATCACGGGTATCGTGCTCACCATGTTGAAGATGGTTTACAAGGTCAGCCATCTGGAGATCGCGAATCTGCGGGACGGCAACGCGGTGTACCTTGATCTCACCGGTGCCGCGACGTTTGTCCGCATGCCGAAGCTGGCGGAGGTGCTCGACGAGATTCCGGCTGGTGCTCACGTGCATCTCGGGCTCGAGAAGCTGGCCTATATCGATCATTCCTGCCTCGATTTGATCCATGAGTGGGCGGAGCGGCATCGCGCCGGCGGCGGTACATTCAGTGTGGAATGGGATCAGCTGGTGCAACGCTACGGAGTGCTCTCCAGTTCGCCCGTGCTGACTTCGCGCGAGCAACTGCCGCGGACTCTGGAGCAGCCTACTATTTAGTGTGGCATGGCGGTCTTGAGAGACCGCCGCAGCTCTGGGGAGCTGCCCCCCTTCCCAGGTTCTGCCAGGAGTGTGTCGGAATGAAAGCCTAGGCCAACGTAGAATCAACAACTTACAGAGATCTTCGAGTCGTAAAGTGCTCGTAAGTTGTTGATTCCAGGTAAGGGGATTTTTCTCTCCGACACACTCCTAGAAGCTGCGGACGGGCATTGATACTACATCGTCGACGCGCATGGTCTCTTTGACTACGAACGGTTCGCCGTACTTCACACCGATCAGATTGCCATAAAAGCGAGCGATTGCTGCCAGCCGTTCGCGAATCTCCGCCGCGTCGGGGAACAGACTCGAAGCCGTCTCCTGTGCCCCGTACTGGGACCGGTAGCAGAACAGCGACTCCATCCGCTTTTCAAACCACGGCGAGATGTCGACCACGAAGGACGGCGTGACATTGGCGTACATCGACGAATAGATCAGTTTGTATGGGCGATGCGGAGGCACGTCGGTATCGAGCTTGCGCAATCCGGCCAGAAACGTGGCATCGAAGGCAATCGAACCGGCATGGAAATGGTCTGGGTGCCGCGCCTCCCAGTACGGGATGATGATGGTTCTTGGACGCAGCCGCCGGATCTCGACCGCGAGTTTCTCCCTGTACTCGACCGTATTGATCAGGCGTGTGTCGGGGAAGTGCATGTTCA
>JAWXCM010000068.1:0-5046 GCA_034408745.1 Bryobacteraceae bacterium
GCCATCGCCAGCTTTCTCCAAGGGTGCCCTGACGCTCGTTAGCTGATCCTTCTTGTTTTGCGGGCGCGTTCATCTTGCGCGAACTCTTCGAAGCAACACCAATTCATTCGGCGCGTGTTCGTCGGCGATATGCAGATCGATCGACTTCCCTGCGACGTCCTGTGCCGCTCCCGCCACGGTCCTTTTGAACGCGGACTACGAATCAAGAATCTCGCACGAGAAGAAATATGCGCGCTCCAGCGTGCAAACCTCCCGAACGATTTGGGCAAATCCGAAATCAACATTGTCATCGAGATTTTCGACGGCCTTGGTTTTCGGATCTGACCGCAATCCAACCTTGGACAAGTAACGCGGCCATGCAAGGAGAATTACCATGTGTAATTCTACGGTTCGTATTGTTGGCGACAATGAGGACGAGAAGAAGCTCAGCGCGGCGGAACGCACGCGGCTGAAGAAGTTGGAGCGCCGCATCGAGCGCGGAGAGAAGCTGCAGATCGGCATTGGTCGTGCGTTGCGCGAGATCCGGGACGATCGTCTCTATCGCGAGACGCATGACCGCTTCGAGGACTATGTCCACGCCCGCTTCGGCTATTCGCGCGGCTATGCATACAACTTGATCGCCGCAGTCGACGCCTTCGACAACTTGGCGAACGTTGCCACGACGGCGCCGGCCAACGAGTATCAGGTGCGCCCGCTGGTCAAGCTGGAACCCGAGCAGCAAAAGGACGCCTGGAGCAAGGCCGTGGACGCGGCGGGCGTCGGGAAGGTCACGCACGAGTTGGTTAAGGCGGCGGTGAACGAGCTGATGGGCATCACGACGCCCGTGCAGTTTGCGCCTGCGGACGCAGACACGGAGGCGGCTGCTCTTTCGGACTACTGGCAGGGCACGGTCGCGGATCACGTCGGCCGGATCGCGCCGCATTCGGTGGATCTGCTGCTGATCACCGATCTCCCGGGTGCGACGCCGCAGGAGTCCGCCGGCAAGCTCGACGACCTCCTGGGCACCACCTTGGCCCTGCTCTGCGAGAACTGCCAGGCGCTGGTGTTCTGCACCCATCTGGATTACCGGAAGCTGCTGACGACAGCGGAGGCCCACGGATACGAGATGGGTGTCCCGCTGATCTGGGACAAGATCAGCGGCCCGAAGCCGACGGGATTCTCGTTCACCAATACCGTGGAGTTCGTCCTTCACTTTCGAAAAGGGAGCGCTCAACTGCACGATCCGATCGGGAACGTTCTCTACACGGAGCAGGAGCCGGGCAAGCTTCACCGAGGACAGAAGCCCGTGGTTCTGCTGGCCGATCTGATTTCGTGCGCGGTGCCGCCCGGCGCGCTGGTGCTCGACCCGACGGGCGGCGTCGCAAGCACCGTGATCGCCTGCCGTCGCACGCACCGCAAGTGCATCGTCATCGAGCCCAACACCAGCAGTTATGCGGTCGGCGTCGAGCGTATCAAGAAGGCCGCGTAATCACACAAACACACTTAGGAGATCACGACCATGAAGAACACTTTTTCAGAAACGATTGCAGGAACCCCGCCGCGTTCTCGCGGCGGGTTCCTCAACCCCAACAACAGCCGCTTGCCGCTGCCTAGCCACCACACGTACGTGGAGACCCGCGGCTCGAACGGCGCCTGGCTATTCCACAAGATTCCCTCGCCGCTGGAGGTTCTGAATGACTTGGATGGTCAAGCCCTGAACCTGTCCCGCGTCCTAATCGACCCAGTGAGCCGCGCAGTCTTAGCAGCGGAGTATGCGCTGGCCCTGGGACAGGCTCATACGGCCGACCGCGCGACGCCTCACACGGAGCAGATTCTCCGTGCCACGGGCTTCGCCGCCACGATCGAGCGAGCGACCGCCAAGCTCCCCCGGCAACGCAAGCCCGGTCAGCGTCGCGGTATCCTCCATCTCGACGCCGGGCTTGACTGGGTCGATCGCGTGTTTGACCGCCTGCGAAACGTCCAGATCGAGAACGGGACCACCGCCAAGCTGATCGAACGGTTCGACTGGTCGCAGACGCTTTTCTTGTGCGACGAGCGCGGGACCGATTGGGACGGCGAACAGGCACAGGAGATGATCGCCGCGCTCAACGGCGCCGTCGGCAAGATCATTCTCATCACCACCGGCATGCCCTCTTCTGTGGAGGGCGATAACCGATGGCACCGACCTGCTGACGGAGAAATCAATGGCGAAAGCATTCCGGAGATCGTCTGGAGGAACTTCTGAGTCCCGTCACAGCCCCGAAGAGAACGAAACGACCGCTGGTTGCTGAAACCGGCGGTCGCTTTTTTTGTTTGCATTTCACCAGCGATGTAATTCTGCGCAGATCCGCGTGCAAACCTTCAGAACAGTTTCGATTTATTCCGCTAATAGATCAGCAACGACAGCTTACAGAGTTGTTCGCGATGCTGAACCTGAAACTGTAGGAGATTTATCATGCGTATTTTGCAAAGCGAAACATCCGTTCCTTTGATGGCCTACTACGGGGGTAAGGGCCATCACGTCGACTGGATCAACGAGTATTTGCCGCGTTCAGCGGCGGCTTACATCGAGGCATTTACGGGGTCCGCCGCCGTGGGGCTGGCGCGCCCGAAGGCAAAGATCGAAGTCTTTAACGATCTCGATCCAGGCGTTGCCAACTTGTATCGCGTGATCCAGACGGATGCCGACGAACTTCAGTTAAGGCTGAACTTCACGCTGAACGCTCGTGCCGAGCACGATCTGTGTGACATTGCGGAAGAAGCGCGGATTCGTGGTGCCGGCGAGAGCGATGACGTGGAATGGGCTCGTCAGCATCTCGTTTTGATTCGTCAGTCCTTCTCCGGCATCTTTAACGGTTCATGGGGTTACACCCGACAATCCAAGAGCCAGTCGTTTCACCGCGTCGTCGATCGCATCGGTCCCGTGGCGCACCGGCTGCGTGGTGCCACCATCGAAAACCTCCACTTCGCTGATCTGATTCGGAAGTATGAAAAGCTCGGACCAGACGTGGCGTGGTATCTCGATCCCCCTTACGTCCCAGCCACCCGAGTTTCCGCGCAAGTCTATCGCTGTGAAATGACCTTGCACGAGCACGAGCTGTTGCTGTCAATGATCACCGGCCTGAGCGGGATGGTTGTATTGTCCGGCTATCCGTCCGAGCTGTACGACGTCGCTCTCAAGGGATGGATGCGGGCCACGAAGTCCGTGGCTTGCTACGCCTCCGGCCACCCGCGGCACGCCGGAATGCCAATCAAGCCGCGGCGTACGGAATGCCTCTGGATCAATCCGGCGGCGCAGGATCGTTTGCGCCAGGAACACCGTCTTGCTGAGTGAAGACGTTGGGATGCATCGACTCAAAGGTCGAAATGACAGTGTATGATTGATCCGAACCATCCACCAGGCAAACTCGACCCCGCCGGCTTCCTTGATCTAATCCACGGACCCGATAGCAGGATCTACTTTCAGGTTGGAGGTACCACCTGGAAGAACAAGCCCCAGGCGTTCCGTCAAGCGGAGAAGACCCTCCGCTGGCGGAACGTCGAGGGGGATGACATCGGCTTCATCGTCAATGGCGGGGGAACGCGGGACGCCCAGATCACGCGGTTCAACGCCTTCTTTCTGGACTGGGATTGTGGCAAGAACGATGCAGGTCGCTACTTACCCGATGACCAGGTACGGCAGCATAAGGAGGAATATCGGGAACGCCTCAGCCGCTTTACCCTCACACCGTCGATTCTCGTCGAGACACGCAACGGCTTTCACGTCTACTGGCTGGCAGAACCGAACGTAAACCGTGATCAGTTCCTGGAGATCCAGAAGCGACTGGTCAAAGCCCTGGATGGTGATCCGCACGTCGTCAACCCGGCCCGCGTGCTGCGGCTACCGGGGTTCGATTGGGTCAAAGCGGGCCGAGGATGTGCGCGGTTTCAGGTTCGGGTCGTTGATTGTCAAAAACACCGCTACACGGCAGAGGAGATGCTTCGCGTGCTCCCGATGGTACCTGAGAGGGACTTGCCTCCCGTCAGGATATGCGCCCACAATAAGTGCGAGTGTAATACATCACTTGCACTTATTGTGGGCGCATATCCTGCCACAGGAAGCACAAGTTTCCCCACGATCGCCGATGCCATTGACCATCTGAAGCGGCAAGACCTTGGAGTGCTCCTCGGGCTAACGACGGTTACGGCAAAGAACGGTCAAGCCATTCTTTGTCCGTTCCACGACGACCATCGCCCCAGCGCCGGTGTGTTTCGCGCAGGGAGCGGCCACTGGTTGTTCAAGTGCCACGTCTGCCCAATCTCAGGCACGATTATCGATCTCACCATGCACATCCGAAAGTGCAACGAGTCCGCAGCGATCGGTCACCTTCTTCACGATTACGGCATCACGATCGACACCGGCTGGAAAGACCTTCAACGCGCCATCCTGGAACGCAATCTCCTCCTGCTTAATGACGCGCAAGCCCTGAAAGGTTCATATCCGGCACTGCATCGGCTCATTGGCAGGGTCCTTGGCGATTTGATCAGCAAACACTTTCTGGCCCAGCGATTCATCGTGTCTGAACGAAGCCAGTCCGATGGGCAGGTGGTCTTCTTCGCATCCCTGCGCCACTTTCACAAGGTCGCTGCTGGGAAGGATCACCAGCCCCGATACTTCAATCGTCAAAACGAAAAGGTGGACCGTTACGGCATGCTCGGCCTGATGCACAAGCTACCGGACAATCGGGTGCCGCCACATCTGCTCGAACAGGCTCGCCGGCGGCAAGTAGCGTCCAAACACGCACGTCGGATTCAGTTCTACAGTATTCCCGAGTACACGGATGCAGTCCTGCGAACGGCGGATCTTCGAGCCCGACGATTGATCGATCGCGGCGCATCCGTTCGAGGCGTCTCATGGGAAATGATCGAAAGTGTGTTTGGCAGGGCGCTCGCGGAGGAGGTGTATCCGCAACGCATGGGTGAGCGTTCAACGACGTTCTGTGCGAAGGTCCAACAGGTCGTGCGCTGTGCCGTGGAGGCGAACGGGTACACGACGACGCACGAGATTCGCAGCGCGATGCGGCGGGA
>JAWXCM010000069.1:0-2635 GCA_034408745.1 Bryobacteraceae bacterium
AGAAGGTGTACCGCCCCAGCATGTTGATGTGGTTGTGCTGCAACGGCGAGAGCCGCGCCACGTCTTCGTCCCGAACCAGGTAGCTTTCCTGGCGCCGAACAGCTCGCGCAGCACCGCCTCCAGCACTTCCAGGGCATCGTCCTGCGCTGTGGCTTCCAGGCAATGCACGAAGGCGACCAACGTGGCCAGCCGACGCGGATTCGGCAGTCGCAGAATGGCGCTGGCCTTTGCAGCACCAGCAAACCGCGCCAAGGACGCCACACGGGTTGCTGGGATGCGCGCCGTAGCCGGCAGCTTGATGCCGAGTGCGCGGACCGCGTTTAGCCGCAGCAGGGCGTGAACGAGCGATGGCGTGCTGATCATCACCGGCCCGCTGCGTAGCCGATCTAACAGCGAAGTCCGCTGACCCGTCGGCACCACCAGCAGACTTTCCAACCGTTCCTGCTGCTCGCTACCGATGCCGCGGCCCAGCGAAAACCAAAGGCGCTCCTCGACCCGGTTACGTAGGCTGGCGATGTAGCGTTCCAAGGTGCTGCAGCCCGGCAGCAAGACCTTGTGCGTCAGCAGCCACGCGGTCGCACGCTCGAACAGCACGCTCGGTCGGTCGGTGCCGGTCCAGCACAGCGCATACAGCCATCGGGTGAGGCGGTAGCCGACTTGGCGTTCGGTAATCTCGACGTAGCCGTAATGGGAACGAATTTCCGCCGCATGTTGCCAACGCTGCCTGCCTGAACTGTACGAATGGGTGCCTGCTACCGTCGCGATATGCAATTGCTTGGCAAGGGTGTGCAGCACCGGCCCTGGCACGGCCAGCGGGTCCTCCAGAAACGTGCCCAGGTAACGCACCGTCCCAAGTTGGACGGCGAAGCCGAGTCGGTTGTGGTCGCCGCGCTTCTGCGCGATTACGGCGTGGTCGGCATCGTCTAAATGAAAGTGACGGGCGAGATCATGGGCTGATGGCACCCCGGCGTAACGGCCGTAGTTTTCCCTCTGTTCGTTGGAAAGGAAGCTAACGGGCATCAGGTTGTCCCCGGTGAAACGCCGACCCTACGCGGGTCCGGGCCAGCCGATCCGAGTGAGCGTTTCGATCAACGTGGTGCGCTTGACGCCGAAGTTGCGGCAAGCGGCCGCCTTGGACATTCCGGCGCGTAGCGCCGCGACAACGGCGTCCAGCTTCTCGCCGACAATGGCGGGCGGGCGACCGCCGATGCGGCCACGCCGCCGTGCGGCAGCCAGTCCGGCAAAGACCCGTTCCTTGGTGAGCGCCCGTTCGTATTGGGCGAGCGCACCGAACACATGGAACAGCAGTTCTCCCGATGCTGTCGTGGTGTCCATGCCTTCGGTCAGCGAGCGAAAGGCGACCTGCTTTTCCTTGAGTGTGTTCACGATGGAAAGCAGATGAGGCAGGGATCGGCCGAGCCGATCCAATTTCCACACCACGAGCACATCGCCAGGGCGAACGAACGCCAACGCTTGAGCGAGTCCAGGCCGATCATCCTTGGCGCCGGAGGCGTGATCTTCGAACAGGTGCCGACCGTCAACACCCGTCGCCACCAATGCATCGCGCTGCAAGTCCGTGGTCTGACGATCCGAGTCGGACGAGACCCGCATGTAACCGATCAACACGACGGAAACCCTACGATCCGAGGTTTCCGTATGGTAGCCGAATCCGACATGGTTTCCCGTACGTTTCTGCGGACGCTGGCGCTCAATTTTAGGAAGGTTCGCCCGGCTGTCGCAAAACAAGTGTTTTGCGACCCATCCTTGTACCCTGCGATGTACCTTAACAGGTATAATTTGCCGTCATGGCCGACAAAGAAAAACCACTCGAATGGATCGCGAGCAGCTACAAGGATCTGATGGCGTTGCCGCCTGATGTGCGCCGGCGATTTGGATTCGCATTGTCACTGGCGCAAATGGGTGACCAGGACGACGCAGCGAAGGTACTCAAGGGCTTCGACGGTGCCGGAGTGCTGCAGGTCGTCGAAGACGATGCCGGCGGAACTTATCGAGCGGTTTACACGATCAAGTTCGTGGAAGCGGTGTTCGTCCTGCACTGCTTCCAAAAGAAGAGTAAGACCGGGATCGCCACGCCGAAGGCAGACATGGACATCATCCGCGCTCGGCTGAAGGTGGCCGAGACAATGGCACAGGAGCTAAGAAGTGCAAAAACGAATCATTGAAGGCGTCGAGGTTCAGCGCAGCTCGGCCAACGTCTTCGCCGACCTTGGACTGCCCGATGCCGAGAAACTGAAGATCAAGACTGGCCTGGCGATTGAGATCCGGAAGGCGATGCGTGCCCTCGGGCTCACCCAACAAGCGGCGGCCAAGCGCATGGGTATTCCGCAACCGAAGGTGTCGAGCATGATGCACGGCGACTTCACCAACCTGTCCGAACGCAAGCTGATGGACTGCTTGAACCGCCTCGGCTACGACATCGAGATCAAGGTGCGACCCGCAGCCGAGCCGATCGGGCATCTGACCCTCGCGACCGCTTGACTGGAGGCGTGAGGATCTCCCGCATCACTGACGAAGAGCAGGAAAGTTCTACCTCTACGAGCAGGGGGCAGTGGGGAGCTGGACAAATCCGCATGCTTAACTGCGTTTTCCGTTCCACTGCGCCTCAGACCCCAAG
>JAWXCM010000070.1:0-3280 GCA_034408745.1 Bryobacteraceae bacterium
CGGCCGTAATATACAGGGTGCCGCCGTCGTCGCCCCACGCACAATTGGCTGTCGCTTCACCCGTCGCCAGACGCCCCAGCAGCTTGCCGTCCGAGCCATGGATGTGCACCCCGCCCGGTATGTCGAGCGCTGTCGCCGGATCGGGAGAAACGTCTCGGAAGGCGAAATATTCGCCGAAAAACCGGGCGAGTTCTTCGCTAAAATCGTCGACGCGCAGTTCAGTTTTATCGAAGGCCCGGATGGCAGGAGGCTCCCGTAACGCGACAGCATCCAGAGCCCGTCCGCCCGTCCACTAAAATTGGCGCGAGATCATCACATACGGAAAGGTGTAGTGACCACCAGGCGTTGATTGCATCAAATACCTGCCTGGAAAGATGTGGCCGATTCCGCCCGCCAGTTTTGTGCGCGCATTTACCGTCCACATGAAGGAGATGTCGCCCTCCATTCCTACGTGCCTGCTGTCCGCAAGGCGGTTGAGTGCCTCGCGGGCGAATGTGGCGCTGTAAAGACCGTCGGTAACGGTCATCAGGGAGAGATCGCGAACGTCGATCAGGACCTTCCAGTTTTTGGCTGGCACAAAATCCACACCGGCACGTACGCTTCGGGCATTTCGCCAGCCAAGCCGGTCTGCCTCGCCAAGGAAGTAGTGATACGCCCCATACAGGCCCTCGAAGGCCTGCCGGGTACCGTCTCGCTGGTTGTGATCGCCCGACGCCGCATCGTACTCAGCGCTCATACGTGGTTTCCAACGCGCTCCGGCGATCGTCCAGCCGGCGGAATAGATACCAGCCCATGAAGAGGTTCGGTCTGCCGACCATGTCCCGAACTGACGAACAAACAAAACAGAGTAGTCCACGCTCGGAATCACCTTGCCGGTGACGCGCGCGCCCGAGGACCACGTAAGCGCGTCACCTGCCGCTCCGCGCTCACTGACGACGCCTGCCTGCTTCCTGGCGAAAGCGAACAACTCCAATGTCGCAGCGGGGATCGATTTCGTCTTCTGCCAGTCGGTGCCGAAGAACTGTTCCCCGGCGTGCCGACGGTCTGGCCTGGACGCGTCCGCCAGAACTACACCGCCCGCGACAAAGTCGCCTTTCCAGCCGGCTACCGTTGTCGACAGCACCGCAGCGTCGTATACACGGGCGTTGATGGCCCAGTCGGCGGATGAAAACAAGTAACCGCCCGCATACTTCAACTCCTGTCGGCCGACCTTCAGAGACAGACGCGATTGCTCTGCCCCACCAATCTCCATCCACGCCTGGTGCAGATCCAGCGGATTGTGCAGGGAACCGGGACGGCTCCCCGAGTCATAGCCGAATACCCGAACGTCCTGCGCTTCGGCAAACACTTTGAACCAGCTTGCTGGCTGAACTTTGATGTTGAACCGAAGCCGGTTTCCGATGTAGCCGTCCTGCTGCCCCGGCTCATACCTGGCATTCAGCGGCATCTCAAACCGCGTCCGAATCTGCCCCCCGAGAGTGACCCAGGACGGAAGCTTCGCTTCTCTCCACGGGGAGGAGGCGCCTCCAGTTCCGTCGGATCCGAAGATCGTAAGCGAGGCAGTAATGCTCAGCAACACGTGCAGCAGGACTCGCCGCGGCCCGGGCCTCATCGTCGAGCCCCTTTCGCCGCACTGGAACCCACCATGTGACAAAGAACCGTGGCACACTCCTGCAGTTCGCTCGCTTCCCTCTTGAGCTCAGCTCCGGCGGTTGCGGTATCGTGCGACTGCGCTGCGGTCTGGTCTGAAATGCGGGCCATCTGCAGCAGTGCCTCAGTGATTTGCGCGATCCCGGTGGACTGCTCGTTCGTTCCCGAGACCACATCTCGCGACCCGTCTCGCACGCCGGAAATCAGGGACTTGCTCTCCCCGAATGTACTGGTAAGAGCCGCCAGCCGCGTGCTGCCTTCCCGCGAACTCTTCACGGAAGACTCAATCAACACCGTCGTTTCCTTCGCGGCAGCAGCGCAGCGCTGCGCCAGGCTGCGGACTTCCTGCGCAACCACGGAGAAACCTGCGCCGGATTCGCCCGCACGGGCAGCCTCAACAGCGGCATTCAACGCCAGAATATTGGTCTGAAAAGCAATATCGTCGATGACATTAATGACTTTAGAGATCTTTTCACCCGAAACGGCAATCTCCTTCATGGATTCGGCCATACTGGCCACCGCAGTCTCAGCCTTTGTGCTGACGGCCTCAAAATGCGTGATCCTCTCGACTGCGTGATGCGCGCCCTCGACATTGCGCCGAGCCATGGCGGCGATTTCGTCAGCGGCGGCTGACGTTTCCTCAACCGAACCAGCCTGCTCCGATGCTGCGCCGGCTAACCATGTGCTTGCGCTCGAAACTGTGCTTGCCGCGCCGGCAATCCGCTCCGAACCCTCCTGTATGGACTCCGCGGCATGCTTCAAATCTTTGGTGAGTCGTGTGACGATCAACGCGACCACGCACCCAACCAGAGCACACGCAAACAGCAGCCCCAGCGCGGTTAGGCGGCTTATCCAGACCAGTTGCTCAGCTCGCGCCAGAGAAAGCTCATTCAGCTTGCGCTGACGGTCGAGAATCTCCTCCGCATCCGCAATCAGCTGCTTGCCGACTAAGCCAGTCTTCTCGGCGTTATATGCAATCGCTTCACTCAGTTTGCCTTCGCGAATGAGGCCGTTGACATTCGTGAGAATGGAATCGTAGGACTGTAGCCCGTCGGAGATGCGCCGCTCCAGCCGCTTTTCCTCTTCCGTTACCAGAAGCAGTCGCAGCCGGGCTGCTCCGGCGAGCGCCGATTCCAGGGCTTTTCTGTAAAGCTGTTGGTTTTCTTTAACTTTCGCTTCATTGTTGACAGTGCTGTATAGCAGAACACCGCGGTTGCAAAAGCGAACCGACTGAACGTCGGCTTTCAGGTTCCCGAGAAGTTCGGTTTTCAAACTCCCCTGGCGAATCGCTGTGTCAAGCTCTGCGCTGAGCGTGCCAACAGAATATTGATATGCGCCCCCGAGAGCGAGCGCAGCGGCAAAGCTGGCCGCAAAGCAGAGCGTTAGCTTTTTCCCAATGGTCATCTGATACGGTCTCCCAGAGAGGCGCTTTGCGCCCCCTGCGTATCTTCTCGGTCAGCCTGACCTTCGTATGAGGAAAAAGTTAAGAACTTCCGATTACCAGCCCGCGCCGCGAGTCTTCGTCTTCAGCTTCACCAGCCACATATCGGCCGTAATATACAGGGTGCCGCCGTCGTCGCCCCACGCACAATTGGCTGTCGCTTCACCCGTCGCCAGACGCCCCAGCAGC
>JAWXCM010000071.1:0-11825 GCA_034408745.1 Bryobacteraceae bacterium
CTCTGTGCCTTCGTTTGGCGCCGTCCCTGCTAACCCGCCGCCGCTTCACCACTGCGGGCTTCATGCTGCGCATCAAGCCCTTGCGGCTCGCAGGCGGCTACCGCGTCGCGGGTTCCACCGCGCCAGAGCGCGAAAGGCCGCGCACTGGCTTTGTCGCTCCTGCAATCGCTGTCCCAGCACCACCGGCTTCTGCGCTGTGCGGGCGTGGGTGCGTGCTGCCCGCCGCCTGCGCCGTCGGCCATAAAACCGGCCCACGGCTTCGTCGGCTGCACACCTGGCAACCCCAGTCAGGGGCGCTCACGCGCCCGTGGCACGAACGCTGGTCTGGGGTAAATTCGCCGCGTTGCGGCGAGCTTTAACATAACCGCGCATTATGCAAAGCACAGGCATTCGCTGCGCGAAGCTCCGCTCGGTGCCTGTGCCGCTGCGCGCCCTTCGGGTTCGCATAATGGTCGGTTATGTCTTGCGCCCCAGTCCAGCTACCGCAACGTCCGCTTCGCGCACGTTGCTCAACGGCCTGATCAGCGCACTCGCGCTTGCGCGCCAGTGCGTCGGTCTAGTCAGGCGCTTCGCGCAGGGTGGAGTGTGGTCCCCCCGCCCACCCAGCGCGTCTGCCTGCGGCGGCTCGCAACTGCGTTGCTCCGGGTTTTACCTTGGGCGCCTCGGCAGCCACGCTGCCCGTCCGCCCCCACGGGGCTCCCTCAAATCTTCGTGCGCAGCGTGCTGCATGTCGTTGCGTGATCGCTGCGCCGGACGCTGTTGGATTGCCTTGGAAGCCGCGCAGTGATTGGGTTTGCGGTGCTTATTGCGTGCTCTCAAAATGCGTTCTGCACGATGCCAAAACCCATTGGAACGCCGCATCTTTCAAGGACAACCGCAGCATGAACAAGACCGACACCATCAACCACATTGCCCTGTCCGTCGAACTTTCCAAGGAGGCCGCAGGCCGCGTTATGGACGCCTTCGAGGCGCGCCTGAAGGCTCACACCGCCGAGGGCAAGCGAGTCGTTTTCCGGGGCTTTGGCAGCTTCTCGCGCGGCTTGCCGGCGCAGAAGACCGGGCGCAATCCACGCACCGGCAAGCCGATCACCTACACCGCCTATCACAAGCCCAAAAGCGTACCAGCCGTCGGCGAAGCCGCGCTGCGCGACGAGATCGCCGCCGACGCCCAGGTCAGCCAGGCCGCCGCCGACCGCGCGCTCGCCGCGTTGCGCTCGGCGATCACTACCAGCATGCGAAAGGGCGGCATGGTCAGCTTCTATGGTTTTGGCTGCTTCTACGTTGGCCGCCGGTCCGCGCGCAGCGGGCGCAACCCGCGCACCGGCGCCGCCATCCTGATCCGTGCCGCCAGGGTGCCGCGTTTTCGCGCATCGAAGACCGGCAACACCGGCGGCAAGTTCAGCGCGGGGGAGGGGCTGAAGGCGGCGGTGAACTGAATCGGGGGGCGGCTCTCAGGTAGTGCGTGCCTTGACCCACGGGCGTTGCGCGAGGCTGTCCATTTGCCCGCCTGGGGTGACGTAAACGAACCAGAGTTCGTCCGCGAGGGCAGCAACGAACTCGTTGCGGCGAATGGCGAGCTCTGTCGTGATGCGCTTTTCTCCCGCACGAAAAACAGAGAGGATCAGCAACCGCCCGTCGGCCAGCGGTTGCTGCCATTCCGGAGGGACGCGCTGCGGCAATGTGCGCGCCGGGCAGATGATGATGGGTTGCGAACCGCGCAGAAGAATATGCAGGCACTCCTTCTCGACCGGCGAATGAAAGCCGCTGATGACACAGCGACCGGCCTCGCGCCACTTGGCGGCCTGGTCGTAGGCGGTCAGGATGGCGCTGCCGGGACAGCGGACGGAACAGAAGAGTCCGGTCTTGGGCAAGGCCAGCAGGTCGAGGTTGCCGAGAGATGCCAATGTTTGCGGGCTGTCCGCGCCCATCCGTTCGCGCAATCGCGCCGGATAGCGGGGATCGTCCCGCGAAATGTCCGTCGGTTTAGTGCTCGAAGCGGTGGAAGTCACTTCAATCTTCCCCGTCGGCGCTACCTGGTTGATCGAGAAGCAGGCGGCGGAACGGCGTCATGGTTTGTTCAGGGGCAGCGTGGATGTATGCGAGCGCCATTTCCTTGGTCGGCGCTGGCAGACCGTTCACATAGTTCAAGGCGGCGGCGGGGGTGAATGGGATACCAAGAACATCCTTGAAACGCCGTCCGAGCGCGGTCCAGACAACGGCATCGAAACCTTTTTCCAGCGCCCAAGCGCGGATGCGTTCGCACGAATTGGGATGGCGAAGCAAGGCGTTGGGAGCAAAGCGACTGCTGGCCCCTTCGCAGAATCCGATGTCCTCTGGCGATGTTCCTTCCCGCTCCTGCAAATCGGCGATGGCTTGTGTCAGGTCCGTGCGCGGGCTGACTGCGTAGAGCGTGCGGACTTCCTCGTCGCTGCGCTCATCAATGACCAGCGTGAGGCAACCGGCGCGTGCTCCGCACTGCGAGATACGGGAAAATTCAATCCAGATTGCCGGACCTTCTTGCTGCCACTTACCATCGATGGGCAACCCGCGTGGTTCGCTGATGAGCGAACCCCAGCCAAGGATGGCGATTTTCATGGTGCTTCTGCCGGCGCGGCTTTGGGTTTCGCCAACTCGGTCAGATAGCCATCGAGGCGGAAGCCCGGCTTGCGACATTCGGTGCTAAAGGATGTGAGCCATGATCCCGCCAGCCGTTGCAGGCTGTGGCGGTCGCGGTGGACGCAACGATTTTCCGGCGGATGCGAGGCAAACTCCGTGATGGCGTTGAAAGCTGCGTAGGCGTTCTCGCCGAGTTCACCTGCGTAGCGGGCGGTCATTTCGTCGAGGTCACCGCCAAGTGTTTTCCAGTCGTCCAGTTCGCGGATGTCCGGCTTCAAGCGTTGCGGTGGCCGGAGCGAGAGGACGCCGCGAATGAGCGAATCGGACTGCGGGCGCGATACGGCACATGCGCGCAAACCGGCGAGACTGTCGGCGAACGCTGCCTTGAACTTGGCCAGCTTATCTTTGGCAATCTCAAACTGAATGGTCTCGCCGATGTCGCGGCGCAGATGGGTGAATTTGAAACGGATAATGGTGTCGGGGATGATCATTCCGTTCTTGCAAATTTTGCGGTAGAACCCAATGTCGAACGAAAGGGCGCGGAGCCCGTTGTAACTGTTGGTGACGCGGATGAACGGGCCAAACACGTCTGGGCGCTCGGCGGCGGGGACGACGCTGAAGTCGAGCGCGGTGGTGTTGTGAACGAGGTCAATATGGCAGTAGCCGGCGGTGGACGGTGCGTCAGCGGCGCGGGCTTCCCACTCGCCGGGCTTGGTTTCGGGGAAGACGGTGCGACAACACTGCTGCGCCATGTCGAGCGCCTCGCGGTTGCTGACCAGCCGGTAGCCTCGGCTCACGATGCCGAGCACGCGCCGCGTGGTGCGGTTGACGATGGCTTTTTTCTCGGGCACGGACAGCCGCCGCTCGCTGCCGTTTTCGGCCAGGCTGACAAATACCGGATGCTCTCCCACGGGGAACAGGACGTCATCCAGTTTGGTCAGGCGTGGCATGGTTTACCCCTCCTTGATATCGGTACTTCGGAAATCTGTACCCAGGCCCACAGAATCGTCACACGCTGCCTTTTCCCGATGCGCCCTTCGAGGAATTGCACGCCGGGCACGCCATCTGGCCGTTCTCGACTGTAGTTTTGCCGGCCTTCGACCACGGCGTCTTATGGTCGGCCTCCCAGGCATCCCACTCGCATTTGTCACCGTTGCACTTCAAGCGGACCTGGCATATGCCGCCGTCGCGCCGAAAGATGGCGAGCCGCTGTTCATGCGAGAACAATCGCTGCCCGTCCTTGGGTTCGATGTCCGGCACGGCCTCGAAGAACTTGCGTAGCAGGAAATCGTGTCGCCATTGGATTGAATCCTGGGCATCGGTGCTGTGGCTGGTGCGCTCCTTGTAGGCGAGTAACTCGGGATCGGCTTTGTCGGTGGGCTGATCGTCTTGCGCGGCGCGCGTCTCCTCGAACGCGATAAACCACTTGCGCAGAGCGTCTTGTCGACCCTGAATGGCGTATTTCTCCATGCAATGCGAGACCAGCGCGTAGAGCGAGACGACGCTGTAGCGCTCCAGCTCCGGGGTCTTTTCGGAGAACGCCTGTGCAAGAAATTCCAGCACGCGGCGAATTTTGCGGGCCTTAGGACTGGTGGAGTCAAACTCTAACTGCGCTTCATACATGCCGTTGAGATTAGAGTTGCGCACGTGGCATGGACCGCCATTCAGTTCGATGGCGGTCATTTGCGCGGCCACGAGGTCGTGGGTGAAGCGGCTGTTCGCGAAATTGCAGCGAGAGAAGAACGGGTGCTGGGCCAGGTCCTTGATGAACGTGCGCATCTTGCCGGGCATGGCGTTGCGCTTCTCCTGGGCCTTCAGACTCGTTCCGTTCTGCAGGCGCAGGAACATCTCGCGCACTTCATCCTCACTCGTGTCGGTGAGCACGATCACATCCAGCGCGTAGTTGTCGAAACGCAGTCGGAGGTCTTCTGGAAGGTCGGTGTAATGCATCTTGGCGACGACCATGCCATCAATGTCGTCCGCATCCTTGGCAAGATTAAATTCGCCGGCGTGGAACTCGAAGATGGTGCGCAGGCGTTGCTGGCCGTCCACCACTTCATATTTCTCTGGCGTCTTGCTGACCTTGCGCCAGTAGAGCTTGGGCATATCGTAACCGCGCAAAATGGTATCAATGAGCAACTGCTTTTGCCCGGTGCTCCAGACTGCCGGGCGCTGAAAATCCGGGTTGGTATCAATACGTTTCTTGTAGCCGCACACCGATAGGATGGGCCAAGGCTTCTTGCTGATTTCCATAACTGATCAATCCTCTTCGTTTTCAGCCGCGCGGCCGAGGCGGTACTTGATGTCGTAGTTCACAATGAAATCCAACTCCTCCGGCGTGAACCCGTAGTGCCCCGCGAGCACCGTGTCGATTTCGTCGAGGATGGGTTTGGACTTCTGAATCTTGAAGGATTGCGTCTCGGTCGTGCCCGTCTGCTTCTGCTCGCGCACGAGCATCGTGCTGTTCTTGTCGAGGTCTTTCAGATAACGCTGGCTCAAGTCGCGAAGCTCCAGGTCAGCCAATGCCGATTCTGGCAACGGAAAGTTCTGAACGTCGAAGGGGTTTAAGTGCCGCACGTTTGATGTAACCGTATACCACCACCAGAAAACATCGCTGCTCAAGGCGGCTATGACAGGCTTCACATGCTCTTTCTTCCTCAAGGTGAACCACGTCTCGCGACTGCTGTGGCCCTTCTTGCCGTTCAAATTGAAGGCAGGTGCGAAGTCTGTGAACACTTTCCAGTAAAGGCCGCCGTCTGTCCGGTAATAGACCCGGTGTTCTGATTTGCCGGTGAAGTTCTTCACGCTGCTTTTGACAGCTAAGCACTTCGCTAGAATCTGCCGCTCAAGCGAAGCACCAAGCTTTGGGATCCAGCAGGCCGGCCGTGTTCTCGGGACCTCGACGTAGTTCAGACGCTCGAATAATCCATCGCGGGCGTCACTCGTCCACTTTTGGTAATTCGTCGCAAACGTGTGGCCGTCGTCGGTTGGCGTGACGACGAAAATCGTCAGCGCACGATTGACCGTATCGAAGAGCTTCGCTGGTCGCCATGCGTAGTTCGCATACCAAGCGTTGCGACCTGATTCCAACAGTCGTTGAACCGCTTCCATCCGCTGGGTCGAGGGAAGTGACAACGGAACTATCATACTCATGCAACCTTGCTTGTGCAGAAGCGCGGAGCTTCGCTCCATGCACATGGCGTGAATCGCACCACTGTCCAGGCAAGCGTAGCCCTTCAGCGCGTAATCTATCTCGCGGATTTCCAGATATGGCGGATTACCGATGATGACGTCAAAGCCGCCGCCATTGAGGATGCCGTAGAACTGGATGAACCAATGGAACGGCTGGTGGGATTTCACCCATCTGGCGTAGGCTGCTTTGTCGCTCACCTTCACGCCGTATTCGCCGGCGAGGTGGCGATTGAGTTCGTCTTCCAGCGCCTTGAGTTTGACCCGAAGTTCCTCTTTGTCCTGCGCGGTAACAATTCCGCCAAGTTCTGTTTGCTGCAAATGAAAGCTGCGGAAGGCGGCGTCAGCGATCAGCAGTTTGTCTTCGAATCTCTTGTAAGCATCCGAAGTGTCGCCCAGTAACAGTTTGCTCTGACCCGTGGAATCCTCCTTGAACAGACGCCGAACTTCGTCCGCGGTGGCGTAGCCGACAAGGCTGTTGCCGGCGCGGATGTTGAAATCAATGTCCGGCAGCGGCTCGATGCCGAGATTGTCCTTGTCGGCTCTCGGCTCGACCTGCGCGGCAAGTTTCAGGAAAAGGCGCAGTTTGCAGATCTCCACCGCCTCTTCCATGATGTCCACGGCGTAGAGATTGTTTAGGATGATGGACTTCAGGACGAAGTAGCGGCGGTTCGGGTGCGCGTCCACGCGGGCGAGGACTTCGCTGAATTTCTTGGTGTAGTTCGGGTGGAGTTTCTTCCCCGTCTCGCCCCACTCGGCGAGGAACGCTTCCATGCGATCCAGACAGCCCTCATAGAGTGGTTCGAGGATGTTGAGCGCGGCAAAGATGAACGCGCCCGAGCCGCCGGTGGGATCGAGGACAGTGATGGTGGTGATGGCCTGCCAGAAGGCCATAAGCAGGTCCGGGCCTTCGCAGTTCTGGAGGACATCCTGAGCGAACTGGCGCAGGTCTAGATTGAGGGTGATGAAGTCGTTGATCTCGCGGACCTCGCCAGCGACGAGTTTCCTTCTGACTTCCTCGTACCGTTGCCGCCGGGCGACGACTTCGCGCCAGATTTCGGTGGGCAAGGCGTACTCGCCGGGCGCGGCTTTGTTCCATGGCTTGCGGCGCTCGATCAGATTGGGCTTGGTGGTATCCAGGCCGGCGGCGATTTCCGGCGGGAGTTTCTTGTCCGTGCCGTGGCGGACGGCGGCGTAGATATAGCGGTCTGGATTTTCGCGGAGCAGATCCCATACGGTCGGGCCGTTGGGATTCTCAAAGGCGACCTTGCACTTCGCGCGGGTGGCGTCGAACAGGAACGGAAGGACGGTGTTCTTGCTGATGTATTCGGTGATGTCCTCTTTCGTGTAGTACGCCCCCATCTGCTTCTGGTTGATGTATTTCTCGAAGATGTAGCCGAGGACATCCGGATTGATTTCGTCGTCCTTGCGCAGTGGCCGTTCGTCGAGATGCCACTGGTATTGGTCGAAATAGTCGAAGACGCGCTCGAAGGCTTTGTCGGGAATCTGGATGTCCTTGCCGTAACGCTCGGGCTTTTCCAGCTCATGCACGTCGAACAGGCCGCCGTTGAGATAGGGGATGTTGCCGAGCAGTTTCTCCAAATCCCGCGCGCGGTCCTTGCGGCGTTTGCCGAAGCCTTCGTGGAACAGGCGGAGCAGGAAGTAGCGGTAGAAGCTGTAGAACTTGTCCTTGCCTTGTTCTTTTTTGCAGCGGTCGAGGCGGTCGCGCAGGTAATTGGGGTTGCCGTCGAGGAAGCCCTTGCGCTGGATGAAATAGACGAACATCAGCCGATTGAGCATTACTGAGGCGTACCACTCTCGGTCGGCCACCTCGCCGATGCCGTCAATGAACTTGAGGAAGGCTTTGCGGTGCGTGTCGAAGTCGCGATAGAACGCCTTGGTGACGCGCTCGATGTCGAATGCTGCGCGGGCGCGGCCGGCGAAGGCCACTGTAGAAAGCTCGCCGGCCTCTTCTTCTTCGAGCGACACGTAGAGGCTTTGGAGTTTCTGCAGCAGGGAGTCGCCGGGTTGGCCGCGGTGATATTCATGGGTGCGAGCGGCGAGCGGCTTGCCGGCTTCGCGGCGGACCCACACCCACGACTGGCGGGAGCGGTCGCGGGTGACGAAGACGACGAGATGCTCGAAGCTGGTCTCGGAGAGCTTGCGGTCGAGCTTGAGGCGAATCGCGTGGTCGGGGAGGCCACCATCGGGCGCTTCGCAAAGCCAGGCGCGGAAGCCGCGCTTCTCGGCGAGCGCGGTGAAGGTGTAGTCGCTCTCGCCGGCGCGAAGGGTGAGTTGCTGGCGGCAGGGTTCCCAGCCGAGTGCTTCGACGAAGAGCTTGGGCAGGTCGGTGCTTTGCAGGAGCGGGCGCGCGCGCCCGAAGTCGAGCGGCATAGTCAGCCTTTGCGGATTCCGAGGGAGCAGATGATTTTCGGCTCGCGGGCTTCGACATCGTCCTGCGGGACGCAGAGGCGGTCTTCCTCGTGGAGCGAGAGGACAAGTTCGGCGAACTTTTCGTTATCAATGCCCGACTTCATCTCGCGGTTGAGCAGGTCGCGGGCAGATTCGGTGAGGGGTGCTTCGTAGATGGCGTCAATGGCCTGGTGCAGGGGTTTAATGTCAAAGAGGCTGTCCTTCACCTGGGCAGCGTAGTCCTTAAGCCGTTCGTAAGCGCGGCGCCGTGCGCTTGCGGGTTTGCCAAGCTGGCCGCCGGTGGATTGGTGCTCGGTCTGAATGCCAGCGACCGCATTGGCAACCAGGGTGTGATGACTGGCTAGGCGCGGGAGCGCGGGCGTAGGCGGTTCGCAAGCGGCCGCGCGGAGGATTTCATGCTGGCTCTCAGTGACGGTGCGGCCCTGTTCATCCACCCAGGCGAGCGCGTCGTTTCCATCAGCGGTGCGGACATAGACCATGACCCCCGAGTCCGGCTTCGGCCCAGCAGCCCCGGCAGGCTTGAGCGGCACGGCGGAAAGTGCCTTGGTGGAGAACACCACGTTGGCCATGTCGGGAATGGTTTTCTTGAGCGCCGGATTGATGTCGCAGGCGTTCTTCCAGATTTGGTAGGCGAACGAAGCCAGATCCACTTCGTTGTCCTCCGGGTCGTCGAGGATGCCGGATTTTTCGGTGAACAGGTCGTGCATCAGGCTGTCGTGCTTTTCGTCCTCGAAGAAGTTCTCGTCGGTGCCGACGACTTCGGCGTTTTCCTGAAGGCGCTGGCGGACACGGGCGCGAAGGTTGATGACGCGCTCAACACCTTCGGCGGGGATGAATGAGTAACAGAGAATCTCTTCCGCCTTCTGGCCTATCCGGTCCACGCGGCCCGCCCGCTGGATGAGGCGGATGATCGCCCACGGCAGGTCGTAGTTCACGACGATGGCAGCATCCTGTAGGTTCTGGCCTTCGCTGAGCACATCGGTGGCGACAAGGACGCGAAGTTCTTCGCCCGCGGAGACTTTATCCCGCGCGTTGTTGGATACCGGGCTGAAACGGCGGGCGAAATCAGAAGGATCTTCGGTGTCGCCAGTCACGGCCGCAAACTTCTTGAGGCCGCGCGCCTTCAACTGCTCGCTGAGATAGCTGATGGTGTCGGCGAACTGCGAGAAAAGGAGCACCTTTTCATTGGGGTGCGTTTTCGTGAGCAGCTTGTGGAGTTCGGCGAGTTTCTCGTCTTTGGCCGGATCCCATTCGCGCGCAAGCTCGAGGATGGAGAATAGGCGTTCGGCGTCCTGCTTGAGGTGCTTGGCGAGTTCGTCCATGAACAAGTCAGGACGCAGCCACTCGAAATTGCTGCGGTGTTCGCCTTTCAGGAGGGAATAGCCGCCCGCGCCTGCCTTGGCGAAGTCGGAGAGTGATGTTGCGGTGATTTCCGTGGGTTCTTTGGTTTGCTCCTCATTGCCGCCAAACAAGTTGCTGTCACTATCGTGGTCATCTGTTCGGGTGTCGAACAGGGATGAATCCTGAGTGCCGACGGGTAGCGGCAAGCCGTTTTCGAGCGCGTGAAGGAAGATGTAGTTGCGCAGGATGTGGCGCCGGACGGAAAGCAGGAACGAATGACCGCTGCTTTCGAGGCGTTTGAAAAGATTGGTGCGACAGAAACCGATGAGCCGCTTGCCTGCGCGGGAGAGGTTCTTCATGACCTCGGCCTCGTCGTTGGTCGGCGGCACGTCGAAGGTCGGCTTGAGGTAGTTCGCCAGTCCGTAGCGCGGCAGGTGAAGAACTTTGACGGTATCCACGACGACGTTGGAATAGAGCCTGGCGTATTGGTCGTTGGGGTGGTTGTCGCGGATGCGGAACTTTAGCGCCTTGGGCTGGCGTTTTGGGAAGTGGAAACGGTTGCCGCCTTCGAGCACGAGAAAGCGGCGGTCGCTTTTGGCCTTGGCGCGGGCGCAGGTTTGGCACCCGGTGTGGGTCGCTAGCAGGATGGTCTGGCAGGTGGGGCACTCTGTGAGTGCGTAGTTGCGTTCGACGAAGCTGCGAGTGCGGCGGACCATGAAGAGCCGCATCATCTCGCGCCAGTCGTCGGGATGTTCGCTCTTCTCGAATGCGGCAAGGCAGTTGAGCGGACATTGATGGCGGCGGGTGAATTCGTCCGGGCGGCCGTCACAATCGCGGCGCAGATATTCCTCGGGCCGGATGCCGACGACATCTTCCGGTTCAAGGAAAAGTCGGAGCTGGTTGGCGAGGTCGAGGTACGCCTTGTTGTACGGCGTGGCGGAAAGCAGGATGCACTTGCTGGCGTTGCGGGCAATATAGTCGCGCACGACCGCCCAGCGTTTGCCTTCCCGATTTCGCAGGTTGTGGCTCTCGTCGATGATGACGACGCGATAGCGA
The DNA here is from genome assembly GCA_034408745.1 of Bryobacteraceae bacterium. Lineage (GTDB taxonomy): Bacteria > Acidobacteriota > Terriglobia > Bryobacterales > Bryobacteraceae > JAWXCM01. Next base: position 10,636 of record JAWXCM010000071.1, read on the forward strand.
CGGAGATCGGGCAGGCTGTTCTGCGCCTGGGTGACCGAGACTACTTTGGCGATGAGCCGGTAGCGGTGGGCGTAGTCTTCCCACATGCCGACGAGATTCTTGGGGCAAAGGATGAGCGTTTCAAGGGAGCGCGGCGGGTCTTGAAACATACGCGCCAGCGCAGTCGCCATCAGCGTTTTGCCAAGCCCGACGACATCGCCGAGGATGACACCGCCGCGCTTCTCCAGATGTCTGGCCGCGATGCGAACCGCTGCGGACTGAAACTCAAGCAGGACACCGCGCATGTCCGCCGGGATGCTGAATTCCGATAGGCCCGCGCGGGCCTCCTCCGCCAAGTGGTAAGCCATCTTGACGTAAATCTGATAGGGCGGCGGGCAGTCGGCTCGCGCCCAGCTTTCGTCGATGACCTGGATGAGTTCCTTGGTGATGTCCACGCACCATTTGTCGCCCCAGCGCTCGTCGAACCACTTGGCCAGTTTTTGCGTCGCATCGTGGTCGAGCACATCGACATTGAGTTCGCCCTGCTTTGAGAGGCCGGAGAATGTGAGATTGCTGGAGCCAAGAAAGCCGGTGATGGGATTGTTCGGATCGGGGCGAAAGCAAAGGTAGAGCTTGGCGTGCAGCGTGTGCCGGAGATGCAGCTTCACGACCACCTTGCTTGCCTTGAGTTGGTCAGAAAGTCTGCGCAACCCTGCTTCGTCGGCATCGGTCGGGGCGCCAATCGTGAGTTGAGCGCGGAATTCCTCTGCCAAACGGCGCTTCAAGCGGATGACCGCCTGATTGCTCATCTGGTCCTCCTGCGGCAGAAGGCTGTAGGCTTGGCGTAAGTCCTCCTGCGGCAGCCGCTGCATTCCGACAAGAAGACGGCATTGCTGGCCCGCGCCGCCTGCCCACTTTTCGATTAGCTCATCAATGGACTTCCAGCCGCGCAGATTGAAGTAGCCGACGCAAAAGTCGGAACGCGCGGAGATTTCGAGCGTCTGCCGCAAAGCGGGCAGCAGTTCGAGTTCAATGTTGTCAAAGATACGTGGCATTGCGCTTCCAGAGCCCGGGTTTTGTCATCACGATTTACGCCTTTGCCTTTTTTCTGGTCTTGGCTGCGGTGGCCAAGCTGACCGCGCGTTGTACCGGAATCTGGACGCCGTGCCGCCCGCAGTAGTCCCGAATCATCACGGCAACCATGTTGGCGA
>JAWXCM010000072.1:0-6292 GCA_034408745.1 Bryobacteraceae bacterium
AGACCAGACGAAGATGCGCGCTGCTATGCAGAAAGCGCTGAACGGTCGCTCAATGGGTGATCTCACCCCGGAAGAGCGGACCAGGGTTATGGCGGAAATCGCCAAAGCCATGCCCGCGGCCGCGGGCATGATGCGCCAGCGCGGTGCTGGCGGCGGCGGTGCTGGCGGCGGCGGTGGTGGCGGTGCTGGCGGCGAGGCCGGGGCCGGTGGTGGACGTCGCGGTGGTGATGGTGCCACGGCGCCGACAGGCTTTGGCGGTTTCAGTGTTCGCGAACTCGACAGTGCCAAACTGCCTCCTCCCATCGACCCGGAAAACCAGCTCGAAGTCCTGCTTCGACCCGGTTTGCTCGCTGACGTCGAAATCATCCTCGAAAAGGTAAGCAACGCGATAAATATTCCGGCTCAGGCTGTTTTCGAGAAGGACGGAAAGCAGATTGTTTTCGTCCGTAAGGGGAATGCCTGGGAAGAGCGCGTGATTAAGCCGCTGCGGCGGAGTGAATCGGTGATGATCGTTGCCGGTGGTGTTCAGGCTGGCGAGACCATCGCCATGGCTGACCCAACCGCCAAACCCGGCGACAAGAAGAAGAAATCCAGTGACAAGTCGGGCAGTGCCGTCGGCAGCATGCCCGGCGGAGGCCGTTCATGAACGTATCGGGATTACTGCCTGAAGTACAAATGGGGCTTGCGAGCCTTTTTGTTCACAAACTCCGCAGCATGCTCACTATGATGGGCATGATCTTCGGGGTAGGCGCCGTGGTGGCGATGCTCTCCATCACCTCCGGCGCGCAGAAGGAAATGATGAGCTACATCGACCTTCTGGGTGTGAACAACATCATTATTGAGGCCAAAGAGGCGGTGGACCGCAATGAGCTCCAGTCCCGCAGGGCGATTTCCCCAGGCCTCAGCTTCCGCGACTACCGCGCGATTGTGGAGAACATTCAGGGAATCGACAGTTCTACTCCCCGCAAGCGCTTCAAGCCCCTGAAAGTGCTTCCCAAGACCGCGCAGGAACAGCCTACGCTGATCGGCGTGAGTTCAGACTTCCTTCGGATCAACAGCCTCAAAATGGTGGAGGGTCGCTTCTTTAATGAGGAGGACGACCGCAAATCGGCTCCCGTCTGCGTGCTCGGCGAAGCGGCGAAGGTCAACCTGCTGGGCTATGAGTCCGCGGTAGGCAAGTTCGTCAAGATCAACGACACGTGGCTCCAGGTGATTGGAGTGCTGGCCCAGCAGGCCACCGCCGACAGTGAAGTGGAAGGCGTGGAAGTCACCAACCGCAACAATCTGGTAATCGCTCCGCTCAACACCGTCATGCGCCGGTTTGAGGACAACAACAGCTACCTGAAGGACGAGATCGACGGTATCTACATCCGCGTGAAAGACAACACGGATTCCATCGAAACCGCCAACGTCATCAACGCGATTCTGACCGCGACCCACAAGGATGCGGGCGACTTCAACGTCACCGTTCCGGCGGGCCTGCTGGAGCAGAAAAAGCGGACCCAGATGATCTTCTCCATCGTTATGATTTGTATCGCCGGTATCTCGCTGCTGGTCGGCGGCATCGGCATTATGAACATCATGCTGGCCACAGTGCTGGAACGCACCCGTGAAATCGGTATTCGCCGCGCGATCGGTGCACGTCAGGCGGACATCATCCGTCAGTTCCTCACGGAGGCCGTGCTGATTTCCATCATCGGTGGGCTAATCGGTATCGCCTTCGGCTACACACTTTCAAAAGTGATTGCCAGCGCAGCCGGATGGCAAACTGAAGTAACAACATCATCCATAGCGGTCGCCTTCGGCGTGTCCGTGGGTATTGGGCTTCTGTTTGGAAGCTACCCGGCGATTCAGGCAGCAAAGCTGGATCCCATCGAAGCAATCCGTTACGAGTAGGCAACAATGAGAATCGGCTTCTATCTACTACTGACTTCGGCGGCTCTGCTGGCCGCCGACACAACACCCGCGCCGGCGCAGATGACACCCGGAGCCACTGCTCCCGCGGCTCAGAACAGTCTGGTGACCTCCAAACGGACACCGACGGCAGAGGCTCCGGCCTTCGGCACGAAGAGTTACTTCCGCAGGGTATTGAACCCGGAAGTGCCGAAGATCGAGCTGAAGGCGCCGGTCCGGATCAGCGAGTTCGTGCAGGCGGGCAAGCTGGAGCTTTCGCTCCGCAATTACATCGAGCTGGTGCTCGCCAACAATACCGACATTCAGGTGCAGCGGCTTAGCGTCGAGGTCCCGCGGAATGCCATCCTGCGGTCGTACTCCATCTTCGATCCCAACCTAACTGCATCATTCCAGAGCGCGCGCACGGAAACCCCAACCAACGACGCGCTGGCCGGCGCCGTGAACCTGAATGTGCTCAACCAGCCGCTACAGGTTCGCGCCACGCAACTGCTGCCCACCGGCACGCTGTACAACTTCGGCTTTAATGCCGCGAAGTCGTCCACCAACAGCTCGTTTGCCAACTTCAATCCGGCAATCACCAGCGGCATGAACTTCAACTTTGAACAACCCCTGCTGCGCGGGCGAGGCACCTACCTGACGAAGCTGCCGGTGACCATCGCTCAAAGCCGCCTGCGCGTGAACGAATACAACATCCAGGATCAGGTTCTTCGCCTTGTGAACAACGCCGAAAACGCGTACTGGGATGTGGTTCTGGCACGCGAACAGTTGAAGGTGCAGGAACAGAATCTGGCGCTCAATGATCAGTTCCTGAAGCGCTCCCGCCGTGAACTCGAGCTGGGCGCCATCAGCCAGCTCGACATCTACCAGCCGGAAGCGGCGTACAAGAACGCCGAACTGGCGGTCACTCAGGCGCAGTTCCGGTTACAGTCGGTGGAAGATGCGCTTCGCCGTCAAATGGCTGCGGACCTGGACCCGGCGTTTCGCGACCTGCCGATCATTCTGACGGAAGACCTCGCTGCTCCGGTGCAGACTGCGCTCGACCGCGAAACTTTGGTGCAGCGCGCCATCTCGCAGCGGCCAGACCTCAAAGCGACTCGCCAGTCCCTCGACGTCGACGAACTACAGTTCCGCACCGCTGTGAACCGGCTCAAGCCTGACTTCCGCCTTACCGGCGGTTACGGCGCGTTCGGCCGCGGCGGTACGTTCTACCAGCGTTCCAACATCTTCACCGACAACGGCTCGCGCAGCACACTCATCAACGTGGTCCCTGGTGGCCTCGGCGATGCCCTCGACCAGTTGTTCGGATTCGGATTCCCGGCATGGAACTTCGGCGTCCGCCTCACGTTGCCGCTTCGCGACCGTGCCGCTGCGGCCGATTACGCCGACGCGGTGGTGAACAAGCGGCTCGACATGCTCCGGGTCCGTTCCCAGGAACAGACGGCGCGCCTTGACGTGGTCAACGCGATCACGGAAGTGGAGCGCAGCCGGGCCTCCATCGAACTGGCCGGTGTGGCTCTCGACCTGGCGCAGAAGCGTCTCGATGCCGAACAGAAGAAGTTCGACCTCGGTACGACGACGCTGTTCTTCGTGCTCGACGCGCAGACTCAGTACAATACCTCGAAGTCGAATCTCGTGAATCAGACCGTCACCTATCGCCGCAACCTCACCACGTTGCAGCGTGTTACGGGTGACCTGCTCAACGAGCGCGGCATCGCAATTCAGTAAGAACTCTCCACAGCGGGGCGCTCCACGCTCCGCCACAATTCCCGCTACTCTTAAAGTAATGTCCCGTCCAACCGTCATCTGGGACGATGGCTGCTCGTTCTGCGGTCGCTCTATTCGAATCCTCCGCACGCTCGATGTGTTTCGCCGGCTCGATTTTCAGGGCTCGCGGGACACGGCTGCGCTGTCGCGTCTTGGCGTAACTCCGAAATCTACCGACAATGAGATCCGCTTTGCCGAGCCTGGGAGAGGCGTCTCAGGCGGCTACGACGCTCTGGTCCGAATGGCCAGCCACCTTCCACTTGGCTGGCTGGCAGCGCCGATTCTGGGGCTGCCCCCGCTTCGAGCACTGGGACGCCCAGCATACCGCTGGGTCGCGGCTCGGCGTACCTGCCGCATAGACTAAGAATTCATGGGCCGAATCCGAGTTCTGTCCGACACGGTAGCCAATAAGATCGCCGCCGGCGAGGTTGTGGAGCGACCAGCGTCCGTGGTCAAGGAGCTGCTGGAGAACTCCCTCGACGCGGGATCCACTGAGATCCGCATCGACGCCGATTCCGGTGGCCGCCGTCTGATCCGCATCACCGACAACGGGCACGGCATGCTTCGCGACGACGCCCTGATGGCATTCGAACGCCACGCCACATCTAAGCTGCGGGATGTGCAGGACTTGCTCTCTATCTCCACGCTCGGCTTCCGTGGCGAAGCGCTGCCTTCCATCGCTTCGGTGTCGCGGCTTCTGCTGGAGACGCGCTCGCCGGAGGAGACCACCGGCACCACTATCGAGATCAACGGCGGAAAGCTGCTCCGCTGCGACGAGTCTGGCCTGGCGGCGGGCACCATAATCACCGTCCGAGACCTGTTCTTCAACGTCCCGGCTCGCAGAAAGTTTCTCCGCAGCGACCAGACGGAGCTGGCGCACATCGCATCGCTGGTGACGCACTACTCCCTCGCGCACCCGGACAAAAGCTTCGAGCTCCGCCACGGGCCGACCGAACTGCTCGGCGTAACCGCCGTGACCGACATTCGCGAGCGTGTTTATCAGGTGTTCGGCTCCCAGGTGCTGGACGACCTGATTGCCCTCGGCTACACCGAGCGCACGATTCAGATGCGCCCCGAAGACGGTGACGACGAGCCCGCCGGACGCGTGTTCGCACTGCGTGGCTTCGTTTCGCGGCCGCAGATCCAGAAGCTGAACCGCAACTCCATTTATCTGTTCGTCAACGGACGCCTGATCCGTGACCGGCTGCTGCTCCACGGGCTCAGCTCGGCGTATCACAACCTGATGCCGGCAGCCTGCTTCCCATTCGCGCTGCTGTTCCTCGACTGCGATGCCGAAGAGGTCGACGTCAATGTCCACCCGTCGAAGACGGAGGTCCGGTTCCGCCATGGAACGTTTGTACATGATTTCGTACGGGATACAATTCGTGAAGCTCTGATGCAAAGCCGTCCGGGGTCGACCGTTCCGGCCCAGGGTGCTCCACAACCCGCCGCTTCGATGCCGTGGAGCGAGTTCTCCCAGGCGATCGATAATCCGGCTTTCGGTGCGGCGCACTCGGCAGTCCCTGTGCTCGCGGGGCCAGCCCCCGGCGCAGCGACGGAGTTGCCGGAGTTTCGCCTGCGGACCCCGACGCCGCCGCCGGCCCGGCTCCCGCTCACCGACGTCCAGCAGGAACCCGCTGAGCCCGATTTTCACGAAACGAAGCCAAAAGTGGACACTCGTCCAGTTCGGCTGCCGGTGCCCGACACCCACGGCGCGTTCCCGGATTCGGCGGAGCCGCCCGTTTCGATGCAGGCACTTACAGACCTCCGGCCGATGGGACAGCTACACAACAGCTTTATCATAGCTGCCGGGCGGGATGGGCTCTGGATCGTCGACCAGCACGTCGCGCACGAACGCATTCTCTTCGAGCAGGTCCTGAGGGCTCGTGCCCGCGGCGGTATAGAACGTCAGCAGTTGCTGATGCCGGTGGTGCTGGAGCTGACGGCCGCGCAGCAACTGCAATACGCGCACATCGCCGACGAGATGAACCTCAGCGGCTTCGACACAGAGCCGTTCGGCAACCGGACCATCGCCATCAAAGGCGCCCCGGCCGGGGTCGGCCCAGCGGACATTGAGAAGCTGGTGATGGAGATTCTGGAGATCGCCGAACACGAATTTCGCAATCTCTCACTCGAAGATGTCCGGAGGGGAATCGCCGCCACCATCGCGTGCCGCGCCGCGATCAAGGTCAACATGCGGCTCGATCAGACCCGCATGGAGTGGTTGCTGACCGCGCTTGGGCAGACGGACTTCCCGATGGCCTGCCCCCACGGCCGTCCGATCGCGCTTCGCTACTCGATGCGCGAGATTCTGAAAGCCTTCCACCGAATCTAAGCTTTCCTGCCAGCCTTCTTCGTTTGCGCGGGTTTGTCGTCACTGGCGCGCGTCGGCGGTTTGCGCCCGCCTGAGGCCTCGAGGCTTTTCTGCAGCGCCTCCAGAATGTTGACCACCGCGGCTGGCTTCGGTGCCGGGGCGGCTACCGTCTCCTGGCCAGCGATCTTGGCCTGGATCAGCGCCTCCACCCTCTCTTTGTACGAGTCGTGGTATTTGGCCGGATCGAAAGCGGCTTCCAGATTGTTCACCAGCAGCAGAGCCAGGTCGAGCTCCTTTTTG
>JAWXCM010000073.1:0-33053 GCA_034408745.1 Bryobacteraceae bacterium
GTGAGAATCAGCCGCGACCCCGCCGGAAACGCCGACCTCGCCAGAATATCTTCCGCCCGAAGCGCCTCCACACGCACGTTGCTTAGTCCGAGCTCCGCCGCCGCAGCCTCCACAAACCGAGCCTTCTTCCCCACCGATTCGGCCAGCGTGAACCCCACATCCGGCAGCGCCACAGCGAGCGGAATTCCCGGGAACCCCGCCCCCGTTCCGGCATCCAGAATGTGCGTAGCACCCGCGAACAACTGCCAGGGCAGCACCGAATACAGCACGTGCTTGATCGCGGCCTCGCGCGTGGTCGTGATCCGAGTCAGGTTGAAGTTCTGATTCGCCTCCACGATTCGGTCCAGATGCAGCGCCCCTTTTTGGATCAGGAGCTCGCGATTCGGAACATCCGGAGGCAGCAGTCCCGCCAGCTCTTCCGCAAAGTCCACGGCTAGCGCTCCAGCTCGGCCAACACCGGGAAATGGTCCGACGGGTAGCGCCCGTCCTTCTGCATCGTGATCGCAACGTTGCGACGAACCGTCCACCCTGGGCTCACCAGAATCCAGTCAATGCGATTCGTCCCTGCCTTGCCCCGAAACCCGTGAAATGTACCTTCCGGGCCCTCTTTCTTCCCGGCCAGCGCACGCGTGTCCTTCAGCCCCGTAGCCCCCAGCAGCGCGTCATAAACCGGGCCGCCCGCAGGTGCGTTGAAGTCTCCGGTAACGATCACCGGAATCCCCTTCTTCAGTCTCGCGACCCGCTCCGCAATCACCCCGGCGCTCTTCTTCCGAGCCTCTTCGTCTTCCCGCCGGTGCGCAAAATGCGTGTTCAGAAAATAGAACTGCTTCCCCGCCTGATCGAAGAGGCCCCACGTCACCATCCGCGGCAGCGTCACGCCCCAGGACTCGCTCCCCGGCACATCCGGAGTCTCCGACAGCCAAAACTGGCCACTCTCCACCAGGCGCAGCTTGCCCTTCTTGTAGAACACGCCCATGTGCTCGTCCTCTGAGTTACCCCGCCGGCTCGTCCCGAACCACGTGTACTCCGGCAGCGCGCTCACAATGTGGTCGCCCTGCAGCTTGAACAGCTCCTGCGTGCCGATAATGTCCGGATTGGCCTCTCGGATCGACTCGATGAAAAGAGCCTTGCGCGTATCCCAGAGGTCCGGGCCGTCAGCCGGATTCGGATAGCGAACGTTGTAGCTGAGTACTCGCAATGGCTCGGCGGCCTGGAGGCTGGTCAGGACCAGGAAAAGGGACAGGAAGCGACGCACCGTTCTATGGTAGCCGGGCTCAGCTTCCGCCCAGGCTGTCGAGAAATGCCTTCGGCACACCCCACTTCGCCTTCACCTTGCGCTCTTCCCGGAGAAACGAACCAGACGTCAGTATCCCGCTCAGATCGGTCGGGCTCGGCACCTTGCTTTCCCGCGCGATGAAGCTGGCCAGAGTCTTCGTCAGCCCCTCCAGCTGCGCCCGCAGCACAGCCGCGTCTTCCTGACTGGTACAGGTGACATCGGCCGTAAGGGCAAATTTGTCCGATCCCTCGGCAGCCAGCGCGAACACCACCCGCTCGGCCTTCTCCAGCGCCTTGGCAAACAGCCGTGTTCCCGGCGGCAGCTGGTCCGATGCGCGAATCGCATCTCCAGGCAGATGCAGAAACAGCGGCGCCACCGGAGGCACAAACATCGGAAGCGCATCCGTCTTCCGCCGGTCAATCGCCCGGGCGCCGGACTCATCACGGGCGCTCGCCAAACCCAGATAGTGATCGCTGATACGTCGCCACGACACCACCCGATCCGGCGTGCTGCCCTTCACGCTGCAGTAATTCGCGCCCTGACACTTCCCGCCTTCCTTCTCGGCATACGCGCGGAGCTTCGGCCAGTCGAACCGACCTTTCAGGACAAAGTAGTGGATGGCGCCAGCGGAATTCAGCATCACCGCATCCAGATCTTTCTTGTAATCGAAGCCGGTTTGCTGAACAAAACTGCGATAGTCGGCCGACTCGCCCACCGTCGACCCGACCAGCTTGTCGAGAATTCCCGAAGTCCGCAGCGCGTCGACATCGAGGTAAAACACAACCGCTTCGCGTTCTGGAAAATATTGCAGATACTGGGCCGCCGTCTTCGGTCCCTTGTTGCCGGACAGGAGGAAGACGACGCCCACGCCGAGAGCGACCGTGATCAGCGCGATGAGGATTGCAGCGAACTTACGAGACACGATCTCAGCTTAAACGGCCACCACGGCTTCGCTCAGACGGGCCCGCTTCCAGAGCTCGACATACGGCTCCATGTCGGCCATCATCTTGCGGAACATCGCAAAGTCCAGCGACTGCGCACCGTCCGACATCGCCTTCGCCGGATTCGGGTGGACCTCGACAATAATTCCGTCAGCACCGATCGCAACAGCAGCCCGCGACAGCGCCGGAACCAGGCTGCGCTTCCCAGTGGCATGGCTCGGGTCGAGTATCACCGGAAGATGCGTCAGTTCGTTCAGCACCGCCACAGCGGTGATATCGCACGTGTTGCGCGTCGCCGTCTCAAAGGTGCGAATGCCACGCTCGCAAAGAATCACGTTCGGGTTGCCGTGCGCCGTAATGTACTCGGCCGACATCAGCAGTTCCTTGATCGTCGAGCTCAACCCGCGCTTCAGCAAAATCGGCCGTTTCGTCCGGCCAAGAGCCTTCAGCAGCGCGAAGTTCTGCATATTCCGGGCGCCAATCTGCAGCACGTCCGCGTACTCGGCAACAAGGTCGACGTCGTTGTCGCTCATCACCTCGGTGACAATCGCAAGCCCCGTGGCTTCCCTGGCCTTGCGCAGCAGCTTCAGCCCGTCCAGCTCCATGCCCTGGAAATCGTAGGGCGACGTGCGGGGCTTGAACGCTCCACCACGGAGCATATGAGCTCCCGCGGCCGCGACGCCTTCCGCCGTTTCCATAATCTGCCGCTCGTTTTCAACCGAGCAGGGCCCCGCCATAACAGTGAACTCGTCGCCGCCAATATCGTGGCCGTTCACCCGGATAATCGTCCGCGTATCGCGGAATTCCTTCGAAACGAACTTATACGGAGCCGAGATACGAACCGCCTTCTCGACGCCGGGCATGGCTTCAATGGATTCGAGGCACGCGGTCACGTCCCCGGTTCCAACAATACCAATCACCACCCGTTCTTCGCCCTCAATGGCGTGGATCTTGTACCCGAAATCGCGAACACGCTCGCACACGGATTCAATGTCGGCTTTGTTCGCGTGCAACTTCATGGAGACAATCATGCTTTGGTTCCCGCCTGGTGAGATTTTCCAGTGTATACCACCAGCAGACGTGTTCGCAATGATTAAGTCACACTAAATGTGATGCTTAAGCAACCACCCAGCAGGTGGTGTACTACTTCAGATACTCGACCGTACCCTTGTCCAGGTCATACACCGCGCCGATAATTTCCACGCGCTTTTCGGCCAGCATCTTCGCCAGAATCGGCTGCGACTCCCGAAGCTGTTTCACCGCCAGCCGCACGTTCTCACGAACCGCGTTGTCCAGCAGATCGCCCTTCTGATGCCCAGCCGCTTCCACAGCGGGCCTGATAGCCCGCACCAGCGACTCGATGTGTGTGTTGGGCTCCCCACCCTTGATCGTAGCGTCGACGGCACCGCAGCGCGTATGACCCAGCACCACAATCATCGGCACGCCCAGGTGCTCCACGGCGTACTCCAGGCTACCCTGCACCGCATCGTCGACAATGTTCCCGGCAACCCGAACCACAAACAAGTCCCCGAGCCCTTCGTCGAAAATGACTTCCGGCGCAACCCGCGAATCCGCGCAGCTAAGAACAGCGGCAAACGGGTGCTGGGCCTTCGCAATCTGCTTCTGAGTCTTGACATCCTGGTGAGGATGAATCGGATGATGGACGGCGTAACGGCCGTTTCCTTTGGTCAGTTCCCGCAAAGCGACGGCGGGCGTAGGACCAGCGTGGTGGGCTTCCTCTCCTGCTCCAAACAGCGGCAGGGACACAAGCGCAACCACCAGAAAACCGCAAGCAGCTTTCACAATATGTGCTCTCAATAGGGGGGCAGGCCCCCAGGCCTGCGGCGGCCTCTCAAGGCCGCCATACACCTATTAGTATTTTAACTCTCTAAGGCAGCTTCTGTACCTGCCTTCATGAGTCTTTTCGGCTCCGCAACGCAGGCCTTTAGGAAATATTTTCGGCCAGCGCCCGCTTCCCCGCCTCCAGCACCCGCAATATAGCCTCGACATCGTAAATCGCCCCACCCCAGGCCCCGCCGCTGACATCCTGCAGCGCAGCCCAAAGCCGCGTATCTGCGGGCAAATCCGCGTCCGCCGCCAAATCTCCCCGCAGCGGCCGAGCCCCCAGCTCCGCGGTACCCCACTCCCGCCCATGCACCTCGCCGCCCGTCCCCACCAGATTCACCGACCCTTCCAGCGTGTTCCGGTCAATCAAAATCTCCAGAACATCCCCGTCCAGCAGCTTCCCAATCGGCCCGCCCGCCAGCGCTTCCGGCGACACATGCCCAATGCACGCCCCCGTCGACACCCCACTAAACCTCGCATCGGTCACCACCGCCACATGCTTCCCAAACGCCAGGTGCTTCAGGGCCGACGTCAACTGGTACGTCTCCTCCATGCCCGATCCCATCGGCCCCCGGCACATCAGCACCAGAACGTCGCCCGCCTGAATCCCCCCATGCTTGATCGCCTCAATCGCAGCAGGCTCAGTCAGGAAAATCCGAGCCGGTCCCACCTTCCGGTACGTCCCCGACGCCTCCACCACCGACGGATCAATCGACGTAGCCTTGATCACCGAGCCCTCCGGCGCCAGGTTCCCCACAGGGAAACACACCGTCGGCGTCAGCCCCCGCCCCCTGGCCGCATCCGGCCCCATAATCACGTCGCCCGCGTCAACCCCGTCCCGTTCCTTCAGCCCGCGCCGCAGCACAACCCGGCGTTCCGACGACTCCCACCACTCCAGCGCCGTGCCCAGCGTCTCCCCCGTCACCGTCCGAGCGTCCAGCCGCAGCAGCCCCGCATCCCGCAGATGCAGCATCACTTCCGGCACCGCGCCAGCCTGGAAAACCTGAACCGTCGGGTGGTTTCGAGGACCATTCGGCAGCGCATCCACAAGCCGCGGCACCTGCCGGTTAATCCGCGACCAGTCCGCCACCGTCGGCCGGGGCAGCCCCGCATGGTACGCAATCGCCGACATGTGGATCAGCAGGTTCGTCGACCCGCCAAACGCCGCATGCACCACCATCGCGTTCTCCAGCGCCGCGCTGGTCAGAATGTGGCGCGTAGTCATCCCAGACGCAATCATCGCCATCACCGCCCGGCTGCTTCGCCGAGCCATATCCAGCCAGATCGCATGTCCCGAAGGCGCCAAAGCCGAGTGCGGCAACGCCAGCCCCAGCGCCTCACCCACCACCTGCGCCGTGGCCGCGGTACCCAAAAACTGACATCCGCCGCCCGGCGAAGCACACGCCCTGCACCCCATCTCCGCCGCGTGTTCCAGCGATATCAACCCATGCGCATACCGGGCTCCAATCGTCTGCACCATGGCGGCGTCTTCACCCTCTTCCGGAACCAGCGTCACCCCGCCCGGCACCAGCACCGTCGGCAGATCGTGCATCGCCGCCAGCGCCATCATCATCGCCGGCAGCCCCTTGTCGCACGTAGCGACTCCGATCACCGCCCGCCTCGTCGGCAAGGACCGGATCAGCCGCCGAAACACGGCAGACGAATCATTCCGGAACGGCAGCGAATCGAACATCCCCGTCGTGCCCTGGCTCCGTCCGTCGCATGGATCGGTACAGGCTCCGGCGAACGGCACAGCGCCGGCAGCCTTCAACTCCTCAGCCGCCGCCTTCACCAGCAGCCCGACCTCCCAGTGCCCCGTGTGATACCCCAGCGCGATCGGCGTCCCGTCGTCAGCCCGCAGCCCACCGTGCGTGCTCAGAATCAGCACCTCCGGCCCCCCGAGCTTCGTTGGATCCCAGCCCATCCCCGCGTTCTGGCTCCAGCCGAAGAGGTCGCCCGACGGGCGCTTCAGCAGCATGTCGGCAGTGATCGGGATAGAGCCCTGAGGCCCAGGAGCCCTGGTTCGGACGTCGAACAGGGACAGGTCGGCGGAGTCGAAAATGAGCGGTTGCATGTCGGCTTACTTCGCTATTGTATGTGCGAGCGCCGTGGAGCCGATTCCACCAGCATCAGAACCAGCACAATCCACACCGCGTCGGCCAGAAACAGATGGATAATCTGCATCCAGATCGGCGCCAGCAGCCATACATTCAGAACCCCGGTGATCATCTGCACCGTCAGAATGCCCCACGTGGTCCACGCCAGACTGGCCGATTCGCACGACCGCCGCACCTTGATGGTCTGCAGCACAATCAGCGAAGCGTAGAAGGCAAACAACAACGCCAGCGCCGGATGCAAAATTCGCAGCCGCAGCAGAAAGTGAGCCGTCGACGACATCTCATCCGCCAACCCCTGCGCAAACGAAGTGGCCGGAAACAGAGTGTCGCCGAGCGCCGCAATCGCTCCGCCAATCCCCACCAGCATCGCCACCGGAAGCAGCATCGCCGCCTTCGCCGGCCCAAACGAAAAACGGAGCCCCGCGCTGTCCGGCCTGGAAAACCACGCCGTCAGCGCCAGCGCCCCCAACAGCAGCTGCGTGTTCGCCAGGTGAGCACAAAGGTAAATCGCGCGCCCCACGGAGCTGTCCTTCTCCACAAACCCCAGCTTCACCAGCCCCGCCCCCAGCGCCGCCTCCAGCAGAATAATCACCAGCGACGCCCACGCGAAGCGTCGCACCAGACCAGCCTTAGGAAAGGCCCGCCGAGCCCACAGCAGCAGCACCAAAACACCAATCAGCGCCAGCCCGCTGGTAGTCCGGTGCGTGAACTCAATGATGGTCTTCAACGCCGGAGCAGTGGGAATCACTTCCCCGTTGCACAGCGGCCAGTGGGACCCGCACCCCGCACCCGAGCCGCTGGCCCGCACAAACGCGCCCCACAGGATGACCAGGACGTTCCAGCCAAGGACCACCCAGGCGTAAAGGGTGAATCGCGAAGAATTAGGAGGGTTCAAGCTTCAGAGTAGCGCAAGGCGGCTTTTCAGAAACTCGGCGACCCGAACAAACGGATCGAACCCAAACGCTTCCCCGATCGGCTTGCGCAAATTGGAGTTCGCATTCACGTCGTAGAAGATCAGCCGACCGTCTGCCGCTTCCAGATACTCGATCCCGCCCACGTCCAGCCCACCCGCCTCTACGATTCGCCTCGCAGCCGCGACAGCCTCGCCGGGAACCTCGGGAAACGGATAGAATTCCACAGGCTTCACCGGCGACGGCGCCTCCGGCAGCGCGCAGTGCGATTCCCCGCCGCCCTCCGGATTGCAGGCCTCCGACGGGCACAGATTGAACGCGCCATGCGACACAACCCGCATAGCATACAGCAGTTCACCGCCCAGAAACTCCATCCGCACGATGCCCCGTGCCGGATCCGTCTCGAAATACTCCTGCAGCAGCAACAGATTGTCGGGCAGCCACAACCCCGGCTGATCCCGCAGCAGCAGCCGCAACTCATCCGGCCCCTGGAGCAGAAACATCCGAGCCCCACTGCCCCCCTGCTCCGGCTTCAACAGAGCGGGCCACAATTCCTCCGGCCACGCGCGCACAGCAGCCTCGACGTCGTTGAATGCCAGCGTCCG
Source organism: Bryobacteraceae bacterium (assembly GCA_034408745.1). GTDB lineage: Bacteria > Acidobacteriota > Terriglobia > Bryobacterales > Bryobacteraceae > JAWXCM01. Next base: position 7,696 of record JAWXCM010000073.1, read on the forward strand.
CGGATGCGCGATCCCCAGCCTCGCCAGCAGCGCCGACTGCGCCGTCTTGCTCAGCTCCAGCAGAAACGCGCGAGACCCGTTCAGCACAGTGGCGCCAGCAGTTTCCAGAGACCGCATCAGCGACAACGCCAGCGGCACCGCCCGCGTATTACCCCGCACATAAGCGCTCGGGCTGGCCTGATTGAAGTACAGGTCGGCATCGGGAACACCATCCGGGTCGAAAGCAGCCAGCTTCAAGTCGAAGGAACGATACGCCACACCACCCGCATCCAGCGCCGCAAAGAGCGGCTTCTGCCATTCGGGATGCTCAAACAGAATCACAACTTCCGAAGATTTCATTGTGAGGACGAACTTGCCTTTGTCTTTTTGTAGTGAAGAAAGAAAAGAAGCGTCGGCAACAGGAATAGGCAGAGAAACAGCAACACCACTAAAAAGTCATCCAACTTTTCGATCCTGAGTAACGTCACCGCGCCGACCACAACTGCTCCAGTCGCCGCCCGCGTGGGCCACTTCCATTCCGCGAACTGAAACAGAGCGATAACTAACCCGCCTTGTACCAGGGCTTTTTCGTCATTGTTGGTGCTCACCATCGAAAAATAAACGGCTAGTACAGCCTGGCCCACGGAGAGGATCCTTGCCGACCATAACAACTTCCGCAAGGGACGCCGAGCCGCAGGGGAAGCAGCCACCACAGCGGTTCGGGGCGATTCGACAACCGGCTCCGGAACTGGCGGCGCGGGAGCCACCGGCGCTTCCGGCCGACCCGAAATCGTCGCTACCAGGGACTGTAGCCCCGATTCGTAGTCCGAACGCAAATCGATATACTGGCGCCGCCGCAGCCGAAACGGAACCTGGCACTCCGCCACCACCACCGGAATCACAGTCTTGCCCTCATCAATCGCGAAGGCAATCTCATCCATTACGTTGTTCGATTCCACCGACGCCGGCGACAGAATCGCCAGCAGTTCGTGGCATTCCCGCAGCGCACGCTCCACCTCGCGATCCCATTGCTGCCCCGGGTGAATGTCCAGCTGATCGATCCACACATTGGCCCGGCGCGCCTTCAAATCCGCCGCCAGACGCAGCGCAACCTTTGAGTCCTCCCGGGCGTAGCTCACGAACACCGGCTGCATCTGTGCAGTATAGCGTCAGACGCCGCTATTTCCCGTCAATTTTCAGCGCAAAATAAGTGACCTCGGCTCCGCGCGCCAGCACGAACTGGTGCGGCAGCCCCGCCGGAATCTGCACAATGTCGCCCGGAACCAGCACCTGCGACTGCCCACCCTCAATCGAGGCCCCCCGAATCTCGGTTTTCGTACTCGATTTCGCGTTCGGGATCCTGCCCCCGGTAACCAGCGTCGCCTGCCCCGTCTGAATCACAAACACATCGGCGGTCCGCACATGAACCTCCGCCTCCCCCGTCCGGTCGCGGCGGATAAAGTTGGCCCGGTGATTGCCAAAATGTCCGAGGCTTTCCAGTGACGCCGGGCGAAGCTTCTGCAGGTCCCGGGAATGCCACACCGAGACCTTAGCCACGGGTGGCGCCGCAGCCATTGCGCCCAAAAGTACGAGTACTACAAACGCGGATTTCGAGAAATTCGACATAACCGGCGACCCAAATAGGGCGACAATATAGTTGACAACTAACACTCAGGCGACCCTTTTGGGCGATCTGAATCGCCACAGTAGACGATTCAGGTATCCATGCAGTCAGAGGGGCTTCTTCGTAGCCTTTTTCTTGTCGCTGGAACGCTTCAGTCTGGTCAGGGGCTTCGTTGGAGCGACTTCCTTTTGAGTCTTCGATTCGAGTACGTGTAGCAGGAGGCTTCGCGCAATGGCCTCGCCAATCTGAACAGGAACGGCGTTGCCTATCAGTTTTCCGAGCACGCTGAAGCGAACTCGTTCACCACTGGGGAGAAAACGATAGGACTCAGGAAATGTCTGAAGGATCGCAGCCTCACGTAGCGTGATCGCGCGGTTTTGCTGTGGATGACCAAAGCGCCCGTTTCCATATCCGAAGCTTTGCGTCGTTATCGTCGGAGCCGGATCATCCCACCCCATTCGTCCGTATACGCCAGGGTAGGTTTCTCCCGAGGCCTTCTTGTGGCACTTAGCCACCAAATCGGAATTCCAGTCCCGCCATGTACCCCCAGGTTTGGATGCCTTGATTCGCTGTAGGTTCAGCGGGCTCAATCGGCAGGCCGAATGAAGCGAATCATTGGGATCAGATTGTCCGGCCCTGAGTGGTCTTAGGTGCCCGATGGCTTTCCGCACGGTGAGTTGAGAACCTTGCTCATTGATGAGAGAGGAGTCCGAGTGCAAGCTAACCGGTCCGAGACGAGACGCCAGGAGAACGAGGCGCTTTCTGGTTTGCGGGACGTTATAACCAACGCAATTAATCACATCCCACCACAGATGATACTCCGGAAAGGAAGATACGAAGTCTTTGAACACGGCGTGATCGATCAACTGGGGGACGTTCTCCATTGTCACGAAGTCCGGGCGGGATTCGCGCACCAGCCTTGCAAACTCCGATACGAGACCCCACTTTTGTTTACTCTTGGGGTGCTTATCCTTGCGTCGGCCATAGGTCGAGAACGGCTGGCAAGGGGCGCATCCAGCCAAAAGGCTATACGGCTCGTTTGCCCATAGAGACCGTAGATCATCGCCAGAGACGGAACTAATGTCTTTCTGGAGAAAGTTAGCTGTATTGTTAGTCTCGTAGGGAAATTTGCATTCCGGATCTACGTCAATCCCAGCGACAACGCCGACTCCGCCGCGAGTCAGACCGTGGGTCAGTCCGCCAACTCCACAGAAGATGTCCACGCAGGCAATCATGGACGCCTCGCGGGCAACAAGAATTCGTACGAGTCAATATAGGCGCGGAACGCAGCTACAACCTCACGAAGGTATTGAGCTGTGCGCTCCTTTAAATCCCTTAGATCTGGGACGGTATATCCTTCCCCGCATTCAGAAAACGAAAGGCTCCCGTGTCCCAGTCTGTTCCTTAAATCGCGAATAAGGGCTAAAGCGCCCTTCTCATCCCGGATATGGCGCTTGATTCCTTTGAGCGCGCCTGCGCTAATGTTTAGGTCGAATCCTAATCGTTGCGTAATCGCTTCGATTTCCAGTTCGTCCCAGTTTCCCCGTCTTGCAACGGTAAATTTAACCACTGGATTTGCCTGGATCAGGAACTCGCACAGTTCGACCGCGGATTCAAGGCGATTCTCTTCATTCAAATCCACATGGGTTCGTGCCGTTGAACGAACCCATTCCCTGCGAAGCTTTGAACTGAAATCAGCGGGAGCCCACTGGCCCTTATCGCATGCGGCGTCACACACAGCGCTGACGCACCACGTTACCGTGGCCTCAACCAGGTTATAGAGCTGCAGGAATACGCTCGAATAAAGGAGCTTTTGCTGTTGGGCCGTTATTCTCACGCCGCCGATCACAGGTGGACCTTCTTGAAGTTGTTTCTCCAGCGCTTCAAGCAACTCCAGGTAAGCGTCGATCTCCTGCAGGCGCTCCTCAAACGTTTGTGTTAGCGTGTCGGACATCTATACTCCGAGCAGTTTATCGCGTACAAAGTGAAGTCGCCCGACCAACTTCTTCATAACGTTCGCGCCATCGGATCCAGTGATTTCACGAAAATCCGCGCCGGTCACCCATCCCGACACGTCTGTGTCTTGTGTTGCCAGTTCAGGATTCGCCTCAAGAGCCAGGAAACTTCCTATGGCTATGGCTTCAAATCGTGCATGAGGTGTAGCAATACCCGTAACGGTCCTTCTGAATCCGTGAGGGAATACCCGACGAACGAAGGCCATCGTATTCAGAAAGCGCTCACGATAAAGCTGGACATCCGCCGGGTTATCCACGAAATGGGCATTCATCGCCTTCGCATACGCAAATAAGAAGGGCGAGACTCTATCTTTGTACCCGGCAAGGCCATCGCTAAACGCAAAGAACCTCGTGACCAGTTCCTCCCGTTCGCGAAGCTTATTTTCCTTTTCTGGGACCGGCGCTAGCTTTTCAAATGCGTGCTCCCTGGCAAGCTCGATCACCAGATCCAGGAATGGGCCAACCAGCGCCCCGCGTCTGACTTCTGCCTTGTTCGCGATCTTGCTTCCCGTATTGATGCGATCAAATAGATCGAACCTCGCCTGCTCGTCGGCGTGTTCACTCAGGACAATCCCACGGATGGACCGATTGTTAATCTTGCGTTGGCGCGACGCTGGAAGGTCGCGAAATTGCATCCCTTCCAACTCGGACAGCGTGTCCAGTTCGCCCAACGTAAGATCGCCAAGGATAAACTGATCGATCGTCCTGAGGCGCTGCGATCCGTCTACGATTTCGAGTTTGCCCGTCTCGGGACTCTCCCAAAAAAACAGGAAAGGGATAGGAAGGCCCATCAGGAGTGACTCAATGAATCGTGATTTACGCGCAGGCTCCCATGTGTCGTCGCGCTGGTAAGCAGGGATGACGAATTCCTTACTGTGCATCTTTGTCGCGAGCAACTCGACAGAGTATTCCGTCAAATAGAATTCGATTCGCTTCGACTGCTCGACGATTTGCGACTCGGCGGCGTTAACTTGTTCTTCCGTTATCATGTGGTCGCTGGCTACGTGCCTTGGGTTCATTTCCTCGCCGCGATTGCGGTTCAGACAACTCCGCCCGATTCGAGAAGATCCTCCCGATCAGGTTATCCCATGTCACACGCTTGCCAACGATCCCGCTGACCGCCGCGCTAAACAGCTTCCCGTCCGTCACCTTCCGGTTGCTGAAACGGAACGCCTGTTCGTCGAGGTAGCAGAACAGATTGTAGGGTTCCACGCTGACGTACGTGCCGTTCAAGCCGCGCTTGAGCAGGCTCCAGAAGTTCTCAAGGCCGTTCGTGTGGACGTTGCCGTCAACGCAACTGTACGGCGTGATCCACGACTTGGTGGGCGTATTCGCTAGCCGGTCGGCGCTGAAGTTACCCGGAGCGCCCGCGAATGGCACCATGCTGGAATCGGTAATCGGAGTGGTCTTCGGGACAGGGCATTTGTACCTTTTCTGGCGTGACTGCGTACCGATGACGTGCCGGCAACGCCAGTAATGATTCAACCAGTCCCGGAGAACGGCGATTGCGGTAATAATCTCCCGGAACACGCCCGGCCGGATTGCCTGCGGCAGCGCGACTCTACGGGCGCTGTCGGAATTCTGCCTGTCGGGCGAGTTTCCGAGTCGTCGGACCCCACTCGGGTGTATGCTCTGTAAGCACCGAGCTGGAGGCAGCATGCCCCGAATTCGCGTTCTTGTCGTTTCTTTGTTGTTAAGTGCCGCGCTGGCCGCTGCAGACGCCCAGCAGTACGGAATTTCCACCTACGCGGGCGGAGCGCCCGCTCCCCCCATGGCGGCTGTCAGCATGGCCGCGGATCCTTCCGGAAACTTGTACTTTGTGGATGGCTATGGCTTCACCAGCAACCCGGCCCGCAGCAATTCCGTGTTTAAGATCGACTCGAGCGGTTTCATCACGCGCTTCGCCGGCAATTCCAGGACCGGCTTTTACGGCGATGGCACACGGCCGCCGGTGCCACGCTCACCCAGCCTCGCGCCGTCGCTGCGGGAAATCAGCGCGTCCGGCGAGTCTCCCTGGACGGGATTATCACCACGGTCGCGGGGGGAGGCAGCGCGGTTCCTGGCGACGGCGGACCGGCGACGAAGGGACAACTAAATTATCCCCAGAGCATCGCCATCGACAAGGAAGGCAGCCTGTTCGTCGGCGAGTTCGGCCGCGTCCGGAAGGTCACGCCGGAAGGAATTATTACCACGGTCGCCGGTGGCGGCCCTGACAATCCGGATAACCTGGGGCCCGCAACCAGCGCTCGACTCTCCACTGTCGTTCGTGTGGCAGTCGATGGCGCCGGCAATCTCTTTCTGGCCGATCAGGGCTACGATGAGCAGACGGACCAATACGGCTACAGCCTCCGGAAAGTTTCGCCGGACGGTCTGATCTCGACGCTGGCACCGATCCCGTTTTGCTGCTACGGCGATATGACCGCGGATGCTGCGGGCACCCTGTTCGTTGTGGCCGGACCGAGTGTCTGGAAGATTGCTCCGAACGGCGCCCAGACCAGAGTGGCGGGTAACGGAAATTACGGCCCTCCTTCGGGCGACGGACAACTTGCGAACCGGGCACAACTGAACGGGCCAACGGCCTTGACTTTAACTGCCGCCGGCGACCTCGTGATCGCTGACAACACAGGCCGCAACCTCCGAAAAGTGACGGCGGACGGGATCATTCGGGCGGTCGCTTCCATACCGGGTCTTCAACCCGCTTTGTCCGGAGACGGCGGGCCCGCGACCGGCGTGCACCTGCAACTGGCCTTTTCGGGATCGGTGGCTCAGAGCGGACTCGCGGCAGATCGCGCGGGCAACCTGTACATCGCGGAAACCGCCGCCCACCGCGTTCGCAAGGTTTCCCGGTCCGGAACGATCACAACCGTCGCGGGAACCGGCGCAGAACGTTGTTCCAGCCCGTCCGACTGTCTCCCTCTGGGCGACGGCGGCCCTGCCGCGAGAGCATTTCTGTACTTCCCGAGGAGTGTGGCGGTCGACAGCGCAGGCAACCTGTTCATCGCCGACACCGCCAACCTCCGCGTGCGCAAGGTCTCCCCGGACGGAATCATCACTACCGTCGCCGGCAACGGGAGCGCGCCCGCATGGCCACGCGCGGTTGCGCTTGACGGCGCGTCCGCAACCTGGGTCGCAATCATTCCATCCCACTTGATGGTGGATGGCGAAGACAATCTATACATTGCCGAAGCCCCTTACGCGGGCGTGCTAAAAGTCTCGCGGGAAGGAACGATTCACACGGCTGTGCCTTTCCGTACCGGTTTGCCTTACTCCCAGAACATCACCGCCTCCACCGTCGACCGCGCCGGCAATTTATTCATAGCCGGTTTCATGTGCGACGGCGACGACTACTGCTCGCTCACGATCCGAAGGTTGTCGCCGACGGGCTCCATGACAACAATCGCAACCGGGAATCCACTCAGCCGTGAGCCCGGAAGCAATATCGGCGATGGTGGGCCCGCCAGCAAGGCGCAACTGGGATTCGTCTCCGCCCTGGCAGTCGACCTCGCTGGTAACGTTTTCCTCAGCGACATATTCAGCCAGCGCGTTCGCAAGATCGATCTCGCCGGAATCATTACCACTGTTGGAGGGAACGGAATGTCAGGCTACTCCGGCGACGGTGGGCCGGCGACGAGTGCGACCCTGGATCACCCAATCGCCCTTGCGGTGGATGGAGCGGCCAACGTGTACGTCTCCGATTTCAACCAGTCGGTTCGCGTGCTGCGGCCCGTCGGTCAATGAGATCGTACTTACTCCCGATGGCCCCCACCCCGTAATAGATGCCGAACAGGGTGGCCACTGCCGTAGCCCGCCTTCAGGACACACCGGCCCGCTGAGAAACGGCCTGTGAGGCGAACTCCTGTTCGATCCGCTCCAGCGTCTTCCCTTTGGTCTCCGGAACGCACCGCCACACGAACACGAATCCCGCAAAGCAAATTGCCGAATATAGCCAGAACGTCCCCGCCGCCCCCAGCCAGCGGTTCAGCACGGGAAACGTAAACGTCAGAATAAAACACGCAATCCAAAGCGCGGAGACCGCTACAGACACCGCCGCGCCGCGGATACGATTAGGGAATATCTCTGAAATCAGCACCCAGACCACCGGCCCCAGCGACATCGCAAAACAGGCCATTGTCGACAGCGTCACTAACAGCACCACCAGACCCTTCAGACCCGCACTGAAAGAAAGACCCAGCAAAAGATGCGATACTCCCACGCCCGCGCAACCGATCAGCATCAGCGGCCGGCGGCCCAGCCGGTCCACTGTCCCCATCGCCACCAGCGTGAACACCAGATTGATCGCGCCGGTGAAAACGATATTCAGCAGAATATCGTTGATGCTGTAGCCGGCGCCGCGGTAAATCTCCTCGGCATAATTGAAAATCACGTTAATACCGCACCATTGCTGCAACACCGCGAGCGCTATTCCAGTCCACAGCACCCGCCGGACCGAGGGCGACAGCAACTCCGCCAGCCCCGCCCGGCCGCTATTGGAAATGCGAAGACTCGACTCGATATCCCCGATCGCGGCCCGCCCATATTCGGCGCCACCAATGCGAACCAGCGTCCGCAGCGCCTCTTCCCGCCGCCCCCTCCCCATCAGCCATCGTGGACTCTCCGGTACCATCAGCACCGAAAGAAAGAACACCACGGAAGGCACCGCGACAGCCGTAAACATCCAGCGCCAGGCGAACTGCCCGTTCCACGACATCCGGATCATCTCGGCACTCGCGTTTTCCGCCACGCGCTCGGCGATCAGCCAGTTCACAATCTGCGCCGCGAGTATCCCGGTCACGATGGTCAGTTGATTTAGCGCCACCAGCCGGCCTCGCAGATGTTCAGGACTGATTTCTGCGATATACATTGGCGAAATCCCCGACGCCATGCCAATCGCTACGCCACCGACAATCCGCCACAGCACAAACAGCGGAAACGTCGCCGCCCACCCGGTCAGCACAGATGAAACCGCAAACAGCACCGCCGAGACCAGTAGCCCCACCTTCCGCCCGAACCGGTCGCTGATACTGCCCGCAACCATCGACCCCACCAGGCACCCGAGCAGAGCACAGCTGTTCGCCCACCCAACCTCCGCTTCGCTGGTCAGGTGGAAATACTTCTCAAAGAAAGGCCTGGCCCCGCCAATCACAACGAAGTCATATCCGAACAGCAGCCCGCCCAGTGCCGCGATGCACGCGATCACCAAAACATACCCAAATCGCACGGAAACTCCCGTTTTGAGGAAATGGGCCGCTCGGCGGAGGCCGTTTTACGTAGCTAACGCTCTGAAAACACAGTAGATGCATCCGTCAGGCTAAACGCCGTCTGGTATGATCTTTGAAGCGTGGTGCCACCCGGAAAACGAACCGGAGACAGTGCACAACAAATAGTGCGCAAACGAACCCGGGAGACCCCCACAGATCGTTCAAACAAAAGCAGTTAACCCCTTCCCGGGGTACACACAATAACCCGGCTACTTACCCACCACCGGCAACTCCTCGCGCGAACTCCAGTCCTGGAAACTGCCATCATACATGCGAGCCGAATATCCCAGATAGCGAGCCACAAAATACGGCACGGTCGCCTGCATGCCAATATGGCAATACGTCACCACCGGGCCATCCGCCTTCGCCGCCAACAGCGACTTCAACTCGGTAGCCGGCTTCAGCTTCCGATCCTCGGCCACGAGGGTGGGGTACGGAACATTCACCGCCTCCGGAATATGACCCGCGCGAGGCATTCCTCCGGCATTAGCCCCGCTGTAGAACTCTGGCGTCCGGGCGTCGAACAGTTGCAGCTTCATCTCCGGTTTTCCAAGCCGCCATGCCAGCCAGGCGGCGTCCACCACGACGTCCGGATTTGGGTTCGTTTTGAAGGTGGTCTCCTTCGCTTCCGGAGGCGCCGCCGTCGTAACCGGCCGACCATCGGCCTTCCACAGCATCAGCCCGCCGTCCAGCAGCGATGCCCTCTCGCTCACGCCAAGGTAATCGAGCGTGAACCATACCCGTGTCGCCGACTGAATCGATTCAGCCGCCGGATACAGAACAATGCGGGACGTATCCGTAACACCGTGCCGTCCGAACGCCTTCACCAGGTCGGCCACCGGGGGCAACTGCATGCGCAACCCGCCCTCGCCAGTCACTGAGATGTCGGCGAGGCGGACCAGACGCGCCCCCGGGATGTGCCCTTCGGCAAAATCCTTGTCACTACCGACATGCAACAAAACAAGGGACTTGTCGTTCAGCATCGACGCCAGCTGACCGGTGGTCGTAAGCATCTTCGAATCCTGAGCTGCAGCCGCAAGCGTCATATAGAGAAGAATGGCGGGAAACCGCATGGAGGAAGAATAGCAGAAAATCTGCGCCGCAACGACTCACATTCAGCGAAAACCCTTGAACATTTCCTCAAGGACGCGCGTATACTCAAGAGAGGCAACACCCAAACACTCTTATGACCCCCACTCAAACATCGATCATCGCGCAGGTGCACCAGCTTCTGGCGGCGAACGGATACGAAGTTAGCGAACTCGGCGCCGACGTTTTGCGGGTTCGGGATCTGACAACAAGCGTGAGCTTCCAGGTCGCGCTTGAGGGAAATGTGCTGTTTATGACGGTCGCGCTGACCACCGTGCCGGAAGCCGCGGTTACCCCGGAGATCATGCGGCAGATGCTCGCCGCCGACAACGGAATCACAACGTCCTCGTTCCAGCTCTACAGCGCCACGGAAGGCAAGGTCGCCGTCACGCTGAACAACTTCTGCACCCTCCAAAATATGGGCCCCGAAGACTGCGACGACATCCAGAGCTGCGCCGGATACCTTCTGGCCGACCTCGTGGAAGCACGGGAAATGCTCGAACCGAAACTGGGCACAGGCGAAGCGGCAGGCGCATAATCGGCAGCGGACACGAAACACAAGGAAAGAGGCAAATTAAACATGGGATTTTTCAGTGAGTTTTTCGGCCGGGGCGGCCGCGTGGCCCGCGGTCAGATGAATAAGAACATGGATACAATCGAGGACGCAACGTTTGAAGCAACCGTCAAACAGACGGTGCGCGACATGCGCGGCGACCTCCTCAAGACCGTCGAAGCCTCCGCTTCGGCGATGAGCAACCACAATCGCCTCGAGGCCGAATACCAGAAGTACGTGCGCCAGTCCGAAGAATGGGTCGGACGCGCCAACCAGGCTCTCGACGCCGGTAATGAAGAGCTGGCTAAAAAGGCGCTCGTTCGCAAGTCCGAAGCCGACGAACAGGTCCGCTCCATGCAGACCGGCGTCGAAGCAGCCCGCGCAGCCAGTGAGCAGCTGAAGTCGAAGGTGGGCGAACTGAAGCGCCGCATCGACGAAGCCGAACGCAACGCCACCACGATGGTCGCCCGCAAGAACGCGGCAACCGCCCAGCGAAAGGTTGCCGAAGCACTATCGGGTGTCGCGTCGTCCGACAACGCTTTCGCCGCCCTCAGGGGTTTCGAAGAATCGGTCGCCAAGGAAGAGGCGAAAGCCAAAGCCTTCGACCAGATCGCATCCGGCACCGATGACCCGCTGGAAGCGGAGTTTAAGATGCTCGGCAGTTCGTCGGTCGATAACGAACTCGCTAACCTCAAAGCGGCTCGGCAGAAGTCGTTGCCAGGCGCGACGCCTAAGCAGCTCGCGGCACCGGAACAGTGATCACCTGGTCCATTCTCATCTTCCTGGGAGCACTACTCGTATACGTGCTCTTCCAGATGTTTAAGGGGTCGCAGGGTCAGAAGGCGTCACCGACGGCGAAGACCGTCAACATCCCTTCCACCCCGCCGCCGCCCGCGGGAGCGAATGTGGAACTGACTCAGGCCCGCGTGGGCGATGTGATTTCGATTCCCGGAGCGTCGTCGGACTTCTCCGACGTCGACTTCACTGTCGACCGGCGCGGTGCGTTCGAACATCTTAGCCGGCGCTGGACCGACCTCAGCGGCGAGTTTCGCGGCGAGCGCGTCTACATTGAGGTGCAGCCCGGCGCTGAAGCGCAGTTGATGGCGATCACGGATCCCCGCCGCCTGACGCTGCCGGACGTCGGCCTCTCCGAAGACGCTCTTGCCGGCTTCGATCAGAAGCAGGATCCGAACGCGTCCATTACGTTCGAAGGCCGTGAGTGGTTCTTCGAATCAAGCCGCGAAATCGGATACTTCGAGAATGAACAGGGCGAGGGCGAAGGCCTCTACCGCTGGCTGTTCCGCGAGCAGGGCGGCAACCGCCTGTTGTGCGTCGAAAAATGGGAGGGCGAACCGTTTGAGGCCCGCGTGGCTCAGCGCATCAACCCTCGTGATGTAACCGTCTTCCGGGCAGCGTAAGGAGCTGCCCTTTTTATGAACAAGCGTTCCCTGGGTGTTCTTGCGGTCGTTTTGATCGCATTGATGGCCATTGTGCTGATGGTCAACCTGGACGGTTTGCCTCGCACCACGAAGGAAGCCGTTAATACCGCGGTCACGCAGGTATGGTCCGACCGCGCGAAGTTCGACGAAGCCCGTACAGCGGTCAACCGCCTGCTGGCTTCCGACCCCTCGCTCTACCGCACTCAGGCGTCGCAGTGGCAGGCTCAGCTCGCCACTTCCGACGCCCGTATGAAGCAGGCCGAAGCCGCGGCCGTGAAGCTGCAGGAAATGGAGAAAGCCGACAAGCGGAAGGACCGCGACGTCCTGGAAAGCACCGCGAAGCAGCTCACCGCGCCCACGGCCGAATCCGTTCGCATCGCACAAAACCTGCGCGCCGAAGCCGAACGCTGGGCCGGATATAAACGCGACCTGCCAAAGCAGCTCGCCGCTATGAAGGCATCCTACGAAGCGCTCCACGGCTACGATGTTCGAGGATCCGCCACCACGGCCCGCAAAGCGCAAACCGAGTGGCCCGTGAAGAAGGACGATATCGAGAAGCGCTTCACCACCCTCGAAGCTTTGAAGCAGCAGGGCGAGGAAGCCTGGACCGCCAGTGCGGCCGATCGCGCCCAGGCGGAAGCCGGCAAAACGGCAGACCTCGACTACTCGAAGCTCTTCGCCGCCGGAGCCGCCATTCAGGAAGACCTGAAGGAAGTCCAGAGCGGAACCACGACGCTGAACGCGCTCGCCAGCCAGCTGTACGTGGGCCGCGACAAGGTGCTGCTTGAGCTCGACGATGACAACGGTCTGAGGGAGAAGGTTCGGGTCGTCGAGACGAAGTACGCCGACGCCGCGCTCTCCAGCCCGCAGATCGGCAATCGCGAGGAGTGGCAGAACGTCGACAACGGCCGTTTTGAGCAGTTGAAGAAGAGCATCGGCATGGTGGTGGAGCGCAAGCCCCCCGGCAAGTACGACAACGAAGCCGACAAGGTGCTCCAGCCGCCCGGGTACGCCTACATCGCACCCCCGGGACAGAGCAATCAGTACGGCTCCTGGAACAACGGCGTCTGGGGCTGGCTGCCGCAGTACCTGCTGCTGAGTCAGATGCTCCGCACCTCCAGCTACCCGCAGATCTCCACGCGGGACTGGAATGACTACGACCGCAATCGCCGCAGCGGCACCCCCTGGTACGGGAACAACGGGGAGTATGGACGGACCTGGTCCGGCGGCTCGTCAACCAACTCCGGCAACAGAAGCTGGACCGACCGCGCTCGCTCCTGGGGCTCCGGCACTGCTGATAAAGGTGGCTCCACGTGGACCGATTCGACGCGGCCGCGCAAGGACACCTGGAACACGGGTGGCAGCACCTACGACTCCTCGAAGTATCAAAGCAAGGGCTCGTACGGCGGCTCACGCTACCAGTCACGTCCGTCTGGCGGAAGTAGCAGCGGCTTCGGCTCGCGCGGCTATTCCAGTGGGCGGTCATTCGGAGGCGGCGGAGGCCGCGGCGGCAGACGTTGAGGCAGACCTGAATCGATATGGATGGATTTAAACTGGAACTCACACCGCTGTTGTTGTCGTTAGGACACCTGTTGCTGGGCATTGTAGTTCTGGTGCTCGCGAAGTTCACAAAAGACTGGCTGTCGCCGTACAGCATCGAAAGTGAACTGACGGAAAAAGATAATCCCGCCTTCGGGCTCGCGCTCGCCGGATACTACGGCGCTGTCGTGATCATTTTCATTTCAGTGACCCGCATGGCGCCGGCGGTTGACGAGCTGTCGACGGCGACGCTGCTCAACGTGTACGGAGCCGATCTCGGCTGGTCCTTGCTTGGACTCGCGGCATTGGCGTTTAGCCGCTGGATGATGGATGCCACGCTGATGGCCACCACGCATTTCTCGGCCGAGATCGTGAGCGGTCGCAACACGGCAGCGGGCGCGGTCGAGTGCGGCGTCTACCTGGCGTGCGGCGTGGTGCTGAGCAGCGTTCTGCGCGAGCCCGGTGGCACCTGGATCACCATCCTCGTGTTCTTCCTGCTAAGCCAGGCGACGCTGCTGCTGCTGGGACGCCTGTACTCGCGTATGGTCGGATACGATATGGTCGGCCAGATCAGGGACAAGAACCTGGCGGCCGGAGTGGCGCTCGCGTTCACTCTGGTGGCGTTTTCACTGCTGATCGCCAAGGGCACCAGCGGCGAGTTCGTAAGCTGGCCAGTAAACCTCAGCTACTTCGCCTTCGATGCGGTAGCCGGGTTGATTCTTCTGCTGTTCCTGCGCTGGCTCACTGACCTTGCTTTGCTGCCCAATGCCCGGATCGCCGACGAGATCGTGCGCGACCGCAACGTGAACGCCGGGCTGATTGAGGGCGTGGTCGCGCTCGGGATTGCGTTCCTGATTCTGTTCGTTTTTTGACGCTGCGGCGTCCAACAGCCGGAGGAGTATGCGAACACTTTTAATTTGTATGGCCCTGTTCTCCCTCGCCGGCTGCACCCGGCAGGAGAACCGGGACGCCGCCCGCGAGACCCGGGAAGCGGGACGCGAAGTAAAAGAAGAGGCCAAAGAAGCCGGCCGCGAGATCAAGGACGGTTCGAAGGACGCGGCCTACAAAGCCGGCCAGGCAGCCCACAAGCTGGCCGACGAAACCAAAGCGGCGGCCAAGGTGGTGGGCCGCAAGATCGACAACGCCGCCAAAGACGTCAAACGCGGCTGGGAAGACGCAAAGAAGGACGGCAAGTAGGTCGGCTCACTCCTTCTTGCGGGCCCTCATGTTGAGTCCGAACTGAGGCTGCGTGCGGGTCCCGCCGATCTTGATCGGGATCACCGCCCCGGCGCCGTCTTTGGCAAAGAACGGGTCGACAGGTTTCAACAGCCAGCGCTTGACACCGGTGAAGGTTTGCGAGACTCGGGCCTGCATCCGGAGGCGGCCGGTGAATTCGATTTCCTCGCTGCGCATCCCGTACTTCCCGGCCAGTTGCACCTCCGCCCCGGGAATCGTGAACAGCAGCTTGTCCAGCCTGATGGTGCCGCGGGCGACTGCGAAGTTGCCATCGAAGTGTGAGGTAATCGGCGTCTCGGGCTCCTGTTTCGGCTTACCCTGAGCGCGCTGGCTCATGCCGATCAGCTTGTCCTGAATTTCCTTGTCGGTGAAGCGCACCTGGTCCATGGAGAACTTCCCGGCCAGTCGCAGCTTGCGCACAACGTCGACGTCGCCTGGCGGGATCACCAGTTTCGCCCGCAGCCGTATCTGCCCGGCCAGCGGCGGCTTCGGCATCGGTACCGCAAGCCGCAAGAGGTCATCGATGCGCCCGCTGGCGATGCTGGTTTGCAGTTCGATGGTCTTGCCCTTCACGCCCGGCTGCCCCGACACGGAGCCCTCACAGACGATCGGTGTGGAGCCGAGCATCGCCTTCACCGCCCGCAGGTACGTGTCGCCGTCGGTGCCATCGACGATGGCGTGAAACTCAGTCTTAAGCGGGACCTTATTGCCTGTCTCGCCGAGGCGGAAGTCGGGAGTATCCGTGGTGCCGTTCGTCTCGATGCGGCCCAGCACGCCGTGGTAGTTGCCCTTCGAAGACAGGATGCCCGCAATGCCGTTGAACACCGAGAGATCCGCCTTGTCGAACGTGAACTCCCCGTTCACCGGCGTGTCGCCGAGCGACTCCGCGTTCCATGGTCCGAAGCGGCCCTGCGACACGATCTCTCCGGGCGGCTTCGCGTTGGTCAGGATGGTGTCGAAGTGCATCGCCTCTTTCGGTCCGGCCGACCGCAGCGCCAGCTTCTTCATCTCCCACACCAGAGGCTCGCGCGCCGGGTCCCTCGGAAGGATGGTGAGCACTGTGCCGTCGGCGATGACGCGGCTGATGACAAACTCAGGCGCCGGTTTGCCTTTGCCGGCACTGCGAGCCATGAAGCGCGGCTGGCCGGGCTCCTTTGGCGGAATGTGGATGCGCAGCCCCTTCAGCACCACGCGGTCGATACGCAGCGGCTTTGCGGTGAGCGCGAAGTAGTCGGTGAAGACATGCGCCTCGTCGATCTCGATAAATGGCGGCACGTCGGTGCGGCCGTGATGTCGGAGTTTCAATTTGCGCAGCACCGCCGACGCGCCCGGCATGAACGACACTTCCGCGGACTCCAGCTCCACGTCGCTCTGCATTTTCTGTTCGAGTGCGCGAACGACAGTATCGCGCGCCGTGGGATTGATCCGCCCCGCCGCGTACCAGCCGGCACCAATGGCAACCAGCAGAAGAACGCCGAGGGCTGCCGCGACATACAAAAGTTTCCTGCGCACTGTGCAATTTGACGCCACTCGGGGCCGAACATTTCAACTGCTGCGGCGGAGTACTTCGATCACGGCGGCGCGACGGCGCTCCGCGAAGCCAGCGACCAGGATACAACGCGACTCCGGTGCAGTGGGTGCATGAGAAGGGCTCGCGGACGCAGTCAACTGGCTGCTACAGCGCGGCGCAGCGCTGGGACCGCCTGGCACGGCGATCAAAACGGCCTGTATCCGAGGCGGTGAAGTGGCTGATTGCCGGTGGCCGGACAGAGGCGGCCAACGCGAAACGAGCGACGGCGCTCGCTTCAGTAAGTCAGCCGCAGGCCGATCTGGATCTGACGGCCCGGGCGGGAGCTGTCAATTACTCCAAACCCCGGCCCTTCGTACACGCGGTTGGGCGTGCCGAAGTTCGGGTGATTGGCGATGTTGAACGACTCGCCGCGAAACTGAAACTGATACCGCTCGGCGATCTTAAAGGTCCGGATGAGCGACATGTTCAGGTTGATGACGCCAGGCGCCCGGATAAGCCCCACACCCTGATTGCCGAACGTGTACTGCGCGGGCTGCGTGAAGGCTCCCGTGTCGAACCACTTCGCGATGGTGCGCTGGTCCACCGCCAGGTTCGGCTCGCGAATGACGTCGGCGCGGAGCGCGCCGGCGGAGTTGGAGAACGTGGTGTTCTGCTGCGTGGCAACCGTGACAGGCGGACCGCTTTGCAACAACATCACGGTGCCGATGGACCATCCGCCGACCAGTGGCCTCAGGGGACTGGACCCGAGGTAAGCCCGGCCTCGCCCAAACGGGAGCTGGTACACCGAGCTGAAGGTCAGCCGGCTCCGGATGTCGTTCTCCGACGGGCCGTAGTCGGCGCGGCGGTTGTAGAAATTCGAGTACGCGGCACCCTCGTCACCCAGGCTCGCCCCGCCCCCGCCGTCGGCATTGTCGAGGAATTTCGAGAACGTGTAGGTCGACAGGATATTAAAGCCGCGGGAGAACCGCTTCTCCGCTTTGATCGCCATGGCGTAGTAGTTCGACACGCCGATATTGGGCGCCACCAGCGAGACGTTGCTGTACTGCGGATAGGGCCGGTCCTTCTGTCCCGAGCCAGCCTCCATCTTGTCGGGTGGGATCTGATTGATGGGCAGATTGGCGCTGGCCAGTTTCTTCGACGCGTTCCCAAGGAACGCCACTTCCACCAGCGTCCCGCCGAGGATTTCGCGCTGCACACGCAGGCTGAATTGCTGCGAATATCCAGTGGTGCGGTCGGTCTGGAAGAATGTAACGGCGTTGGTCGCCGTGGTGCCGACCGGAACTGACCCGAAGCCGGGAACCAGCGCCGGAGCTTTGGTGGCAATGGGCAGGTTGTTCGACATCGTGTAAGGAATGGGCACGATGTTGCCGACGATATTCAGGTTGAGCGAACGCTCAAAACCCAGCGAGACGGCGTTAGCGACCGCGCGATCAAAGGGATGTGCGAAATAGATCCCGTAGCCGCCCCGAATCACTGTCGTTTTCGACTGAAACGGCCGCCAGGCGAACCCGATGCGGGGCCCGTAATTGTTGTAATCGCCGTCGAAGGGGGATGTGCGGTAACCATCGATCCCGCCGAACTTCACCACCCCGGGCGTTCCGGAGACCGGGTTGATCGCATTCATGTCGAAGCCGTTGAACCGGTTCTCAGAGTCCTTAAACGGCGTGTCGACTTCCCAGCGAACGCCCATGTTCAGCGTGAGCCCGGGCCGCACGTTCCAGTCATTTTGAGCGTACCAGGCGAGGTAGAAGCTGCGGCGCTCCAGCGTATCGGTCTCCCGCACATCCACTGTCCCCGGTATGCCGAGCAGCATGGTGGCGATTCCGTTCCCGCTAAACGCCTGGTTATTGATGGCGGCCGTGAAGCCGCGGTCAAAGGTGAACCGGCCCGAAGCATAGGGGCGGAATATTTCGTAATTCATGGAAGGCCGGATCTCTCCGCCGATCTTTACAGTATGCGTGCCACGAACCCACGTGAAGCCCTCGGCAAGGTGATATTGCTGGATGGGGAACTGATTTCGCTCCTGGTTTGTGGAGCCCAGCGCCGCATACGCGGTAGACTCGACACGCGGGAAGGCATCGTCGGAGACGCCCTTAATTCCCAGTTTCGACGGCCAGTTCTGTCCAAAGCCGCGCGAGAACGTATGGGCCTTGCGGCGGCCATACGTAAGCCGAATTTCATTGATCCGGCTGGGCGAAAGAATGCGCGTCCAGGTGCCATACCAGAACGTCTGTTTGTTGTTGCTCTGATTGGTAGGATCGGCGTCGGCCGTAGGGTAGACGCTGTTTCGCTTGTTCAGATCCGTATTCGAAGTCCAGCGAAATGCCATCGTGTTCTTCGAGCCCAGGTGGTGGTCCAGTTTCAGCAAGTAATTGTCGCGAGTAAGGGCGTTGACATCGTTGGCGCGATAATTATTCACCCGGGTAGCATCGTCTCCCGCGCGGTTCGGCAGCGGAAAGAACTGCAGGAACTTCGATGAAATCGGATCCCAGCGGCTGGTCGGAACGATGTTTTCCGGGAAGGGATCCCGCACGTTGGCCGTCCCTTCGCGACGCCCGGTGAACGGATCGTAGACGATGGCTGGTCCGCGCGTGTTGAACGTCTGCGTGAAGTTGCCCTGGCGCTCGAGTTCGGTGGGTACCGTGAGGTTTCGAATGGAGCCGTCGCGGCGCCGCGACCCTTCATAAGAGCCGAAAAAGAACGTCTTGTTCCTGCGCAGCGGTCCGCCGATCACGCCGCCAAACACGTTGTACCGCAGAGACGGTTTCTGCTTTGCACCGTTGACAATTGGTGAAAAAAACGCCGGCGCGTCCAGCACCTGATTTCGCAGATATTCGAACAGGCTGCCCTTTATTCTATTGGTGCCCGACTTGGTGTTGGCTACGATCATGCCTCCGGCGGAGCCGCCGAACTCGGCGGAAAACCCGTTGCCCATGATCTTGATTTCGGCCAGTGTTTCCACCGGCGGGTCGGCGTCAATCTGGCCCACGCCGATGCGCATGTTTTGTCCCGATCCGCCGTCAATCAGGAACATCTGGCTTTGGGTTCGTCCGCCCGCGAGACTGAAATTTGGCTTCCCGCCCGATTCGTAATTGACGAAGACGGCAGCACCTGTGAGCTCGATGAGATTCATGGAGCGCCGGTCTCCCAGCGGCATGTCCTCAATCGTCTTCGATTCGATCAGCTGGCTGCCGTCGGAGTTGCGCGTCTCGAGCAGGCTGGGACGTTCCGTGACCGTGATCGAATCCCCGACAGTTCCCACTTCGAGCGCCGCGTTGAGCTCCAGCGACTGTCCGGTGGTGAGTTCCACATCGCGGTAGAGTTCGCGGCGGAAGCCTTTCATTTCCACTTCAACCAGATACTTGCCGATCGACAGCGGGCGAAGCGTGTAGAAACCCGAGTGATTCGTAATGGTGGTGGAGCGGGCTCCGGTGTCGACATGAGTTGCCGTGACGGACGCACTCACGATGACCGCACCCTGCGGATCGACGACGGTGCCCGTGATGGAGGCATCCGTCGTCTGAGCAGGCACACTCAGGACGGCAACGAGCAGCAAGGCCAGAATCCGCATAGATTTCCCTCCCGAGGAGTCTATCGCGACCGGCCGAGGCAGCGCAATCAGCGCCAGCCGTATGCGGACATCATGATCTGAAACAACTGCGTATTCGGCATGAATCCACGGACCAGTTCGGCGCCCGGGCCTTTGGCCGCCACCAGAACTTCTTCTCCGGTATGGGAGTTGTTCATACGAATGGCGGGGATTCGCAGCCCCTGCTTGCGCACCTCGGGCGTTTGCGCTTCCCACTCTTCGAGGCCGGTGGTGATGGGCTGATCCGGGCCGCCGCCGGCCACGCGGAAATCAAAGGAGTGGTCGGCCGTGAAGAGAAGCAGGGTCTCTTCGGGGTTGGTCAGCTCCGAGATTTCGCGAATGAGCTTGTCGAATTCCAGCAGACGCGTGATGCCGGCCTTTGGCTGGTCTGTGTGCGCGTCCGATTCGATCATCAGGAAGAAGCCCTTCGGGTTCTTCGACAGCTTCTGAATGGCGATGCGCGCCGCGGCCCGCAGGTCGATTCCCGAGTCGTAAACTGCGATGGCCCGGTTTTCAGAAGCCGGCACATCCTCCAGCCTGGAGTAGACGGTACGGCCGGCTCCTTTGGCCAGCGCGTCCAGATCCACATTCACTTTTCCCGCCAGGTCCCAGATGCGCTTGCGACCGTTGCCGAACACCACGTCGACGCCATCACCGAACTTCGGATCGAAGAGCTGGGCGAAGATCTGCCCCCAGTTGCCACGCTCATTCTGATGGGCGTAACAGGCGGCGGGCGTGGCATCTGCGATGCTGACGTTGCTCATGACCCCGGTGGAGAGGCCATGCTCCTCGGCATACTCGAGGATGGTCTTGAGAGGCTTACCGTCAGCTTCGCCGCGCTTGCCGTCCGCCGACTGGCTGATGACGCCGTTGGCGGTCTTTTGGCCGGTAACGATGGCGGTCATGCCGGCAGCCGAATCGGTAACCCATTTGCCGACAGGCGAGGTGTCCGACAGGCCGATGTGGTCCCAGCTCTGGATGAACAGCTTCTGCGGAGCGTTGTAGCCGAGAATGCTGGCCGCATTCACCACAGGGATTCCGCCGGCGTCGGCCAGCAGGAGGATCACGTTCTTCGCCCGGCGGGGCGTGGTTGGGGAATTCGCCGGCTGAGCCCAGACGAGGGACGTGGCGAGACACACTGCGAGCGCGATTCGAGGAAACATGGGGTTCCCCTACAGTGTAAATGGTCAGGCACTGACTGGCGAAGAGCCAGCCCAGCGCATGACGACGCGGCCCAGTTCTACACGGTCAATCGGTTTGGCGACGAAATCGTCCATACCGGCTATTCGGCACTGCTCCCGTTCGCTGCTGAGCACGTTGGCTGTCAGGGCCACGATGGGCGTGTGACCCAGAGCCATGGTTCCTTCGTGTATGCGGATGCGGCGCGTGGCCTCCAGACCATCCATGTCGGGCATCTGAAGATCCATAAGAATGAGGTCGTAGCGCGACTGAACAAAGGCGTCGAGTGCCTCGGTTCCGCTGCCTGCCAGTTCCACTTCCAGTCCGAGTTTGATGAGCAGAACGCGCGCCAAATGGGCGTTCACGACGTTGTCTTCGGCCAGGAGAACGCGCTTGCCGGTGAGGACAGGGCTGGACTGAACATGGGGCTCGGTGTCCGGCTTTGGCGGAAGCAGTGCGGTGAGGCGGTAAAGCAGTTGTGAGAGCCTGACGGGTGTGTAGATCCGTACCGTTTCTGCGACGGACTTGCGGTTGACGCTGACGTAGGAGCGGCCCGTCATGGTGTGTTCGACAAAGAGCAGCGTGGACTCCGGCGCTTTGGCGATGGCCACAGGCGCAGTCTCAAAGGCAGTGGCCACCATGCCAAGGGTGCGCAGCCGGTTCAGCAGGAGCCGCCGGGTTGGCGGTGTGGCAACAACCGCCGCGGTGAGGCCGTCGAACTGCGATGTCTTCGATACGGCCGGGTCGCACGGTTCGAGTGGGAGCTCAAACCAGAAGACACTGCCCTGCTCCGGCACGCTTTCAAAACCGATGAATCCGCCCATCAGTTCCACCAGACGCCGCGCAATGGCGAGCCCAAGACCCGTTCCGCCATAACGCCGGCTCATGGACGCGTCGCCCTGCCGGAACACCTCAAACAGACGGGATTGCGCGTCAAACGGTACGCCTATGCCTGTATCTTCCACTTCGAACCGGGTTCGCATCTTCTCCCGAACCGTCCGGACGCGGATCTCCACACTCCCGGACTCGGTGAACTTGACCGCGTTTGACAACAGGTTAAGGAGCACCTGGCGGAACCGGCCGGCATCTCCTTTTACCCACGGATGCAGTTGCTCTTCGATGTCGATGGAGATGACGAGCGACTTCCGGTGGGCCTGTTCCTCCACCAGTTCCACCACCTGATCGATGACGTTCAGCAGTGGGAACGGTGCCTGTTCGGTCTCCATACGCCCGGCTTCGGCTTTGCTGAGGTCGAGGATATCGTTGATGATCGACAGCAGCGTGGATCCCGCGTTGCGCACCATCTCGTTGTATTCGCGCTGCAGATCCGTGAGGCCGGTATCGGCGAGCAGGTCCGAAGCGCCGAGGACTGCATTCATCGGGGTGCGGATCTCATGGCTCATGGCGGCCAGAAACTCGCCCTTCACGCGACTTGCGGCTTCGGCTTCTCCAGCCAGTGCCTCCACTCGCTGCAGGGCGGTGCGCAACTCCTCGTTCAGCGCCGAAAGCCGGTCATTCGCCGCAGCTGTTTCCTCGCGCGACAGGATCAGCGCCTCCTTTTCGAGCCGGCGCACGGTCATATCGCGAAAGACGACGGTCCGGCCAGCGATGCGGCCGCTCCCGAGGCGGAGGGGAGAAATGGTGAGGTCGAAGTAGCGGGTGCCGCCAGGTTTCTCCACCCAGACATCGGTAGAGGACGGCGAATCGAACATGCCCAGCTGTTGCGGTCCGTGCGCCGTCAGAACCTCGACTTTGGGCATGCGGCCGATGAGTGCGCCTTCGAGGCGGAACAGGTTGGTTGCCGCGGGATTCGCGTCGAGAACGCGGCCCTCCGGGTCGAGGATGATGACGCCGTCGCTCATCTGCTGGATGACCGAATCATGGGCGATGGGGACGACGTCGAACAGCTGATACCGGAAAATGCCGATGGTCAGGAGCACGCAGCTGACCGAGAACGCCGCTGAGGTGAGGTCGAGGCCGGGAGCCGGTCCAACCCGCAGCATGTACGTCAAATTGGCGAACCACGGGATGACGATGGCGAGCACCACCAGAATCGCCTGGCGGCGGTGAATTTGAGTGGACCGGAAGATGGTCTGGATCAGCAGACCGGCCGCGAACACATTCAGGATGTACTGCCAGGCGAGGTGGATTGGGAACCATTTGCCGTAGGTGACGCGCATGTAGACGATGCCGCCGATGCGCTCCGAACCGAACTGGCTCCAGATCAGCCCGTGGTACTCATTTGAGAACGCGAGAACCACAGTCACAGCGGGCACCGCAAGCAGGACGGCCACTCGCGGGGGAGTCAGAATGTGCAGGCGCTGGCGGTAGTCGAGGGCGACCACCAGCAGGCCGAACCCACTCAGGACAGTGGGGATATAGCCGAGTTGCGTAAACACGTACTCGTGGCCCGGGAACAGATGCAGACAGCCGTCTATGAAGCTCCAGAAAGCGGTAAATCCAAGAATTCCGGCACACCCGCGGGCTCCAGGCGCAGGGATGCGGCTCGCGATCCTGCCAGCCAGAATAGTCAGGGCAAGTGCCGACACGAGTAGCGCGGCGGCAAACAGGCCTGGTGCAATCTGAATCAAACTGAACCTTACCTTTTATATCGGCGCAAGTGCCGCGAATGTGAGTAAAACTTAGCGTACACCGTATCGACAATGGTAAGCGGTTAAGGGTTGGGATCCCCCGGGCGACGTATCAACTTCGTTACGTACGTGTCGCCCGGCAGTCCGGCCCCGGTTGCCCGGTCCCGCAGACTGTCCGCGGCGTTGCGGCCGAGCCCGGTTCCCACCACCACGAAATACCGCTCGGATTCTCCCTTTGGAAACACGGTGCACTGGCACTCGCGCCAGGTGTCTTTGAGGGAGTCCGCCCGTTTTTCCGCCTGATCCAGGGAATTTAGCGTGGCTGCTACCACGGACCAGTCCTTTGAGGTGTCGGTTGAGGCAGCGTGGACGGATGTGGGCTGGGGCGGCTGTTGTGGTGCTGGTTCAGGGGCTCGGCGGGCGCGGGTGACTACTTCCACGGACTCGGCCACGGGGCTCGGACGGTCATCGGGGCCGCCTGTTTGGGCCGACTCGGGAGTAGGGGCCCGGTGTGGAGTCGCCACCCAAATCCCGGCGAAAATGGCTACGGCACTGGCCAGCAGGACGACAAGCAGGGCTGAGTTCTTCCGGGTCAGGGTCACCATGGAGTGTAGACGCTGGCGAGGCCTGGTTCGGGACAGAAAAGATGGTCAGGGGTGGGCGACTGGCAGCCGGAATGCCGCCATTTCCTGGCCATTGCGGACCAGCAGAACGTTTCCGGCGAGCGCGGGGTGGTTCCAGGTTTTGCCCTCGATCGCGGGGAAGCGCGCGAGTTCGCGGAACTGGTCTGCGGCGGCGCTCACCAGCGCGAGTTCGCCTTCTTCGGAGAGCACCAGCAGCAGGTTCTGGTCAGGGAACAGGACCATCTGGCCGTTGCCGTAGCGCCCGCCCTTCCACTTGCGCTGACCGTCCTTCAGGTCGATGCACGCCAGAATGCTGCCGTCGAAACCGAACGCGTGGCCGTTGTGCACCACGTAGTCGTTGAAATAGGGTTTCAGGCTTCGGGTGGTCCAGCGCTCTTTGACGGTCCAGCCGGCAGGACCGAGCTCGGGGGCCAGCCGCCGCATTCCGACTCCGCCCGACATATCGACGCCGCTGATGAGTAACTCGCCGTCACTGGTGAGGGCGGGCTGCACGATCGGGGTTCCCCCTGCGTTCCATTCGTGATTCCACAGCACTGTGCCATCGGCCGGGGCGAGGCTGACCGCCCCCGATCCGTTGAGCAGAACGACTTGCGGGACTCCGGCGATGGTCAGCAGCTGGGGCGAACTGTAGCCACCACCCCCGGTGGGGCCGACCCACCGGGGAACGCCGGTCGCTATGTCGTAGCCCACCATTCGCCCGGAGGCTGCGACGATGACCACGTCGCCGACCACCAGGGGCGAACTGGAGAAGCCCCAGCCGGGCACCTTGCGTTCGGCGTCGGTTCCGGCGTTTCGAGACCAGATGGCTTTTCCGGTAGTGGCGTCGAGCGCGTTCACGATACCCGTCGCTCCAAACGTGTAGAGGCGGCCGTTGCTGAGGGTCGGGGTGCCACGGGGGCCAGCTCCGGCGTTCGATTCCCAGAAGCGGGCGGCGTCGCGGTGGGTCCAGACAGGCTTGCCGGTGGTGGCGTTATAGCAGGCCACGATCTCCTCTTCACCGCGTTGCTCCTGGGTGTAGACCAGCTCACCGTTGACGGCGAAGGAGGACCAGCCGGGGCCCACGGGTCGACGCCAGATTTCGACGGGCGGGGA
>JAWXCM010000074.1:0-3718 GCA_034408745.1 Bryobacteraceae bacterium
AACGCCGCCACCTGTTCTGCGTTCGTGGACACCGCGACAAAATGTTTGGCCACAGCCTTGCGGTTGCCACCGAGGCCTTTGAGCAACCAGGCGCGCGCGCTTTGCGCGTTGATCATCGTCTCCATCGTGGTGAACGTTTTCGAAGCCACGATGAACAGCGTCTCGGCCGGATCGAGATCCCGGGTCGCCTCCACGAAATCGGCGCCATCCACGTTCGAGACGAACCGTACGTTCAGGCGGCGGTCGCTGTAATGCTTGAGCGCCTCGTGGGCCATCACCGGTCCAAGGTCGGAACCGCCGATGCCGATGTTGACGATGTTCCTGATGCGTTTGCCGGTGTGTCCCTTCCACTGGCCGTTGCGAACGCGTTGGGAGAAGCCCGCCATCCGGTCGAGCACGGCGTGGACATCCGGAACGACATTCTTGCCGTCCACGAAGATGTTCTGCCCTTTCGGCGCGCGCAGGGCCACGTGCAGGACCGCGCGCTGCTCCGTGACGTTGATCTTCTCGCCCCGAAACATGGCGTCGATGGCGGAGCGCAGGCCTGAATCCTCCGCCAGTTCCATGAGCAACGTGAGCGTCTTGTCGGTAGTCCGGTTCTTTGAGTAATCGAGAAACAGACCTGCGGCCTCGACCGTGAGCCGCTGCCCCCGCTTCGGGTCATCGGCGAACAGCTTCCGCAGGTGCAGCTTCTTGACCTGCTTATGGTGGGAAGCAAGGGCCTTCCACGCGGAACGTTTCGTGAGGGGTGGCAGGTGGGGGGGCCTGCTGGATTCGGCGGACGCTTTCCATTTGCCGGCTTCCTCCCACAGACGAAACCCTCCAAGGAATGCGTTGGCGTTGTTGCCCGCCCGGCAGCCGGGTGGCAGTTCCTTGAGATTGTTCACATTGCCTCCCCCGATGACGACATCGCGGGGTTCGAGCGCGGCGATCAGGCGGCTCACCACGTCCGTGACGTATTTTTGCCATTTCTTTTTTCCTACGTCCTCCAACTTCTGAGCACTCACGTAATCCTCGAAGGTGCCTTTTCTGTACGGCAGATGAGCCAGTTCCATCGGCTCGACGATGCCGTCCACGATCATGGCGGAGCCGAGGCCGGTGCCCAGTCCCAGGAAAAGCATCTTGCCTCCCTCATAGCTCCCCAGAGCTTGCAGGGCGGCGTCGTTGATGATCTTGACGGGACAACCGAATGCAGCCTCGAAGTCGAATCCTACCCACCCCGGTCCGAGGTTGTGCGGTTCGGAAACCGGCTCGCCGCGGAGAACCACGCCCGGATAGCCGATCGAGACCACGTTGTATTTCCAGTCCTTGGTTGCCTTGCGGACCCCGGCGACCATCTCCTCGGGCGTCATGGACGGCCCGGAGTCACACTCCCGCGGGTTCTCCTGCCCGGTGAGCAGACACTTGACGTGATTGCCGCCTACATCCACGACCAGAACTTGCTTCGAATTCTTTTTCATAGGCGGTCCTTTCTGCGGAGATTGAATTCAACGGGTCGTGGCGAGCTTATCGCTCTTGAACGCGATGCGCTCCATGAGATCGTTCCAGGATTCGGCCTGGCCGAGGACGCCGTTGCTGCCGAGCAACGACTCCAGAAATTCATCGCGTCAGGCGTGTGTGGCCCAGGGCGTCCAAACGCCGGGGCGGCACTTCGCCGGTGCCGCCCCATGTAAAGCCAGCCGCTGGACAGGGCCTACAGCCCACCCATCTTCGAGACGGGCATCTTGCTCACCTTTGGCCAGTTTGCGTCGGCCTTGGCGATCGTACCCTTCTTGTCCATTTCAAACATCTGCTTCGCCTGCGCTGTTGAGAACAGATACGTCTTGCCGCCTTCGACTACGAAGAGTTCCGGACTAGACGCGAGCTTCATGCCTTGTGCCACGGCGGTCGCGCAGTAGCCCTGATAGGACGGCGTAAACTTCGCCGGCTCCACAGCCCGGCCTTCGTGACGACCTAATCGACGTCTGCCGTCGACAGGCTGAGCCCACACAGGGCTCCGCTGTCGCACAGCTCAACAAGGGCGCGTCCGGGATCAAACGCCGCATCACAGTCCATCGCGGCCTCTGAAGCAGCGCTGAGTGTCGCGCCGGACTGCAGCTGCGACCGGAACGTCGCGGCCGCGGCCGAGAGGCGCGTCAGCTTCAATTCCCCTCGGACGCCAAAGACTTCCACCTCAACCGTGTTGGCGTGGATCTGAAATGCTGGAGGCGCCTGGGTCGAAAGATACAACCGCATGAGTTCATCCACCGGCCATTCAAGCGTGAGGTAGATCACACCAGGCTGCAAGACAACGGCTGCTGACATGAGCGCCTGGGGATCGATCGCCGTCAGGTCAGTGATCCCTATTGCCGGGCTGCCGACCGCGACCGACACGCGGCCGACGTGCCATTCGAGCGTGGCGAAGGATTCCAGGTAGGGCACCTCGCTCGAGGAGGGTTCCTGAGCCAGGAATGCGGGAAACGCGCTGCCAAATTCGGCGATACAGACGACCCTCGGGGGATGCGCCGCGATGAAACGCTGCGCACCGGCCGTGAGCGCCATGTCACCAATCAGCCAGGCTGTCGCGGGAAAGCGCGTGCGAATCGCATCCAGCAAACTGGCGTGAAAGTGCCGATGGTGCACGGCCAGGCGACTGATGGGATCTCTGCCGCCGATGAGTACGGGACTCGCCGACGCGAAGTCGCCCCGGACTACCGCCTCTCTGATTCGATGCTGGACATCACTGAGTGTGGACATATTGTTTGGCCAGGCCCCGGCTGGCGTGCGGACGGGCCAACTGGCTCTCGGCGATCAACGTGCCGAGATCGGGAATGTCGTTGTCTCGCTCGATCAGCGTTGGGACCGGACCGAACCGTGACACGGCGTACTCATAGAGCTGCCATACGCCATCAGCGACGCGCGTCCCATGTGTATCCACCAGAAGAGTGGTTCCTGGTGTGCGTTCGTCGGCCTCGGCCTCAAACCCGCCCAGGTGTAACTCCGCTACAGCTTCGCCTGGAAGGGCGTCCAGGTAGGCCTCCGCATCAAAGCCCATGTTGTGGGCGCTCAGGTACACGTTGCTGACGTCGCACAGCAGCCGGCAACCTGTTCGCTCAACCAATGCCGACAGGAACTCCGGCTCGGTCATCGTCGAATCTGCAAAGCCGAGGTAACTGGAGGGATTCTCCAGCAGATACCTTCGCTCAAAGGCGTCCTGCACCTGTGTGATGTGCCGTGCGAGAAGCGTCAGGGATTCTTCGGTGTAGGGCAGTGGCAGCAGATCGTTCAGATAGTCACCCGCATGGGTCGACCAGGCGACGTGGCCAGAAAACAGGACGGGGTTGACCAGGTCGACCAGGCGTTTGACTCGCGCCATGTGTGCACGGTCAAGGCCCGAGGCGCTGCCGATCGATACCCCGACCGTGTGCACGGACACGGGATATCGATCGGCAATGGCCAGCAGCAGTTCGGTGGCGTGCGGATTCGCCAGAAACGTTTCCGGGTGCACCTCGAAGAACGGGACGTCCGGCTTGGTGTCCAGCACCTCCGCAAGGTGGGGCAACCGCAGGCCTATGCCGGCGCCCACGTCCTGCGGCTGTCGTCCTGTCTTGGTCCAGATCATCACGGAGTTGGCCCCGTCTACGCCTTCGGCTTCAGACTGCCGTTGACGATGCGCTCGCAGTACCCTTCGGCAACGTAGAGCCACGCTTTCGGATCACCGTTGAGCTTGGACGTACCT
>JAWXCM010000075.1:0-3124 GCA_034408745.1 Bryobacteraceae bacterium
CTTTGGTCCAGAGGATTTTGCCGGTGGCTTTGTCGAGGGCGCTCATGCGTGCTCGTATGCCGATGGTGATGATGCGGTCAGCGAGGATGAGCGGTGTGGTGTGCGGGCCGGGTCCATTTGAGAGGTCGAGGCGCGGGCCCGATTTGTCCCACGAGACCTCCCATTTCGTCTTGCCTGTGGTGGCGTCGAGCGCGACGGCGAATTCTTCCTGTTTGAGGCTGTACATGGTGTACAGCACTCCCTTTTCCACCGCGATGCCGGAGTAGCCGTCACCGAGCAGCCGCTTCCACAGCTGCTTTGGGCCAGTCGCGGGCCAGGTGGATGCGATCGGAGCTGACGGCAGGGTGAAGTCGCCGGTGGGTCCACCGAATTGAGGCCAGTCCTGGGCCGGGGTGGTCAGGGTGGAGAGGAAGATGGCGGCTGCTGCAAATCGGCGGCGCATATGAATAGTTTATCGGTGCGCGATGCTGAATGGATGGCTACCTGTGGACTGATTGAGTATGACGCGGCGCCGGATGAGGTCCGCGCGATTTACGACGATATTCGGGCGACGCGGAAGACGGAATATATCAATAATTTCTGGAAGGCTCTGGCGCATGATCCGGTGACTTTGCGTCGGACGTGGTTCAGCATCAAGGAGATTATGCGCCCGGATGGAGTTCTGGATCCGGTGGTGAAGGAGATGATCTATGTGGCCGTGAGCGCGACAAACGGGTGCGGCTATTGCGTGGCGTCGCACACGGTGGGCGCTCGGAAGGCCGGCATGACGGATGCGATGTTTGCCGAACTGATGGCGGTTGTCGGGATGGCGAACGAGACGAACCGGCTGGCGACCGGGTATCAGGTGGAGATCGACGAGGTGTTTCGGGTCTGACCGGTTTGTGTGGCCTTACCGACTCGCTTCAGGGCCGCGGGCGTGGTGAGATCGCGTACCGCGTCTTTGCCGATCCATCGGGCTGCAGGGTCAGTCGACGCGGCGAGGCGGTGGGCCAGTTTTGTGGAGGCGACATGACAGGCGGGGTTGCGGCGGCCGAGTAAGCGCAGCGCCCAGCTCACGCCCTTCTTCACGAAATTGCGGTTGTCGGTGGACGCAGCTTCGATGAGCGGAAGGCGGCTGATGAAGGCATCGGCGGGCGCCACGCGGTCATGCACAGCCAGGCTGGCGAGCAGTGCGAAGGAGGCTCGGCGCACGAACTCTTCGGGGCGGGTGGCCCATTCATCGATCTTGAGAAATGCGTACGGCGTTACGTCGAACAGGTGGAAGCACACGGTGTCGCAGATGCCCCAGTTATCGAAGTCCGCTGCCCAGGCGTCCATTTCGGAATGTCCTTCATGCGTGCGCCCCAGGCGCGGTCCGTATGAATGCCTGCGCGGACCATCGCCGCGAGTCCCGCGGGTGAACCAAACGATTCGAGTTCGGCGAGTACCTCCTGTACTGTGGGCATTTCGTGAGTATAGCGGTGTGTTAGAGTGCGGCGTATGTCTGATAAAGCCGCATTGCTGATGGCCCGAATTGCCGAGGGGCGGACGGATTTGGTGTTTGAGTACAGGCTGCACGGGGCAGCGACCGACCGGGATGCGGGTGAGGTCGCTCTGATTCAGTGGTGCGCGTATTACGGAGACGTGAGCGCGATTCGGTATTTACTGGGAAATGGCGAATCGTTAACGACGCTCGGCGAGAATTGTGATTTAAATGGCGCGAGTTTCCACGGTCACTGGCGGCTGGCGCAGTTCCTGATCGAACAGGGAGCCGATGCGAACGCTCCGCTGCCGGACACGGGTGAGACTCCGCTGCATGCCTGTTTGTCGACGACGCAGAACCGGA
Organism: Bryobacteraceae bacterium; assembly: GCA_034408745.1. Taxonomy (GTDB): domain Bacteria; phylum Acidobacteriota; class Terriglobia; order Bryobacterales; family Bryobacteraceae; genus JAWXCM01. The sequence goes on from JAWXCM010000075.1 coordinate 1,826, forward strand.
AGGCACGCAACCGCGTGATGCGCGTTCTGCTGGCCTCTGGTGCGAATCCGAATACAGCAACGAAGCCGGGTGTCGAGACGGGTGGGTTCATGCGCGATGCGCGGACGAAGGGCGAGACGCCGTTGCACCGGGCGGCAGCCTTCGGAGATATGGAGGCTGTCGAGCTGCTGCTGGGCGCAGGCGCTGCGGTGGAGGTTCGGGACATGAATGGCGATTCGCCGCTGTCATGGGCGAGCTGGTATCTGCGGCCCGCTCCCATCCTGCGCAAGCTTTGTTTTCCGCCGCACCGCATACACCCGAATTACGGGGAGGGGATGGAAGGGAACCTGCTCGGGCAACCACAGGTTCAGTTGTGGCATATAATCGGCGGCGATTATGAATCGTCGACTACTGCTGTTGTGTGCGCTATGCGCGGGGTCTGTCTGGGGTCAGGGGAATGCGACGCAGGCGGGCCGGTTTACGGTGGAGCACCCGACCTTGCTGAACCTCGGGTTCGAATGGGAGATTTCGGGCGATGCGAACCGCAATGCCCGAGTGGATGTGCAGTTCCGGAAGTCGGGCGAAGCCGCATGGCGTAAGGGTCTGCCGCTGGTACGCATCGGTGGAGAGCGCGTGTTCCGGACGCGCGAAAACCTGGACTATACGGTGCCGCACGGGTTCGCCGGCAGCATTTTCAGTCTCGAGCCTGGCACCGAGTATGAGTGCCGGTTCGTCCTGAGCGACCCTGACGGCACCAGCGGCGAGGTGACACATCAGGTGAAGGTTCGAACGCGGTCGGAGCCGATGCCTTACTCCGGAGGTCGCGTGCTGCACGTCTATCCGCCGGATCACAAGGGCGACCGGATCGAGCCCAGTTTCACCGCGCTGCTGCAGGCGTATTACGGCGCGGGCATGGGCGACTGGAGCGTGATGTGGGAACGGCGAGCGCAGCCGGGCGACACAATTATGGTGCATGCCGGGTTGTACCGGCCGGAGCGGCTGAACTATGTCGACCCGATGATGGCACCGTTTGACGGCACCATGCAGTTGTCGCTCAAAGCGACGCAGGACAAGCCCATCACGATCAAGGCGGCGGGCGATGGCGAGGTGGTGTTTGACGGCGCCGGGAACCATCATTTCTTCGATGTGATGGGGTCGGCGTGGCATATCTTCGACGGGATCACGATCCGCAACACCGATGTCGCGTTCTTTGCGGGGCAGAAGGAAGTTACGGGCGCGGTCGGGCTGACGGTGAAGAACTGCCGGATGGAAAACGTGGGGTTCGGCGTGTGGACGGAGTATGCGGGTTCGAGCGATTTC
>JAWXCM010000076.1:0-3055 GCA_034408745.1 Bryobacteraceae bacterium
GATTACGGTTCGCCGAAAACGCCCGTGTTCCCCGAAGCGATGCTGCTGCACCAGTTGGACGCGCTCGATTCCCGCATGGAGTGCATGCGCGGCCTGCTGAACAAGGACCGTCACGTCGACGGCTGCTGGACCGGCTATAACTCCACGCTCGACCGCTCCATCCTGAAGAAGCAGAAATTCCTCGACGAACCCGATACGCCACCCGCGCCAGCGCGTGAGGTAGCGGCGGCAAGTGTTCCGAATCCCGCGGTTCCGGCCGCAAAGCCGGCGCCCCGTCCCGTGCATTCCTCGCCGTTCGGCGAGAAGCTGATCGGCGCGCTGCGGAAAGAGTAAGGCTCCCATCCCGGTACCGTGTATACTGTGGTTCCGGCACTGCCGTACTAAAGGGTATTTATGCGCCTGCTCTTCCTCGCTTCGCTCCTCGCCGTATTCCTTTGCCCCGCACAAGTTCCGGTAGCGATGTCGCAGTACAATACCGACCGAACGAACGCTAACCTGTCAGAAGTTCTGCTCAATACTTCCAATGTTCGTCCCGCGACGTTCGGCAAGCTGTTCGCCCGCGACGTTGATAACACCGCGTACGCGGAGCCGCTGGTGATTCCGAACGTGAACATCCCCGGAAAAGGCCTGCGCAATGTGGTTTACGTCGCCACCATGAGCAATACGATATACGCCTTTGACGCCGATGATCCGCAGGAGTCCACGCCCTTGTGGTCGCGCAATTATGGCAACGGCCCGCCCGACGACAGTTGGTTCGCCTCCACCCGTGGCATCCTCGGAACGCCCGCCGTTGACCTCAGCACGAACACCATGTACTTCGTCAAGACCGAAGGCACGGCGACCGCCAACCACCTCTGGCTGCACGCCGTGGACATCGCTACCGGCGCCGATAAGTTCTTTTCCCCAACCCAGCTCTTATTTCCAAAAGATACCGGTGATCTCGTTCCCTCCACGCCGCACACCATTCAGCGCCCCGGCCTGCTGGTGTCCAATGGCTCGGTCTACATCGGAATCGCATACTTTCGACCCGACGCCAATGAAAGCTGGATCTCGCAGGATGGCTTCGTAGTCCGCTACACCGCGAACGACATCCGCACCCAGCAGGCTCGGTTCCAGACAACCCCCACCGGACTTAAGGGCGGCATCTGGCAGGCAGCGCGCGGGCTGGCGGCGGATGCGGCCGGCTATCTGTACGTAGCCACCGCCGGAGGCGACTGGGACGGCGTTACCAACTTCGGCAGCAGCGTCGTCAGGCTCCACCCCGGCACGCTCGCCGTCGTCGACTATTACACCCCGGCCAATCACGAGACGCTCTTCCATGGAAACCTCGACATTAGCGGTGGCGGCGTCATCCTGGTGCCCGGCACGGACTACCTGGTGGCCGGCGGCAAGGAAGGTGTCATCTACCTGCTGAAGCGATCCGCAATGGGCAACCTCGACGGTGCGGGCGCCGGCGCATGGCAGAAGTTCCCCGGAATCAACGGCTGCATGACCGACTGCGCTGCGACGCTGGGAACCGCCTGGTGGAACAAAACGAACCCGATTCTCTACGCCTGGAGCCGCCGGGATTACCTGCGTGCGTTCGCATTCAACGGCAGCACCCTCAACACGACACCCGCAGCCGTCGGCACCCTGCGGAACGAGATGGGTGGCACGCCTGGTGGCACGCCTGCCGTCTCGGCAAATGGGGGCACCGCCGGAACAGGCATTGTCTGGGCCACCACCACGGCGGCGAATGCGAACGCCACCGTAGTTCCCGGCGTCCTTCGTGCGTATAACGCGCTCGATATCACGCAGGAGATCTGGAACAGCGAGATGAACAGCACTCGCGACAGCATGGGCGGTTATGTGAAATTCGCGCAGCCGGTTGTCGCCAGTGGCAAGGTATATATGGTGACCAATTCCAACAAGCTGCAAGTCTATGGCCCGCAGTGCGGCGTGGACGTCGGCAGTATGGTCACCGTCACGCGCAGCGGGTTCCGCTACGTCGCCTCCACGCGAAAGTACCTGCAGACCCTCACCATTCGCAACAACGCTCCGGCCTCACTCAGCGGCGCTGTGAACGTCGCCCTCGACAACCTGTCATCCGGCGCCACACTCGCCAACTCCGCCGGCTCCACAAGCTGCGCCGCACCCTCTGGAAGTCCGATGGCCACGGCATTTGGACTCAGTGGATTCCTCGCCGCCGGCGCCTCCCGGACCGTCACGCTGGAATTCACCACCACCAATAACAACCCCATCACATACACTCCCCGCGTCATCGCGGGTGGAGGAGCGCGATGACCTCAGCCGTTCGAACCCTTTGCCTGCTGGCCCTTCTCGCAGGCTGTGCGCCTGCCGCGTACCTGTTCCAGATGGATACCTCGGGATTCGTCGGCAACCCGTCGGGACCGTTTTCGCTCACCTTCTCCCTGGTCGACGGCGGAGGCGCCGAAACCAACACCGTGGACATCACGGATTTCAACGTCGGCACCGGTTCCCTGACAGGCTTGCCCGTGCTCTCGGGCGGCGCGATCACCATCCCCGGCGGCTTTCGAATTGTCGACACCGGCCTCGACAACCGCGTCACACAGACCTTCGACCCCGGTGCCGTTCTCCAGTTCCTTGCCTCATTCACAACGTTGCCGGACGATCCCGCCCCCGATGCCCTCTCGTTCTCCATCCTCGATTCGAACGGCATCGAGGTCCCAACCACCGGGCTCGGCAACACCATCCTCTACCTGGAGCTCACCCCCGGGGCACTCGCCGAACTGTCCGCCTCGGCCGAGGATCCGAGCTTGTTCGACCAGCCAACGTTCACCGAGGTGCCCGAGCCGGCCACAAGCGCCTTGCTGCTGTTCGGCGGAGTACTGATCCTGCGGGCACGCCGGGGCGCGCGCGGATAACAGGAATATGCAGGACACGTTGAGGATCGCAGACCGCGAGTTTCGCCGCGTGTTACTCGGCAGATGAAGCCATCGGAAATGAGCAAGTACCTCGCCGATCTTCGCACTCAGTCGAAGATGATCGAGGACGAGAAGTTCCAGGCCTGGGTACGTGAGAACACGGGCATGAC
>JAWXCM010000077.1:0-26350 GCA_034408745.1 Bryobacteraceae bacterium
AATTCCGGCTGCCATCTTTCGCCTCAGTTCGGTAGCAGGCGAGGGGACCGGCTATCTGCGACAGGCCCTTCGAATGATTCCGCACAACCGCTTCCCCCTGATGCCGGCGCTTCCAACAGGCTGCGTGGACCTGATCGGCGAGCACTGGGCTGGCGCAGCGTTGAACGCACTCTTTGAGCGGCATTTCCGCCCTGGCGCGATCTTCAATATCTGCGCCGGCAAACGGGGGTCGATTCCCGTCGGGCGACTGGTCGAGATGGCGTTTTCCTCCCTGGGAGCGCGACAGCCCTCAATGGTATCCCTGGAACGATTCGAACGATTTTCCGAGCTTCTTCTGAGCAACGGCGCTCGCGAAGCAGATAAGGTCATGCTCCGTTCGGTCTCCCACTTTCTGCCGCATCTTGCGCTCGATCAGACCTTTCAGAATGAGGCGACCACGGCCCTTCTGGAGAAAGAGGGCATCGAGCCGGCAGACAGCGTGGAGGTCTTCGGCAGGGTGCTTGCCAGCGTTGCCCGAAACTAGCTATAGCTACGCTAGCTCAGAAGCGCAACATCACCGAAGCCGACCTCTACGCATTCCGCTGGGCAGCCGATCCGCAGATCTCGCCCGACGGCTCGCAAGTCGCCTACACCTACGTCTCGGTAAACGCGAAGAAGAACGGCTACGACACCTCGGTCTGGCTCGTGGCGACAAAGGGCAAAGCAGCACCCCGCCAGCTCTACGCCTTCGACCTCGCAACAAAGAAACTCACCCAGCTCACCGATAGCAACGCGACTCTGTTCAGCCAGTTCAACCTCACCGAACCCGAGACCATCTGGTACAAGAGCTTCGACGGCAGGCGCATCCAGGCCTGGATCCAGCGCCCACCTAACTACGACGCATCGAAGAAGTACCCGCTGATCCTCAACATCCACGGCGGCCCGTACGCCGCCTACGGCTTCACCTTCGACCATGAGTTCCAGTGGATGGCCGCCAAAGGCTACATCGTCCTCTACCCCAACCCGCGCGGCTCAACGACGTACGGACAGGACTTCGGTAACGTCATCCAGTACAGCTACCCCGGCGACGATTACAAGGACCTGATGGCGGGAGTCGACGAACTTATCAAACGCGGCATCGTCGACCCCGCAAAGCTCGGAGTAACCGGAGGCCGTGGTGGCGGCATACTTACTAACTGGGTAGTAACTCACACAGATCGCTTTCAGGCCGCCGTCTCTCAGCGATCCATCTCGGACTGGGCCGCCTTCCGGTGCACAGCCGACTTCACCCTGTTCCAGCCGACCTGGTTCAAAGCAGCGCCATGGCAGGATGAAGCCGACTTCAAAGCCCGCTCCCCAATCCACATGGTCGAAAAGATCCGCACGCCCATCATGTTCATCGAAGGCGAGCAGGATATGCGAACCCCACCCACCGCCGGAGGCGAGGCGCTCTTCCGAGCCCTCAAGTACCTGAAGCGCCCGACAGCCATAGTGCAGTTCCCCGGTGAGTCGCATGAACTCTCCCGTTCCGGTAAACCGAGCCATCGCGTTGAGCGCCTTCAGCACATCGTCGCCTGGTTCGACAAGTACTTACTCAACCAGCCGGTCACCGCTTACGACAGCAACTAACTCATGTCGGGCCCGGCACTCAACTTCGATGTCGCTGCGCTACCCCGTTAGAAAGGCCCGCACTCCGCAAAATGCACCGCACCGACTACACAGAAAGTGGGGCGCCTGGCTCTTCCCGGCTCACTCCGGGCAGAATGCCCTCGACATGACCGGCCCAGGCTGGACCGGCAACAATTCGTGGTACCCGGACATTCCAACCGTCATCGGACAGCCCTGTACACTCACGTCTGGATCCAGATCACCCAGCCGTTCCTTGCCAGCACGGTAACCACGCGGATATTATTCCGCAACGTGACACCCCAAACCGACAACTACGTCGGCCTCGACGATGTCTCCGTGGATGACGCCCAGCCCGGTGCCGTTCCCGAGCCTCGACAATGCTCCCGCTCGCCATGCTGCGTTATCGACGCGGAATTAAACGGCTGGATATCCCGCGGCGGTCTTGATCTCACGAATCTGCATGATGTGCCGCTGCGAGTGGCTCGAGATCATCGGGAACCACTGGTAGGTGTCGAGCGCCTTCGGCCCCAGGTCATGGTCGCGAAGGCTGGCGTCGCTGGTCTTCGCAAACTCCATGAGCCGCAGTACTGGAAGCAACTGCAGGACGGGCTGACGAAGCCTCGGGCTGAGGAGAAGGGCGCGGCCACAGACGAGCAGATGCTTTGGTATGGCATCGACCGCACGAACAAACAGAAGACGGGGGAGGCCCGGGTTCCGAAGGGTCAGTTCGAGTCGATGACCAGGTCTCTGGACTCCTGGTCGAAGCTGCGGGGCACGATGCTGGCGATCGCAAGGTGCTCCACCACATCGGATATCGACCACGCATCAGCCGCCGGTCGAAAGCTCAGCTGGGCAGCACTCAGCCCCGCCACCTCCGACTTCAGCCATGCATTGGTCATCTCCAGGTGCGCAATCAGCCGCTGCCGCTCCCCCTTGGTTATCGGCGCGCAAAGGCACGGCAGCGCTGCAATCAGAGCCAGACTAAGAATTCGCATGCGCTGGAGACGAATCCCCGCGCATTTCGTAACGGATCCCGCAACGGGAATTAGTAATTGGCGTCGAGGTAAGCCTTCAGCATCGCCGCATCTTCAGGACTTACCGCCTGATACCATTCCAGCGTCCGCGTGAAGCCGCTGTATGCAGCAACGTTGGCGTCGTGCGGGTCCATGACGTACACCTTCCCGCCCGGTTTTTCCCGCCCGACACGATACGCATCGGTGACCTGCTTTATGTCGATCATGGCGGAACTCTATCACGAATCGCACCCTCACGGACCAGCCGCGCGAATCATCCCCAGTACAACCAACGCGAAAGCCACGTTGCCACCCAGCAGAATCAGCCCGACTACACGATCCTGCTTCCGCTGCCACCACATCACGATCCCCGTGATCGCCAGCCCAAGAGTCGCAATCGACACCAGCCCAATCGCAACACCCCACAGCCGCAGCGGCATGTAGCTGGGCCACAAACCAGCCGCGTGATGCAACCTGTTCAGCACGCCCATAAATCGAGCCCGGGTCGTATTCACCGTCACCACGCCGTTCTCGGCGATATACGTCACCTCATGAACCACACTCGGAACCACAACCCGAAATTTCGGCAATTTCCCGCGAATATCCCCACGTAATTGCAGCTTCCCGGCAACCACAGCCGCATCCACGAGACCCGCATCGATCACCGCGGGAGTACCCACACTCACGGACGCAGGCTTCGTGTTGAACCACTTGTTGTGCGCCATCTGAACCGCGCTCACCGCATACATCAGCAGGAACGGCAGCGCCGCCAGCCCGCACATCAAATGCAGATTCCGAAGCACCCGATAGCTCACTGAAACACCACCCAGAACGCGCCGAAGATCAAACTGCTCGCAGCCAGAGACACCCACGCCCACTTCCACCCCGGCCGCGTCGCCAGCCACAGATACGCGCCCGAGACGCAGAAGAACAACAGCGCCCAGATACCGGCTTCATTCCACGCAGCCCACACGCGCACCAGCCCAGGACCCGGATCACCACCCAGATTAGCCGCGTGAATATCCTCAAGAAACAGCGCCGCGCTGTTACGAATCAACTCCACGCGAAGCTGCCGCGGCTCCACCACCGTGCGGTAAATGCCATTGATATTGTAGAAATCCAGCAGCAGATTGCCTTCCGAATTCTTACGCAGAAACCAGTCGGGAACAGGCCTCGACAACTCCGGCTTCAACAGCTCATACACACGAGCCGCAACCGCTTTGTCCGACTCCCCGGCCTCGCGTTGAAACGGAATCGAGCGCACCTCGCGCGGCACCTTCGGCCGTTCCAAAGATGGCTGCACCGACGCCGCAATCCCGGCAATCCCGTAAACCAGAAACTGCGCAAACACCACCAGGCCCGCACAGATATGCAGCCGGCGAATCAGAGCCGCCATCAAAGGCCCATCAGTTCCCGAACATACCGCGGCGCCGGCGAACCAAACGACAGCATGCGGTCATGAAACGCCTTCTGATCCTTAATGCCGGCGTGCCTGTTCTCATAATCCTCGCGCAGTTGGTCGAGCTCCGTCGTCCCCGCATAGTAAGTCGATAACTGCGTCGAAGTAAGTTGAGCCCGACGCCACTTACCCGCCGCCTCGCTCTTCTCCTGGAACCCCTCGTTCATCATCAGGTCCATCGCCTGCTGTTCCGTCATTTTCTGCGCGTGGATCCCCTGGTCGATCAGCGCATTGATAATCGTGCGCAGCCGCATCTTCAGCTGCTGCATCCGAACCTCAGGCCCGCCGAACCCAGCGTTGGCCATCACCTTCTCCGCATACACCGCCCAGCCTTCCAGGAACGTGCCGCTGCCGAAGATCGCGCGTGTCAACGTCGGCGCCTGAAACCGGTTCGCATGAGCACGCTGCAGATAATGACCCGGCATCGCCTCATGCACCACTAAGTTCTTCGTCATCGAGTTGTTGTACTCGCGGAAGTAACTGTCCACCTGCGCCTGATTCCAGCCCGAAGGCGGCGGCGAGATATTAAAGAAAGTAACTCCGTTCTTCTCCAGCGGCCCCGGCGACGCGCACGACGCCACAGCGACACCCCGCTGAAACTCGGGCATCTCGACAATCCGCAGCGGGCTGTCGAACAACGAAACCAGCCCCTTCGACCGCACAAAGTCCGTCGCCGCCACCAGGTCACGCTTCGCCAGGTCGACAATGCTCGAAGCATCCGGCCGGCTCTCCGCCAGTTTGTCGAGCGTCGCCCGAATCACCTTTGCCCGCGCATCCGAGTTCGCCGCCGCACCCAGCTTCAAAGATGTTTCATACATCGCGGCCTGAGTTTGTTTCAGGTCCGCCTCACCGCGACGCCGTATCTGATCCGCCGTCAGCGCCGACCCCAGCGTGTGCTGCAACTTCGCCCGGAATAACTCAGGCCCGAGGCGAAAGTTCTTGTCAGCCCGCGGAACCAGTTCCTTCTGCAACCATTCCCGCCAGTCCTTCAGCGCCGCCACAGCCTTGTCTCTCGACGCCGAAACCGCCGCGCGGCTCTCCGGTGCCTGCGCCAGGTAACCGTCCAGCACCGTCGTCAGCAGATTGATGGTCCCGCCAATCTGCCCAATCGCCGTCTCCGCGTGAATCTTCGTCGAGGTCCGCAGGTTCGCCCGAGCCGCCGCAAGGTACGCCGGCACCGCATCCAGCCTCTGCCGGACCACCTCCAGCCGCGCCGGCAGCGGAGCAAACTCGCGCTCCAGCAGGAAGTAAATCGAGCCCCCCGGGTTATACGACATCGGGTTCCACTCGCGTTCGCGCAGCACCGTCTCAGACCAGATCGCCGACTCAATCTGGCCCTTCAATATCTGCAGATCAATGCGGCTAACCGGGTCCAGCTTCGAGGTATTCAGCCGCCGAGTCCGCTTCAGAAACTGGCGCTGCGCTGCAAGGTTGCGCTTCAGACCCTCTGCACTGACATCGGAGAGCCGGCCGTCATACCGGTGCTCACCCAGGAACGTCGCCGCTTCCGGCCGAGCTTCCAGAAACTTCGCAATATAGTCGTTGGCGAGTTTTTCAAACTTGTCCGATTCCTTCGCCATCAGAGGCACAGCAAAGGAGAAGACAGCAAATTGTCTGCGGGTCACCTGTTCAGAGTAACTGGTTTTCTTCCGATGGCAAGCAGCGTCTCAAAGTGCGGCGTCTCGTCTTCCCTGTGCACCGCCGACACCTCGACATCGCAGAATCCCGCCCGCCGCAGCAGGTCGGTCAACTCCACCTGACTGAACCCCAGCCACACATCGGCGTACATCTCCCGAGCCTCTTCAAACCGGTGCTTCAAAAGGTCCATCACCACCACACGGCCGCCCGGCCGCACAATTCGGAAAGCCTCCTCCACCGCCCGTATCGGATGCAGCGCGTGGTGCAGACTCTGGTGCAGCAGCGCCATGTCGACCTCCGCATCCGCCACCGGCAGCGACTCCAGATCCCCATGCCGGTACTCCAGATTCGCGACGCCGTTCCGCCGAGCCACCTCAGCCCCGTACTCCACCATCTTTGGCGACGAATCCACTGCAATCACCCGGGCCGCCGTCTGCGCCAGCAGCAGCGACATGGTGGCCTCACCCGCGCCCAAATCCGCGATCTCCAGCGGCGGCAGCAGCTTCAGCAGCATCTCGGCGAGCCCCTTCCAGCTCCGCCCCGGCACATAGTCCCGGCCGAACCGCCCTGCCAGTTCGTCAAAGTACGACCGCAGCTTGTCCTTCCGCTTTTCCAGCGTCAACGCCAGCGCACGGTCGTCCTGCACCGCCTCGGCTATTTCCTGCCCGCTCGCGTCCAGTAATTCCAGCACCACCGGCGAAGCCGCAGTCAGCTGATACAGACTCTTCTGCCCCGCCCGCCGCAGCTCGACCAAACCGACTTGCTTCAACTGCTTTAACTGCATGGAGATACGGCTCTGCCCCATCCCCAGGATCTCTTGCAACTCGGCGACGCTCAGCTCCTCGGCCCGCAGCAGCCGCAGAATCCTCAGCCGCCCCTCGTCCCCCAGCAACCGCATCGTCTTAAGCAATCCAGCCATCTGGCAATCAGTCTATCAAAAAATCATGATTGCTTGATGGATCTTCTGTGCTATCCTGATTTCGAGGTCAACGCCCACCAATGAGCACCGTCGTTTCACTCGCGACTGAGTATAAAGTCGCAGACATTAAGCTGGCCGAATTCGGCCGCAAGGAAATCGATATCGCCGAGCATGAGATGCCCGGCCTGATGTCAATCCGCAAAAAGTATGCAGCCGAAAAGCCGCTCGCGGGTGTCCGCGTCACCGGTTCGCTGCACATGACCATCCAGACCGCGGTCCTGATCGAAACCCTCGCCGATCTCGGCGCGAACGTCCGCTGGGCCAGCTGCAACATCTTCTCCACGCAGGACCACGCTGCCGCCGCCATCGCCGTAACCGGTGTGCCCGTGTTCGCCTGGAAGGGTGAAACGCTGGAAGAATACTGGGACTGCACCTGGCAGGCGATCAGCTTCCCGAACGGCCAGGGCCCGCAGCTCGTCGTCGACGACGGTGGCGACGTCACCCTCTTCCTCCACAAGGGCTTCGAAATGGAGAACGGCTCGGACTGGATCGATTCCCCGTCCGGCAGCCACGAAGAGAAGGTCATTAAGGACCTGCTAAAGAAGATCAAGGTCGAACAGCCCGGCATCTTCCACAACCTCGTGAAAGAATGGCGCGGGGTGTCCGAAGAAACGACCACTGGCGTTCACCGCCTCTACAAGATGAAGCAGGACGGCAAGCTGCTGATACCCGCCATCAACGTCAACGATTCGGTCACCAAGTCGAAGTTCGACAACCTGTACGGCTGCCGCGAATCGCTGGCTGACGGCATCAAGCGCGCCACCGACGTCATGCTCGCCGGCAAGGTCGCGGTGATCTGCGGCTACGGCGACGTCGGCAAGGGTTCGGCCCACTCCCTCCGCGGCATGGGCGCCCGCGTAATCGTCACCGAAATCGATCCCATCAACGCCCTGCAGGCCGCGATGGAAGGCTACCAGGTCACCACTCTCGAAGAGACCCTCGGCCTCGGCGACATCTACGTCACCACCACCGGTAACGTCGACATCATCACGCTGGAGCACATGCAGCACATGAAGGATCAGGCCATCGTGTGCAACATCGGCCACTTCGACAACGAAATCCAGGTCGACCGCCTCTATCAGTCCGGCGCAACGCACATCAACATCAAGCCTCAGGTCGACAAGTACACGTTCCCCGCGGGCAACAGCATCTACCTGCTCGCTGAAGGCCGCCTCGTCAACCTCGGCTGCGCCACCGGCCACCCCAGCTTCGTCATGTCGAACAGCTTCGCCAACCAGACGCTGGCTCAGATCGACCTGTGGAAGAACAAGGACACCTACGCCATCGACGTCTACACGCTTCCCAAGAAGCTCGACGAAGAAGTGGCGCGCCTCCACCTCGAAAAGATCGGCGTCAAGCTGACCGTTCTTTCCGAAAAGCAGGCCGAATACATCGGCGTGCCGGTCGACGGCCCGTACAAAGCCGACCACTACCGCTACTAACCAACGCCTTTCTCCGATGGAAGTGCTCAGGGCCGGTTCTGCTGAAAAGCGGAATCGGCCCTTTTCTTTTAGTCGCGGCCAATAATCTCTTTGATCTGACTCGCTGAGAAGCGCCACCCAAACGGATCCTTCGACGCCAGTCGCTCCATCATCGGTTGGTAGCGTTCCAGCATAGGTGGATATTGGTAAATCGTGCTCGGAGTGTGGCTGTCGATATCGCCCGTCAGCACATCCTCCCAGCGCTCCAGCTTCTCGAAATGCCGTGCCAGTGCCAGCCGCCCGCTTTCACTGTGCCCGTCGAAACCGCGGAATCGAACGTCCTTTTCCGTCAGACCTTGCTTGTCTTCAAGCGCAAGAAAACTGCCCAACAGCATTTTGTACATGTCGAGCACCTCGCACACGTACTTTCCCTCTATCACGTCGATCTCGTCCGACAGTTCCCCGAACAACTCGCCGTACCGTATCGTAATTCCCTCGGCAACAATTTCGCGGTGCTCCGCGTAATGCTCCGCTTCGTCCGGATACAAAGCCTCCAGAATCCGATACTGGTTGACGAGTTGCAGGCGTTCCGCCGGAGTCAGAGTTGTAGTTTCCGGATTGTCCATGTCAGCCCTTCACCACAATATTCACCAGCTTGTCCGGCACCACAATCACCTTCACCACCTGCTTGCCCTCGATAAACGTCCTCAACTTCTCATCCGCAAACGCGAGCCTCTCCAGCTCCTCGCGCCCAGTCCCGAGCGCCACCAGCACCCTGCTCCGAACCTTGCCGTTCACCTGCAGCACCACCTCGGCGCCCTCTTCCTTCGCGAGTTCAGGATCGAACGCCGGCCACGACTGCCGGAACACCGGACCCGTGCGGCCCATCTGCTCCCACATCTCCTCAGCAAGATAGGGCGCGAACGGCCCCAGCAGCAGCGTCAGCTTCTCTAAAACTTCGGCGACCACCGGGGGCGTCAGCGCAGCTTCATTGGCATAGAGCTCATTCACCAGCTCCATAATCCCTGCAATCGACGTATTGAAATGCCACCGCGACTCGAAATCCTCGGTGATTTTCTGCAGCGTCTGATGGAGCTTGCGCAGCACCTTTCGATCCGCGTCCGACCGCTCCACCGCGGCCCCTGCATCCGCCCGCTCAATATTCCGCGTCACAAAGCGAAACACACGGCCCAGGAATCGATACGCACCCTCGGCGCCAGCCTCCGTCCAGTCCAGATCCCGCTCCGGCGGCGCCGCGAACAACTCGAAAATGCGACCCGTATCCGCGCCATAATTCTCCACCAGCTCATCGGCACTGACCACATTGCCCTTGCTCTTCGACATCTTCGCGCCTTCGCGAATCACCATGCCCTGCGTAAACAACCGCGTCGCCGGCTCATCGTTCGAGATCACGCCGATGTCGCGCATCATCTTCGTCCAGAACCGCGAATAAATCAGGTGCAGAATCGCATGCTCGACACCGCCGATGTATTGATCGATCGGAAACCAGTACGCAATTTTCGCGGAATCGAACGGCGCATTGGAATTATTCGCATCGCAATATCGGTAGAAATACCAGGACGAATCCACGAACGTATCCATCGTGTCCGTCTCTCGCCGAGCATCCCCGCCGCACTTCGGGCACTTCACATTGACAAAATCCGCCTTGCGCGCCAGAGGAGATTCGCCCACGCCCGTAATGTCGACATCCAGCGGCAGCACCACCGGCAACTGGTCATCCGGCACCGGAACCAGCCCGTCCACCGGACAGTGAATCACCGGAATCGGCGTACCCCAATACCGTTGCCGCGAAATGCCCCAGTCTTTAATTCGAAATGTAATCGCCTTTTCGCCGAATCCCTCGCGAGCCGCCTTCCCAGCCATCTGTTCCCGAGCCTCAGCGCTCGGCAGCCCCGACCATTCGCCCGAGTTCTCCACGATCCCGTAATCGCCACAGGCCTCGGTCACAACCGCGGGCAACTCCCCGTCCACCGGGCGAACCACCGGCAAAATCGGAATCCCGTACTTCGTGCAGAACTCGAAATCGCGTTCATCGTGCGCGGGCACAGCCATAATCGCGCCCGTGCCATAGCCCATCAGCACAAAGTCGCCGACCCAAATCGGCACCTTCGCACCATTGAAAGGATTCACCGCATACGCGCCCGTAGACAGCCCGTTCTTCTCCACCGCGCTCGGATCCCGGCGAGCCTGCGTGTCGATCATCGCCTTCACCGCCGCCTGCCCCGCCCCGTCCGCCACCAGGCGAGACACCAGCGGGTGACCCGGAGCCAGAATCACGCAAGTCGCGCCGTAAATGGTGTCCACACGCGTGGTGAACACACGGATCTTCTCGTCCGTCCCTTCCAGCGTGAAGTCGACCTCAGCACCCTCGCTCCGCCCGATCCAGTTGCGCTGCATCGCCAGCACACGATCCGGCCAGCCACCTTCCAGTTCCTTAATCCCCGACAGCAGTTCATCGGCATACGCCGTGATCCGCAAAAACCACTGGTCCAGATCCCGCTGCTCCACTTTCGTGGTTTCATGCCGCCAGCAGCAGCCGTCGACAACCTGCTCGTTCGCCAGCACCGTCGCGCACTCCGGGCACCAGTTCACCAGCGACTTCTTCCGGTACGCCAGACCTTTTTCCAGCATCCGCAGGAAGAACCACTGGTTCCACTTGTAATACTCCGGCTCGCACGTCGAGACCTCCAGATCCCAGTCATAGGAGAACCCCAGCCGCTGGTGCTGTCGCTTCATCTCAGCAATGTTGGCCAGCGTCCATTCACGAGGCTGCCGCTTGTTCTTGATCGCCGCATTCTCCGCCGGCAGACCGAACGCATCCCACCCCATCGGGTGCAGCACGTTGAACCCACGCATCCACTTAAACCGCGCCAGCGCGTCCCCAATCGAGTAGTTCCGCACATGCCCGATATGCAGCGCGCCGCTGGGATACGGCAGCATCTCCAGCACGTAGTACTTCGGGCGGCTCTGGTCGGCAAGAGGCTTGTACAGCTCCTTGTCTTCTTTCCAGCGCTGATACCATTTCAATTCGACAACGTTGTGATCGTACGGCTGTTCTGGCATTGGATTATCGGAAATTGCGAGCGGTAACTTCAGCTTATCGCAGTCACTACAATGGAGCCATGACGCCGGATACTTACGAGTCGCTCGCAAAGCGCCTCGACGTTCGCCTACTCGACCCATGGTGGTCCGCCGATCAGGTCTACGAAGCCTGCTCCAAAGCCCGCGACCTCGGCGTACGCGCCGTCATCGTACGCCCCTGCGACTTCGAACTCGCCCTCCAGTGGCTCACCGGCAGCGGCATCGAAGTCGTACCCACCGCCGGCTATCCATACGGCGTATCGAACACCTCGGCCAAGCTCTATGAACTGCGCGACCTCCTCCGCCTCGGCGCCAAAGAAGTCGAACTGACCCTCTCCCCCGCGCGCATGTTCTCCCGCCAGTTCCAGCACGTGGAAGCCGAGCTCATGCAGGCCGCCAAATCCTGTCACGAATCGGGCGCGCGACTCACAGTTCTCTACAACAGCGCCCACATGGGCAACGATCAGAAGATCATCGCGACGAAGATCAGCCGCCGCACCGAGGTCGACTACCTCGCCATGGACGGCGGTGACACAGAACTCGCTCTGATGAAGCCGCTCCTCAGGGACGTCCTCCACCTCCGCCTCGCGACTCCGGTCACCGATCTCGACCAGGCACTGGCCGCCCTCGAAGCCGGATACGATACCATCACCGTCACTGACGCCGCCCCTGTCCTCGAAGCCTGGAAGGCGCGCCTCGAAGAGCAGAAGCAAGAGGAGAAACAGCAGCCCGTCACCAGCCTCTGACAGAGGCATGGTCCGCGCGAAGATCCTCCCGTTCCCTCTAAGGACCCGGTCATCTCCGCCAGAGTCGCCGGACTCCGCTACGTCCGTGACACCGAGCCCGGCGTCCGACGGGCGCCCCGTGAGTGACTAGCCAACCCTGAAGCGCATCCGCTCGCTCGTCATCCCACCAGCCCGGACCAGCGTCTGGATTTGTCGCCACCCGGAGGGCCACCTCCAGGCCGTCGGCCGCGACGCGAAAGGCCGCAAGCAGTATCGCTACCACCCGTCCTACCGCCATCAGCGAGACCAAACCAAGTTCAGCCGCATGCTCGCCTTCGGCAAAGCCCTCACCGCCATTCGCAATCGCGTGGAAGCCGACCTCCGCCTCCCCGGTCTGCCGCGCGAAAAGGTGGTCGCCGCCGTCGTCAAACTGCTCGAAAGCAGTGGCGAGCGCCGCGAAGAACAGTGTGTCATGCAAATGGTGACCACGTACGTCAAAAAATTAAGAAACAATCCGCCAGCGCCAAACACTACTCGAATCCCCTCCGCAAATCCATCCGCAAACGTGCCTGAATGAGATCCGGAAACGTCCGCACCCGCGCCGGAGTCCTTGTCTCTGAAGGAGCAAGGCATGGCAACACTGTTGAAGAAAAAGCAGGACACAAACGTCAGTGAAATGGAGCGCTGGATTTCGCTCGTCGCCGGCGCAGGCCTCGTCGCCTATGGCGTCTCACGCCGGGGCCCCAGTGGACTGGGCTGGGCCGCAATCGGCGGCGGACTCGCATGGCGAGGCGCCTCCGGCCACTGCAACGTCTACCAGACATTCGGCATCGACACCCGCGAGCGTGGCTACGAAAAAGGCACCGGCGCCGACAAAGGCGTACCCTATCACCTCGGTATCCGCATCGACCATGAAATTCGCATCAACAAAAGCGCGGAAGAACTCTATCGATTCTGGCGCAACCTCGAAAACCTGCCACGCTTCATGAGCCACATCGACAGCGTTCAGGACCGGGGCAACGGCGTCTCCCACTGGACCGTCCGCGGACCCGCCGGTCTCAAACTGGAATGGGATGCCGAGATCGTCAATGAGATCGAAAACAAGCTGATCGGCTGGCGCTCGCTTCCCGGCTCCCAGGTCGACAACGGCGGCTCTGTGCACTTCGAACCCGCCGGCGAAGGCCAGACGGTCGTTCGGGTCGAGCTCCAGTACAACCCGCCCGCGGGCGGCGTCGGGGCTCGCATCTCCAAAGCCCTTGGCGAGGATCCGGAAAAGATGATTGCCGAGGATCTGCAACGCTTCCGCGAGTTGATGGAAACCGGTGCCGTCGCGTCGCGAAACTCAAAGCAGCGGGCCTCGGGAACCGAATCCAGGTGGACTGGAGGTAAGCCGAAAAAGAACGAAGGCGATAACGTGCAGGCGTCAGGCGAGGAATCGTTCCCGGCCAGCGACCCGCCGTCCTGGACCCCGGAAACCCTCTAAACCAGCGAGTGGGGCAGGCCTGAACCTGCCCCGCTCAAACCATCTCTTCCTTACCCAGATACAGTTCGCTCACCACAGCCTTGTAATTCTCCAGTACCTGTTTCCGCCGAACCTTCATCGTCGGAGTTAATTCCCCGCGCTCAATCGAGAAATCGTGCTCCAGAATTCGAAATCGACGAATCTGCTCAAACGGCGCGAGCTGCTTATTAACCCGCTTGATCACCGCCCCAACTTCCTGCTCGACGTTTCCCTTTGAAGGATCGGCCGCCCCCGCATTGACCGTCAACAGGGCAGTGACATAGGGCTGGCGGTCCCCAATCAGGAGAACCTGATTTACCAGCGGCTCCACTTTAAATAAACTCTCAATCCTGGCCGGATAAATCTTCTTGCCATTCGAGGAAACAATCAGCTCTTTTTTCCGCCCGGTGATAAAAATATAGCCCTGCGGATCGATCTCGGCGATATCGCCCGTATACAACCACCCGTCGCGAAGCACCGCCGCACTCGCCGCCGAATCGTTGTAATACCCCGAGAACAAACAGCTCGACCGGATCAGCAGCTCGCCATCTTCGGCCAGCCGGATTTCTACCCCCGGCAGCGGCTTGCCGATGCTGCCAGGCCGGGGCGAATCCAGTGGATTCAGAGTCGCCACGCCGCCCTCGGTAAGCCCGTAGCCTTCCACCAGCGGCAACCCAATCGCCTCGTAAAACTGCGCCAGATCCCGGCCCAGAGGCGCCGCACCCGATGCGGCAATGCGAAGCCGTCCACCCAGCCGCTCCCGCACCTTCTGGAACACCAGCCTGTTCGCCAGCTTCAGTCCAGCCTGCATCCATCCCGGAACTGGCTTGCCTTCCAGACGGTACTTCGCCGCATGCATCCCCAGACCCAGCGCGCCAAAGAACAGCCGCTGCGCAAACGCTGGCTTCTTCCTGACCTCGGCCGAAATACTCGCGTATACCCGTTCCCACACGCGAGGCGGAGCCAGCAGAAATGTCGGCTTAACCTGCCGCAGTTCGTTCGGCATTTTCGCCAGACCTTCTGAGAAATACACCGGAGTTCCCGTGCGCATCGGCAGAAACTCGATCACTATCCGCTGTGCAATGTGCGCCGACGGAAGAAAAACCAGGGTCGAATCCTCAGGCCCCAGCGGCAAAACACTCGGCCCCATGTCCAGGTTCGAGACAATCGCCCAGTGCGTCGCAAGGCCCATCTTCGGCTCGCCCGTCGCGCCCGAAGTCATGTACAGGACCGCGTAGTCGTCCGGCCGGACCTCCGCCCGAATCTTCTCAAACAGACGCGAATCCGCCGCCAGAGCTTCGCGGCCAAGCTGCCGCACCTGGTCGAGCGTGATGCTGTCCTCGCCCGCCGCGCCCGACAACACGATCCACAACATCCCCGGCCCACCGACACCCGCCGCACGTAGCGCCTTCAGCCCTCGCGCGTCTTCCACCATCAGAGCCCTGGGCTCAGACCGGGCAACCGTCGCCACGTGATCGGTTGCCGGAAGGCTGGTATACAACGCCGCGGCAATCGACCCGTTCGCAATAACGCCGTTGTCCGCCAGATAGAATTCCGCCCGGGTCTCCGAATGCAGAGCGACAATATCGCCGTGCCCGATGCCCAGCGAGCGAAGCCCGCACGCAATCTCCCGCACCGTGTCGCGGTACTCATTCCACGTGTAAACACGATATCTGGACCCGTTCTTCTCTTCCCCGGGCTGATACATCGCCGGAAGCGGACCGTACTGCGCAGCGGTCTCTTCCAGCACGTGGAACAGAGTGCGTTTGGACATCTCTTCGGAATGTAACATGCTGTCTTTACTGACGCTTCCGGAATGCGACCACAGCCAGAGGAGGCAGCTTGATCGCGATACTGTCCGCCCGGCCGTGCTGCGGTACCGGGTCCGACGTCACCAATCCCCCGCTGCCGAAGTTGCTGCCCCCGAACGCCTCGGAATCCGAGTTGAAAATCTCTTCGTAGAACCCGGCCTCCGGTACCCCGAACCGGTAATCGGTCCGAGGCACGGGAGTGAAATTGCAACAGAATAACAAAAAGTCCTGCGGATTTTCCGCCCGCCGAATAAATGCGATAATCGAGCTCTCCACATCCCGGAAATCCACCCACTCAAAACCCGAGTGGTGGAAGTCGACCTCATACATTGGCTTGTGCGTTTTGTACAGCCTGTTCAGTTCGCTGACCATCGACTGCAGTTTGCGGTGGTAGTCATACTGCAACAGTTCCCACGGCACCTGCATGTCGTGATTCCACTCCCACGGCGACCCGATCTCGCATCCCATGAACAGCGTCTTCTTGCCCGGATGGCACCACATGTACGCGAGGAACGACCGGATGTTCGCGAACCTCTGCCACTCATCTCCCGGCATCCGCCCCAGCAGCGACTTCTTCCCGTACACAACCTCGTCGTGCGATATGGGCAGGACAAAGTTCTCATTGAACGCATACATCAGACTGAACGTAATATTGCCCTGATGGAACTTCCGGAATATCGGCGGTATTGCGAAATAATCCAGCATGTCGTGCATCCAGCCCATGTTCCACTTCATCGTGAACCCGAGCCCGTTCAGATACGTCGGCTTCGAAACCCCCGTAAATGAAGTCGATTCCTCGGCAATCGTCACCGCCCCCGGAACCGAATGCGCCACAACGTTGAACTTGCGAATAAACGCGATTGCGTCCAGATTCTCATTCCCGCCGTAGATATTCGGGACCCATTCGCCGGGCTTCCGGGAATAGTCCAGATACAGCATCGACGCCACGGCGTCCACCCGCAGCCCGTCAATGTGGTACTTCTTCAGCCAGAACTGCGCGTTCGAAATCAGGAACGTGCGCACCTCGTTCCGCCCAAAGTTGAAAATCAGCGTGCCCCAGTCCAGGTGCTCGCCCTTCCGCGGATCGGCATGCTCATACAAGGCCGTGCCGTCGAAGAACGCCAGGCCGTGCGCGTCTTTCGGAAAATGCGCCGGAACCCAGTCGACAATCACGCCAATCCCGCTCCGGTGGCAGTGGTCGACAAAATACATGAAGTCTTCCGGAGTGCCAAACCGAGCCGTCGGGGAGTAATACGAAATCACCTGATAGCCCCACGACCCGGAAAACGGATGTTCCATGATCGG
The DNA here is from genome assembly GCA_034408745.1 of Bryobacteraceae bacterium. Taxonomy (GTDB): domain Bacteria; phylum Acidobacteriota; class Terriglobia; order Bryobacterales; family Bryobacteraceae; genus JAWXCM01. The sequence continues at coordinate 16,563 of JAWXCM010000077.1, forward strand.
CAGCAGTTCGATATGCGTGAATCCCAGCTGCTTCACGTAATCCACCAGAGTGACCGCCAGTTCCCGATAGCTCAGGCTCTCGCCCGTCGGCTTGCGCATCCACGATTCCAGATGCACCTCATACACGGAGAACGGTGCCTTCAGCGCATTCGTCTTCGCCCGTAACGCCATCCACTCCTGGTCGCCCCACTCATACGCATCCAGGTTCGCCACCACCGAAGCCGATTTCGGCGGAACCTCACTCCCGAACCCATACGGGTCGGCCTTCAGCTGCCGGTAGCCCTGCACCTTCGACCGCACGTAATACTTGTAAGCGTTGCCCGGCCCGATATTGGGAACGAAGATCTCCCAAACCCCGGCGTTGCGAGCCCGCATGGCATGCCGCCGCGTGTCCCAGTGATTAAAATCACCAACCACGCACACCACTTCCGCGTTCGGCGCCCACACGGAGAACCGCACGCCCTTAACGCCCAGCGACTCCACAATATGCGCGCCCAGCGAGTTGTAGCTCTCATAGTGAGTGCCCTCGGCATGCAGATACAGATCGAAATCCGTCAGCAGCGGTGGGAACCGATACGGGTCGTCGACAACCTCGGTCTGTCCGCTCCACAGGTGGACACGAAACCGGTAGGCCCCGGGCTCTTTGGGAAGATTGGCGACAAAGAAACCGTGCGCATGACGCTTGTCCATCGCAACTTCGGTGCCGTCGATCAGCAGATCCACGGCCGATGCATGCGGAAGAAACGCCCGCACCGCCCACCGTTCAGCACCCGACTGGGCATCCGTCAACCGATGCGGACCAAGGATACGAAACACATCACCGTGATATCCACCGGCAACAGCTTCAATCTCGTGCGACGCTTCCACTGCTTCAAGAGCCATCGCCGCTATTATGGCAACTAACGATGAGTAACTTCTATACGCGCTTGCGGAAGGCCGAACTGCACGTGCATCTGGAGGGCTCGGTCGAGCCCGAAACCGTGCTCGAAATCAACCCCGCCCTCGACGTCGCCAGCGTTCGCGAGAAGTACCATCACACGGATTTCGCCGGCTTCATTCGAAGCTATGTCTGGATCAACCGACAGTTGCAGACCCCCGCGCACTACGGTCTCATCGCGCGCCGACTGCTGGACCGCCTCGCCGCGGAGAATGTCGAGTACGCCGAGATCAACCTCTCTGTCGGCGTCATCCTCTGGAAGGAGCAGAATTTCAACGGCATCTTCGACGCACTGTGCGAAGCGGCCGAGGGGAGCGCCCTCGACGTGTACTGGATCTTCGACGCGGTCCGCCAGTTCGGAGCCGAACCCGCCCGGCGCGTCGCGCAACTGGCAGCCGAGCGCCGCGACGAAGGTGTGGTCGGCTTCGGCATCGGAGGCGACGAGAACGCCGGACCCGCCGGCTGGTTCCGAGACGTCTTCGCCTGGTCCATCGACCAGGGCCTCGCAATCGTGCCCCACGCCGGCGAAACGGCCGGAGCGGAATCCGTCTGGGCCTGCATCAACATGGGTGCCCGCCGCATCGGCCACGGCTTCCGCGCCGCCGATGACCCCGAACTTGTCGAATACCTCCGGGACCGTCAGATCCCCCTCGAACTCTGCCTTTCGAGCAACGTGCGCACCGGCTCCATCCCCAGCCTCGAAGCCCACCCCGTCCGCCGCCTCTTCGACGCCGGAGTCCCCATCACCCTCAACACCGACGACCCCGCACTGTTCGAAACCACCATGTCAAAAGAGTTCCAAATCGCCGCCGAGACCTTCGGCTTCACCGAAGACGAACTCCGCATCATCGCCGAGAACGCTTTCCGCTACCGCCTCGGCGTTTGACACAATGAAAGCGTGGAACGCGAAAAGGTGCTGACACTCCTCCGCCAACATCAGGCAGAGTTGGAGGCTTCAGGAATCCAGACCGCTTCGCTCTTTGGCTCAGTGGCCCGCGGCGAACCAAACCCAGGAGACGTCGACCTCGCCGTCCGTTTCCACGCCGACGCACCCAAAGGCTGGGACATCTTCCCCGTACTCGACCACCTCGAAGCCCGCCTCCGCCACATCCTCGACACCGAAGTCGACATCCTGGAAGAACCTGCCCGCAAGCCCGGCATGCAGGCAGCCATCGACAAGGACCGAATCGTTGTCTTCTAAAAAGCCAGTCCAGCGCCTGCAGGACATCGTCACGAACGCCGAAGCCATCTTCCGCTACACCGGTCAGATGAACTTCGACACGTTCTCGCAGGACCGCAAAACCGTCGATGCCGTGGAGCGCTGCCTTGAGCGCATCAGCGAGGCGGCCGCCAAACTCGGCGACCTCGCACCGCTGCTGATGCCCGACCAGCCCTGGCAGCAAATCCGGGCCTTCGGCAACCGCCTTCGCCACGAATACGACGAGATCACAGGCGAGCGCGTGTGGCACGTCGTCGCCACTCTCTTGCCGTCGCTGGCCGAGGCCTGCCGCAAAGCCCTCGCGTCACAGCCGCATGCGACATAGGATTTCAATTGCACTACCTCGAAGGGTTGAAGACAACGCCGATTTGAGGACTGGCTCCAACCTTCCCTCGCGCGAACACTGGGCGTTATCCTCGTGGCACCATTCCCCATTTATGGAGCTGACTCATCATCCATAGCATCATAGGCCGAATAGCGCGTCTGATCCGCCTTGCGTGGGGGCGCGGCCAGAGTACTGTTGACAAACCGAAACTTACACACCGCTTCGTGCTCCTGCAGAAGGCCGACGCTGAAAAAGCGCACCGCAATGTCTGCACGTTGAAGTACCCTTGGAAGGCTGAGCCGCTTTGGGAACGTATGTCCCCCGGCCACCGCACCGGGAGCAGTTTTCATTACTGCCGCCACACAGGCATTGACGCTCCGGAGAAACCATCGAGATCGCTACATTCTATTCCTTTGCGCGTGTCTCAGGCAGATGATCCAGGGTTCGTTCTTTAGCCCAAAATCTGAAATCACACCCTGACCTGATCGAACGGTCCCGAGGCGAGTTCCGGTGTTCGTCTGGATATTCAATAGACCAGGGAGACCTTCAGATCCACGCCGCCGAGACGCTCGATTTCACCCTAACTCGACTTGGGAATAGTCGCGGAGAGCGCGTTCAGCTACCGCCTCGAGGCGTAACCGCCTGTTAAACTTCTCAACACTGGGATTAATGGAAACCACTGACGCGAAACTTCAAACCGACCTGATAGACATTCTCGATCGCGTCGTTGATGACCAGGAGATCGTGATCGTTCGCCGAAAAGACTCACGCGACGTGGCTATGCTCCCGGCGTCCGAGTTGTAGAAATCCGTGCTTCGAGACCCGTTCGACGGCCTCGGTAAGCCTGAACCACTGAGACATCAACTTGCAGGATGCTGGTCCAGGCGCGTCACTCCGGAACATCGACTGGTTTACCGAGTGACCGACAAAAAGGTCGACTTCCTCCAGGCCCGCCACCACTACGAGTAGCCGCACGCTAAATCTTCAAAATCCACCCCCGCCGGTACAACCCCCACGCCACCAGAAAGCACACAAGCACGTGCGTCAACCCATACAGCAGCGACCCGTTAGCCCCGCCGAGCTCTCCATAAAACCCGTCCCACGCCAGCCGCGACAGCGACACTCCGCCAATCTTCACCATCGACACCACCCGCGCCAGCATCCCCGACACCACAAACATCGCCAGCGCATTGACCCCAAAAAACACAAAGGGCGCCTTCCATCTCTGCCACCCCCGCTGATCCACCAGCCAGTAGCAAATCGCGAACACCACATACGCAATCCCCGAAGTCCACAGCGCGAACGGCACCGTCCAAAGCTGCTTATTCACCGGCATCCACGTCGACAGCATCATCCCCGCGAACACCTGCAGATTCCCCGCCACAAACAGCCACACCGTCTTCTCCCCGGCACTCCGCCGCGACGCCAGAATCTGCCCCGCGAAGATCCCGAACAGCGTCGTACACACCGCCGGCATCGTACTCACCAGCCCCTCCGGGTCCCACGTCTTCGACCTCGACCACATGTGCCCGCTCAGCACCATCCCGTCGATCCACTTCGCAAAATTGCAGTCGACCGCAAAGCTCCCCGCCCCGCACCCCGGCACCTCCACCACCGTCATCAGCACCCAGTACACAGCCATCAGCGCAATCGCCCAGACAATCCGGCCCACCGTCCCGAACCACAGAAAAATCGCGCTCGCAATCAGGTAACAGAGCCCGATCCGCTGCAGCACGCCTGGAATCCGCACCCGCCCAAAATCGAACGCAGGAATCAGATTCAGCAGCAGCCCAATGCCGAAGATCAGCGCCGCGCGCCGCAGCACATGCAGCATCAGCCGCCCCTTGTCGTCCCCACGAGCCACGCGCTTCGCCAGCGACAACGTCATCGCCACACCCACAATCCACAGGAACGAAGGAAACACCAGATCCGTGAACGTCCACCCATGCCACGATGCGTGTTCCAGCGGAGCGTAAGCCCCCGGCGACATCTGGCTATTCACCAGAATCATCGCCGCGATCGTGCCGCCGCGAAACACATCCAGCGACACCAGACGAGAATGCGCCGAGCCGTTCGAAGTCTGCATCTGAGATATACAGATAATGGTATGCGAATGCAAACGGGCGAGTACGACGCACTGATAGTGGTTTCTTTCGGCGGCCCTGAAAAGCCTGAGGATGTGATGCCGTTCCTCGAAAATGTGACGCGAGGCCGAGGCATCCCCCGCGCCCGCCTCGAACAGGTAGCCGAGCACTACCTACACTTCGGAGGTCGCAGCCCGATCAACGATCAGAACCGAGCCCTCATCGCGGCTCTCCAGGAGCTCCTCGCCGCCGAAGGCCCGCAGATCCCCGTCTACTGGGGCAACCGCAACTGGCACCCCATGCTCGCCGACACCGTGCGTCGAATGAAGCAGGATGGCATCAAACAGGCCGCCGCCTTCATCACCTCAGCCTTCGGCTCCTACTCCGGCTGCAAGCAGTACAAAGAGGACATTGAGCGCGCCACCGCCGAGGTCGGCGAAGGTGCCCCGGCGATCGTTCCCACGGCCCAGTTCTGGGACCACCCCGGCTTCCTCGACACTCAAACCGAACGCATCCGCGAAGCCTTCGCCCAGTTCGACGCCCAGCCGCACCTCGTTTTCACGGCGCACAGCGTGCCCCTCTCCATGGCCTCCACCGGCCCGTACGTCGAGCAGCTCAACCAGGCCTGCGCGCACATCGCCGCCGCGCTCCACACCGAAGACTACAAGCTGGTGTGGCAGAGCCGCAGTGGCCCGCCAACGCAGCCGTGGCTCGAACCCGATATCCTCGACTACATCCGGGAGCGCCACGCCGCCGGTGCCCGCGAACTCGTCATCGCGCCCATCGGCTTCATCAGCGACCACATGGAAGTGCTTTACGACCTCGACACCGAGGCGATCGACCTGTGCAATGAACTGGGAGTGACGACTGTGCGAGCCGCCACCGTGGGCACTCACCCACGCTTCGTCCGCATGATCCGCGACATGATCACAACGACGCGGAACTGCGCGCCCGGCTGCTGCCCGAAGCCGCAGCGCCCTGCGCCCGCTTCCGGCCCATCAGCAGCAGCGACTGGCCGGCCGGGAAGTTAATCCCCGACCCGATACACGCCGCCTCCATCTGAAGCGGTGCATGCAGCATCGCATTCAGCCACGGCGCCACAGGCAGCACGCCGCTCTGCGGCTCCGCATTCGTCAGCGGTTCCCAGATGCGGAACTTCGCGAAAGCCACCGGCAGCAGCAGCGAGTTCGCATACGTGCATCGCTCCACCTCGATACCCGCGCGCTCAAACGTCTGCATCAGCCTGGTCCGCGTGAACCGCTGCCGCTCATGCGCAAACATCGAGTGCCTGCTGCGAAGCACATCCAGCGCCGGAACGCGTATGAACATCTCCCCGCCCGGTCGCAGCACCCGCACCAGTTCGTCGACCGCCTGCCATTCCTCGCCTCGCTCCAGATGCACAATCACGTCCATCGACAGCACCGCGTCGAAGCTGCCGGTCGCGAACGGCAGGCTGCGCAGATCACCCTGAATCAGCCGCTCCAGTCCCATCCCCTGCGCAAACGCGAGCCCGCTGGAATCCAGATCCAGAGCATGCACATGCCACCCGAATCGCTGCTCCAGCTGGCGCGCCAGCCAGCCCGTCCCGCAGCCGCCTTCCATCACCTGAACCGGCCGTGCAGTCGAGTGCCGCTCAATCAGCCGGAACAGAATCTGGTTCATGCCGCGATACCACCAGAGCTGCTGCTCCGATCTCGCGATGTTGGCAAATTCAGCCGGATTCATACCTTGCCTGCCGGTTCCATGGCGTACGTCAGCCGACCCGGCCCCGCGCTGTGCTCCGGCATGCGGCACACCGGATTCGGCTCATCCGGATTCAGATACCAGTCCAGATGCACACGGTAGTACTGCAGGGTGTGGCGCATCCCGTCTTCAAACGGCGTTTCCGGCACCCACCGCAGTTCGCGCGCGATACGCCGTCCATCCGTCTTATAGCTGCCAATGTCGATCGGCTTGCGATCGGGCGGGAACGGCTTCAGCACAGGCTCCGGACACCCACCCAGAGTCGAGGCAATCCGTGCGATCTCAAACAGCGACAACGCATCGGGTCCGCCCACGTTGTAGCTGCGATACGCCTGCTGCGGCGCAATCCCGGCAATCAGAAACGCGCCCACCGCGTCGTCCACATACACCGGGTCACGAAGCTGCTTCCCATCGCCGAACACCTCAATCTGATGCCCCTGAACCATACGCCGCATGAACGTGCTCAGAAAACCCTGGCACGCCACATCCAGAGCCATCCTCGGCCCATACACATTGGTCAGCCGCAGCGCCACCGCATCCAGCATCCCGGCACGCGTCAGCATCAGGTGATACTGCGTGGCGGCGAATTTGTGCACCCCGTTGAAGTCGACCGGCTGAATCGGGTGGGCCTCATCGACGGGCAGATACTTCGGCGCGCCGTACACCTGGCGCGTCGCCGCATACACCACCCGGGCCCGCCGAGCCACCTCAGAGCACGTCGTCACGAACCGCAGTTGCGCCAGCGCGTTGATCTGCAAATCGCGCTCCGGAAACTGCATGCTGTGAACGTGGCTGATCTCTCCGGCAAGGTTGAACACCACATCGGCATGCGATAACGCCTTGCGATACTTGTCCGGTTCCGCCAGATCCGCGTTAATCCATTCGATCTGGTCGACCGCCGGTTCAATGTTGTGAATGTTCGCTCCGCAGCCCGGCACCTGCGGATCGATCACAGTCACTTCCGCACCCATCTCTACCAGCCGCAACGCAAGGTTGCTGCCAATGAATCCGAGCCCTCCGGTAACTATCGCGCGACGGCCTTCATAACTCATGTCCGCGCCAGTAAGTCACGGACCACGGCTTCCAGAGCGGGTACATACCCAATGCCGTTGCCCCCATAAATGCTCGACCCGCCGTCAAAGTTAATGAACTTGCCGCCCGCTTCTTCGATGATGATCTTCAGCGGCGCCAGATCCCAGGGCTTCGCTGTCGGCTCCAGCCAAAGCTCGGCCTTACCCTGAGCCAGCCAGCACGCGTCCAGGCATCCGCCCATGCTGCGCACGGACCAGAACTGCTCCACCCAGTCCAGCAGCCCGTTGCGAAAAGGCAGTACCCGGGCGTTGTTGATCCCGCTGATGCAGGCCACAGACTGCGACGCCGAAGTGATGTCGGAAATGTGGATGGGCTTCTCGTTCAGCCACGCGCCCTCGCCCCGGACGGCCGAGAACTGCTCACCGCGACACTGCATGTGGCAAACACCCATCTCCACCACGCCGTCCACTTCGAACCCGATCAGCGTCGACCAGAACGGCATCCCGCGCACAAAGTCGCGCGTTCCGTCGATCGGGTCCAGAATCCACCGCCGGCCATTGCGGGAAGGTTGATCCGCGCCTTCTTCACCCAGAATCCCGTCATCCGGGAACATCTCGCGAATCCGGGCAACCATCAGCTTTTCAGCTTCTTTGTCCGCAATCGTGACGGGCGAGAGGTCGTCTTTTTCTTCCGGGGTTACACCGCGAGTCTGGTATCCAGTCGCAAGTTCTCCCGCATGCATCGCCATGGAGCGGGCAAGATCCAGTTCTTTGCGGAATTTCACCTTCCCAGTGTATCGGGAAGCGGTTAGAAGACTTCGAGAAGAGCCCAGCCGGGCAGCGTCGAAGGTTCGCCCTGCTCAAACACGATGCGCCGTGTCTTCGGAAAAGGCATACCGCTCCGAATCGCCCGCTCATAGAACGGCAGCATGCGGAGCAGCTTACGATACTCCTCATTCGCCGTATCCAGGAACGCCGCTTTGCCCAGGAAGCCGCCCGCCCATCCCAGGTTCACGATGCACGCGTCACGTCGCTTCTGGACGTCCTGCAGCAACATGCCGATGGTGTCGATGTTGGACTTCACACGCACCAGCCCGGCCGTTTCCGCGTAGTGCCAGTGCAGTTCCAGCAGCTTGCTCGCGTGTTCGTTTACGGACTGGAACATGCGCTCGTGCCCGAGGCTTCCCTGCTTGATAGCCTGCCGCGGCGTCACCTTCCACGCACCCGTGAACTGCGTGCGCGGCGGTGCCATTTCAGCGAAAGTCGGAGTGCCGTCGAACGGCCGGTTCCACATCGCGTACCCTCGGCCCGCCTGCTTCCAGCCCAGCTCGTAGCGATCGTTGCGAGCCGTCAGAGCCGCCACCCGCAGCATGTAAATCCTGAAGTGCTGCGGCAACACGGGAGCGGAATCGCCCGCCGCCACAGCGCGCATCGGATCGTTGCCGCCCGACCCCAGCGTCATGCCTTCAGCCGCTTCGCCTGGCCGACGCAAAGGACGGTCACGCTCAGCCTGCCGCGCCGCCAGTTCCTTCAGCACGCCTTCATTCCAGCGTGAGAACGCGACCGAAGTTCGCAGCGCACCCTTCAGCGCCGACGCCGGAAGATACGGACCTTGTGGCCCCGAGCAGAACGTCGGGATATGCAGAAACTCCGCCGGCTGGCTTTCGAAAGCCGGAGTCAGACTGGGGTGCTCAAAGGAGATCTTGCGTTGCGCATAGTTCTGCGCAAAGCCGCCCCACGAAGCAAAGTCGAGTTTCTCAGCGCGTCGCAACTGCTCGAGGTATCCCTCAAGCCGGGGTCCGCGCGACAGCAGCCGGAAGATGCGGTGTTGATCGAGAACGCTGATCTGATCCTTCCAGACCATGTAGTCGATTGGCGAGAGCTTCTGTCCGTCTCCTACCAGCAAAGGTGTTAAAGCAGTGAGCCGGTATTTCACGATGCCGTGCCCTCCCGGTTCGGATCAGGTTCAGTCACAGGAGGTTCTTCAGCAGGCGGTTCACCCACAGGAGGCTCGCCCACGGGAGGCTCGCCCACGGGAGGCTCAGAAGAAGGAGGTTCTTCGACCGGCGCCCCGCCGGGCTCAGAAGCAGGATCGAGATTCAACTCCTGCCGAGCCATCACATCCTCACCGGCCAGCGGTCCGATTTCGGTATCCACCTCAGAAGCAGGAGAGTGGGCCAGACTTTCCACCACAGTCTCAGCTGTAACGCCAGCAGCAGCTGTAACCTCATCAGCAGTCAAGGCCCCACCAGCAGCCCCAGCCTCAGCCTCAGCAGCAGCCTCAACCTCAGCAGCCTCAACCTCAGCAGCCCCAGCCTCAGCAACAGCCTCAACCTCAGCAACAGCGTCGACCTCAGCAGCAGCCTCAACCTCAGCAGCAGCCTCAACCTCAGCAGCAGCTGTAACCCCAGCAGCAGCCTCGACCTCAGCAGCAGCCTCGACCTCAGCA
>JAWXCM010000078.1:0-3243 GCA_034408745.1 Bryobacteraceae bacterium
AGCTCAACGAATTCGTCGGTCGCGCGGCGGCCACCCAACGCTTTCTCACCTGGCTCAATGCCAAGCTCGACCGGCATCCCGCCGCAGTGGCCCGCGTAAAGGTGGGGGAACTGCTTTCTGCCCGGATGCCTGAGGAGGCTGAGGTCGAACTGCGCGAAATGGTGGCCGCACTGGAGGAACTTTCCCGAGAGGTCGCTGCACAGAAGCGCCTTCTCGACAAGCTCGACGGCTCCATCCAAGTCACCTCGGAGCCGAGCGGACTCCGGTTCACGCTCGTCGACGGATTTGCCAATCAACACTCCGGCGTTACCCCAGCCCGACTGGATGGCGTGGCCCCGGGCGCCTGCCAGATAACGATGAAGCGGGATGGATTCCGCGACGAGCAAGGCTCGGCGGTGGCTGAAACGGGCAAGACGGTCAGCGCCAGGGTCGACGTTGTTTCCGAGACGATCGTGATGGTGGCCGAACCAGAGGTGGAGTTCTGGTCGAACAACCAATTCCTCAGCAAGGGGCAGTTCCAATTCTCCAATTACCGTCCCAACACCTACGCGATAGAATTGAGACGGCCGAACACCCAGTCGTTTCCAACGACCGTCACGGTCAACCAAGGCAAGGGCACGCGAACGCTGAACTACAACCTTTCAGCCCTGGCGACCCAGAAACTCCCCTGTTACGATTGCAGCCAAAAGGGCAACCTCGAGGAAGACCGGGACTGCAGCGCATGCGACGGACACGGGAACTTCAAGTGCAACCTCTGCGGCAGCGATGGAATTCTAGGCGTCCTAAACGGAGCCGTCATCCGATGCTACAAGTGCGGCGGCGAGGGAAGCATTCGCTGCAAATCATGCGGCGGGGAGGGAAAGATCCGTCACCGCACGACATGCGGGAAGTGTGGCGGCGACGGATTGCTCAGCGAGATCGACGCTGCGCGCTGAAAACGATCTGATCTCCCAAACCCCTTCTCTCCGCTCGCAAACATGACATCCACCGACGCCGCCAAGCTCCTCGAACTCCCACTCGACGCCTCGCCCGAACAGCTCGAGGCGCGCTTCCTCGAACTGCGCACGAAACTCGAGGGCAAGATCGCCAAGGCCCCGACCCCGGGCCTGCAGGCAAAATACCGCGAGTCGCTTGCCCTCGTCACCACTGCGGCCAACACGCTCGCAAAGGATACAGGCGGCTCCCTGCCAACAACTCAAAGGAGGGATCCGACCCCACCTCCCTCCGACAGCATTTCAGCGCAGAACGTCGGCGCGGTGCGTCCCGCTCGACAAGGTGCTTCCAACTTCGCGAGAGGGGAGGTATTCGTCGTCGCCGGCCTCGCACTCATCCTTCTTGTTGCAGGCGCATGGTATTGGAGGATGACAGAAATCGAGTTCGCCGATCGGGTGCGACTGGAGGCCGAGGCGGAACGCCAAGCGTCCGCCGTCCGCAAGCAGGCTGAGGAGGAAAGGCGACGGCAGGACAACCTGCTCGCAGTCCTTCGGGCGCAAATGGCCGAGTCGGAGACAAAACTCGAGACAGCGAACCGGACCGAGCAGGAGGCCGTTCGGACGCTGAACAAATTGCGCACCAAAGAGCGGCAAATCAATCAGGACTCTGCGGGAGTGCCGAATCTGGAGGCTCAGGCTTTGACGGCCCAGATGACCGCCCAGACAGCGTTCGTCTCATGGTTGCGCGAAACACTGCCAACGCATCCAGTCGCCCTTTCCAAAACCAAGGTGGAAGATTTGCTCTCTGCCCGTGCCGTGGATCAGGCAGCTGCTGCGGTCGGGGTGTTCGCCACCGAGTTGGCAACGCTTCTTGAGGAAATTTCCCTCCGAGAGCCTGCTCTGGTCGCGATCGCCGAGGAGGTCAGGGCGGGGCCCGTGCTCGCGGAGTGGCGCAAGCGGATCGACGCCGTCCTGAAAGCCGACTTGGAGGTCATCGAGAGTTCGACCCGAAGCCGCCCCGATCTGGACTCGCGCGACTACCGCAGAATCGATCCAGACCGGGATGTGGCCGTTCATGTCGTCAAGTTTTTCGAAAAGAACCCCATAGGCATCCCGGCCGATCTCCCCGATGCCGTGGTTTGGCTGGAGAATATGGCCCAGCAGGGCGACAACCACGCAATGCTGCTGATGGCGGACCTGCACGGCGGACACGGCGAAACGGTGCCCTTTGACGAGGAGAAAATGTGGATGTGGCTGGACAAGGCGGCCGAATTCGGCGACGCCGAGGTTAAATACCAGGTGGCCACCACGGCCCGCTACAAGGGTGGCTACCAGAGGCTGCCCTGGAATCTGGGCACCAGGGTGCGCTGGTTGCGGGCGGCGGCCGAGGCCGGCCACGCCTATGCCCAGCTGAGTCTGGCACGCTACGGCGGCGGGGTGGCACCAGAGCATTCCCTGTCGGCCGAGTTCGAAGAGACCCGGCGGCAGGCCGCGGCCGGGAGATTCTTCGCCCAGCTCGACCTGCGCTGGTTGGATGACGTAGGCAAGCTGTTCGTCTCCGAGGAGGAGGCCTTGCAGTGGCTGCGCAAAGCCGCCACGCAAGGCAACCCGGAGGCCCTGCAGGAGCTGAAGGCCCGCAATCTCACTCCCTGATTTTCATGACACCCCCCGACGCCGCCAAGCTCCTCGAACTCCCACTCGACGCCACGCCCGAGCAGCTCGAGGCGCGCTTCCTCGAACTGCGCTCGAAGCTGGAGGACAAGATTGCCAAGGCCCCCACGCCGGGCCTGAAGGCGAAGTATCGTGAGTCGCTCGCGCAGATGACTGAGGCATTCGAGACCCTGACCCTCGCGGCCGACTCGTCGACACTGCCGGTGCTAAAGAAACAGGAGGCAGGAGACAGGAGTCAGAAGCCAGAGCATCAAACTGGAGTGACCGCTCCCGCACAATCCGCTCCGCCAAATCAAAAATCCAAAATCCAAAACCCAAAACCCGGCAAAGAGTTCCTCATCGTCGCCATCATTGCCGTCCTCGTCCTCGCCGGTGGCGGCTGGTTCATCATGAAGACCCGCGCCGAGAACGCCGAGCGCGCCAACGTCGAAGCCGCCGCCAAAGCCGAAGCGCAAGCGGAAAAGGCCCGCCAGGAATCTCAGTTTTCCGCGTTACGCGCGGCTCAGGCCGAGGCCAAAATCCGTTGGGAAACCGCGGAGCGCGAACTCTCCGCCGCCGAGCGTCGCCTCTCCGAGCTGAAAAGCGACCAGCGCAACGCCGAGAAGCTGCCCGCCACCGCCGAGCGCGAACTTACCACCGG
>JAWXCM010000079.1:0-4918 GCA_034408745.1 Bryobacteraceae bacterium
CTATCTGGCTTTTTGTGCCGAACGGGCCGAGGAACCGGAGAAACCGTATTCCGGCAAGTTCGTCGTTCGGGTCGAACCTCAACTCCACCGCGAAATAGCTATCCGTGCCGCACAGAAAGGCATGAGTCTGAACCGCTATGTTTCGCACGTCCTGAAGCTCAGGACCAGATGACACTAATCGAGGTTGCCCTAAGCCGCTTCGGCCAGTTGGGTCCGCAGCACGCCAATAGCCTGCTTGTGCAGTTGCACGGCTCGGGTCTTGGACATCGACAAGGACGCGCCAATGTTCACCATCGAAACCTCCTGACGATAGCGCATCTCAACGATCTTGCGCTCCCGGTGCGGCAGCTCGGCGACGGCAGCGCTCACGCGCTCCGCTTGCTGTTGCAGCGTCAGCCGCTCTTCAATCGGGTCTTGCTCGACGGCGACCATCTGCTCAGGCAGTTCGTCGTGGGTGTTCTCGGTGTATTCACGCCGGCGCACGGAATCGAGGATAGCGCCGCGAACCCGGTGGCGCGCGAACGTCTCGAATACCAGGCCGACGGTCGGATCAAACCGTTCCGCGGCATGGATGAGGCCAACCACGCCGTTTTGAATTAGGTCGTCCAGCTCGAATGACGGAGGAAGATGCCGCTGAATGCCGCGGGCTATCACCTTCACCAGATCGTAGTGCTGTTCGACAAGATCGTTGCGCTGACGGAGAGCTTCGTTTTGAGACATCATTGAGCCGGTGGATGCTCTCGAAGGGTGGGCACCTCCAAGACTCTGTAATAGAAGTCGGGTCTTTCACTGAAAGTTCTCTTCCGCTGATGCGGGGTAAGCAGATCGAAAATCACCTGGCGGGAGCGTAAGGTTGCCATCGGGTGACGCCCCACGGTACGATCCGTCCTTGGGAGTGGAGAACATGCCCTCAGCGCTGTCGGCAGGAACGGCGGTCTTGAGGAGTCTCGCTCTCATTGATGCTTATGCCCAAACTTGAACTGCCCGTGAACCACTGGCTGACCAAGACACAGGTCGCCGAAGCTCTGAAGGTGTCTGAAAAGAGTGTCGAGCGCTACGCTACCCACAACCGGCTCCAGCGCCGCTACGTGCCCAGGCCGGGACAGCGGGCAATGCCTCTGTACAATCCTGCCGACGTGGAGCGCATTTATCAGGAGTTGTACGGCGTGACGCAGTTCATCCTGCCGCCGGTGGAAGTGCAGGATGGCCCGCCTCAGAGCCGCGCGAAGGCAGCCGCACAGCGCGCGCGGGACGGCTCGTCAGTCACCGCGCTCGCGACGGCCGCACCGATGGCGATGCTGGCCGAAGCCTTCCTGCGGAAGATGTCCGAATCGGCCGAGCTGGCGCGCGTGTGGATGCCTCTCAGCGACGCCACTCAGGTGAGTGGGTTGCCGCGTTGGTATCTGGAACAGGCGATCGCAGACGCTCGCTTACCAGCGCATGATGTCAGCCGTCTGGGGAGCGCACAACGCCGCTGGCGGGTCCGGAGAGCGGATCTCGAGTCGCTGGCACTGCCCGCAACTTCCTCACCCGCGAAGCGGATGAAAGCGGCGAGTTAGATGACACGTGTGGCGCTGCAGGGACAAAAGCTGTTGTAATTCAGATGGCTGTTTCGAGCGGCTTAGTTTTTTGGAAAGGTGTAATGCCCGGGAGGGACGCAGTTTAACTTTTTTTTCCGAAGCGACCGCGACCCCACCCGAGCATTTATCAGATGCGATTAGCAGGCTACCACGACAACGACCTCCTGGCAAATGGCCCAAAGGGCATGGAACCAGCGATCTGTCGTTTTCACAGCACACCACTGTCGCGCTGCCCGAGTAGTACTCCAAGCGAAGAAGTACCACCAATCAACCATGAGTCGAGGAGAAATGAAACATCAACAGGCGAGAAATTCACGAGGCCGACTGCGGGTATTATGTCAACTCTGGGAATTTCTTCCGGAAGAGACTTTTACGCAGTCGGTGCGGCTACCCGTCAGTGGAGATGTAGGCACTCAGCGAAAAGCGTCAAACCGATTCCGGGCGGTTGCTTACCGTCGTGTTCACTCCCCGCGGGACTCTCACCCGAGTTGTCACCGCGTACACGATGCGGAAGAACGTTCGCAAAGCATTATATTATCTGGAGGCGAGGGGAAAAAATGCCACGAACTTAAGACCGTCATTCCGAAGTTCAAGTCGGCACGAGAAGAAGTGGACTGGTACGACGATCCCGAGATTATCGACCAGATGATGATCGAAGCACTGGATAAAGGTACATATGTGTGGGTCCCACCTGTGAAGCCTGAACCCACGAAGCTGGTTTCGATGCGGTATTCCGAGAAAGACATCACGCGCGCTCGCCCGTCTTTGCCGGGGCGGTCAGTCGGTTGCTGTTCGTTTCTCGCCGCGACGATGCCCTTCCGCTCACAGTAATCCTAATTGCATTGTGGCTACGCTGTGGCTACAATTAAATTGTGATCGAGTTCGAGTGGGACGGACACAATATCGGCCATCTGGCAGACCACGGGGTTACTCCTGCCGAGTTCGAAGCTGTGATTCTCGATCCTCGAACGATCTATACAGAGTTCGCCGTGAGCGAAAACGGCGAAGAACGATTTCGCGTCTCTGGCCTGGCGCATAACGGTCGCATGTAAGTGCGGTGTACACAATTCGGCAAGGCAAGATCCGGGCCGTTACTGCTTTTCCTGCGATCAAAAAGGAGAGTCTGAAATGGCAGATGCAAAGCGAGTAGTGCCCAAATTCGACACCGAAGCTGAAGAGGCAAAGTGGTGGTACGACAACCGCGAACAACATGCAGAGGCTCTGAGCCGCGAGGGAAAACGGATGACGCGGGAAGTCCTCATGAAGCGAATCGAGGTTTCCAAATCGGTCCCGATTCATGTCCGTTTGGACGCCTGTGATCTCCAGCTCGCGCGAGAACTCGCCGAGCGCAAAGGCCTCCCGTATCAGACTTACATCAAATCGCTGCTTCACGAGGCGCTCGCACGCGAAGCCGGGCGAGCAAGCTAATGCGGTACTCCGGGGAATTTTAAACTAAGCCGCTTCGGCCAGTTGGGTCCGCAGCACGCCAATAGCCTGCTTGTGCAGTTGCACGGCTCGGGTCCTGGACATCGACAAGGACGCGCCCCGCACAACGCCGCTGGCGGGTCCGGAGAGCGGATCTAGCTAGCTAAGCTAGATTCGACTGCGGCGCCTGCCGCCTGGCAACAAAACTAAATCCCGTTCGTTCACACCCCCCCGGCGCCATCGGTTCCGGGGGTACTCACTGGTAGTTCGAAATGATCTCCCTGATTCTTCGAGGCTCCACCTCGCCGTCCACCAGAAATGCAAACTGGCCGCCGGGCATGGACTCAATGTGACCGCGCAGGCCCGCGCGTCCAGCCCATATCTGGAGAGAAGGAGCACTGGTATGAATCAGGGCAAGTCGAAAATCGGACCGTGACAGAAGCCGTTCACCGCGGAAGTTGTAGTCGATGAGGGTCGTCGGAACCGCTGTCAGACTGGTGCCAAATCCAAAGTTCAGCCGATACACTGCCCAAAACTCGCCCAGGACGACGGCTCGACTGCGCGACACCAACCAGTCGTAGTCCTTTCTGTCCGTTGCGAGTGCGAGCGTCTGCTCAACTCGGTACTGGTTGTTTGGATAGCGGTAGGTCAGACCATTGAAGGTCGAAAGCGCAACGACAGCGATGACAACAATGCTTCCGACGCGCCGGCGGATGGCCATCTGACAGAGGTTTGCAGCAAGTAGTGGGACGACGAAGAAAAGGGGAGCCAGATATCGGGTGGTCCAGCCGCGAATGCTGCCTGCTCCAGAGATGACAAACAGCACGACCGACGTAGCGATCACCGCAATTGTAAAGCAGGCCAACAGCCCGTTGCGCATGCGGAAACCGGGCCGCTCCCACTGCCACAACCCCTTCCAGGCTATCCAGGCAGTAACTCCCGCGGCAGCGACCAGCACCAGGAACATAAACCCCTGTGCAGGTGTCTGCGGAGGCAGGCCGGAGTTCAGAAAAAAGAGGGGAAGGACGTGCGTGGAAAGGTAGTGGATATTTGCGGTTAACTGGCCAATTGAATCTACCGGCCTGGTTGCAAAACTGCTTGCGAACGGAGCTGTGCCCTTCTGCAGAATTGTGACCAGGTACGCCCAGAGACCCGCCACCGTCCCCACAGTCAACAGAGCCAAATCCCACAGGCTGGGGAATACTCGGCGGACGAGGAGCAGCAGTATCAGAGGTCCTGTCACCATCAGAGACTGCGGAGAGGTCCAGATGGTAAGTCCAAATGTGAGGCCGAACAGCAGCGACATCCGTTTCGAACGAAGGACCGGGCGAAAGAGGAGCACGAATCCAAACCAAAGAGTGATCGCCGTGCACGCCATGATTTCCCCATATCCCCACGGCGGCTCGATGAACAACACATACTGCAGGGGCGGAAACGCGGCGGCCAGTGTGCCTGTCAGGGCCGCCTTTCTCCCCAGTGCGACCCTGAGTGCCAAAAATACGAACGTGAGAAACACCACGATGTAAACCATGGTGATCGCCGCCAGCGCTTCGCGAGTTTGTCCCATGATCGCGACCCAAACGGCGCCGACGTAACAACTGTGTGGCCCAAGCCGGTATCCGCTGGGAAAAAACAGCCAGTGAGTGCCGTTGAGTACATCGACCGCGCAAAGCCCCGATATCACGGAATCTGAATCACCCAGATACTGATGCGCGGGATAAGACAGTACTCCAAACACACAGAGGCCGGTCAGCACGATCAATATCGCGAGCACGCCTGAGCGGCTGCGGACGCCCTCGAAGAGCAGGGACCATCCGCTGCCGCGCGGCAGCGGCACCGAGGGTGTGGATCTGACGACCGGAGTTTCGGTAACGTCGAGTCCGGCCCGGGTGGCTTCGGCAAGGACGGAGGCA
>JAWXCM010000080.1:0-3496 GCA_034408745.1 Bryobacteraceae bacterium
CGGTGAACGGTCCGCTCGTCGTGGAAGACAGGATTGTCACCGGGCCTGGATCTCGCGCAGAGCTGCAGTTCGACTGGGCCAATATGCTCCGCATTTCCCATAGTGGCGAGGTGCGGCTCGCCGAGCTGGAAAACCAGCGGTTCATGGTTCAGATTGCGCGCGGCACCGTCACGTGGCGCGTGCTTCGGGATCAGGACGCATACGTGGAGATCAGCACTCCCAGCGTTTCCGTCCGGCCCGTTAAGAAAGGTGTGTACCGGGTGACGGTACTGGAGGACGGATCCTCTGAGATCACGGTCCGGTCCGGCGAAGCGGAGATCTTCACGCCCAAAGGCAGCGAACGCCTGCGCGGCGGCCGCACGATGTTTGCGCGTGGCTCGACGTCCGACCCCGAGTTTCGGACCGGCGGCGACATTCCCGATGACGACTGGGATCGCTGGAACGAACGCCGTGACCGCGACCTTCTGCGGACGCAGAGCTACAACTACATCTCCCGTGATATCTATGGGGCGGACGACCTGGACGCCAACGGCCGCTGGGTAAACACGGGGGTCGACGGGTGGTGCTGGGCGCCTCGAGTGGCCGCCAGCTGGGCTCCGTATCGATACGGCCGCTGGGCGTGGGTCGACTGGTACGGCTGGACGTGGGTGAGCTCCGATTCCTGGGGCTGGGCTCCTTACCATTACGGCCGCTGGTACAACCACGCTTCGCATGGATGGTTGTGGCACCCTGGCGCGATCAGTGCGCGCCACCGCTGGGCTCCTGCCTACGTCGCGTTCTTCGGATTTGGCGGCGGTGCCAATGTCGGGTTCGGATGGGGACGGGTCGGCTGGATTCCCCTGGCGCCGTATGAACGGTTCAATCCGTGGTGGGGCAACCGCTATTACAGCGGATACCGCAATCGTACCTATATCGACAACAGCGTGACCGTGGTGAACAACGTGAACATCACCAACGTGTACCGCAACGCCCGCGTCAACAACGGATACACCGTCATTGATGGTGACGGGTTTCGCCAGGGTCGGGCGGGGCAGGCTGGCCGGTTTAGCGATTCCGAATGGCGTCAGGCGTCCGTCGCGCAAGGGCCGGTACCGGTGACTCCGGGTCGGGAGAGCCTGCGGATGGCCGACCGGGAAGCCGCGGTGCGTGGCTCGGAGAGCCGCACGGGCTCCGACCGGTTCTTCAGTGCTCGAAAACCAGCAACTGTCGACCGAGTTTCGTTTGACGACCAGCGCCGGGGTGTTGAGCAGATTGCCCGCCGGGCGTACGACAGTGGAGGAGCCGGGTCAGGTGCCGGTGGGGCATCTCAGCCTGTCCGGGGCGAGGCATCGGGCAATTCCAGCGCGAACGGTGGCGGCTGGCGGTCGCCCGAAACGGGGTCCCGTCAGTCCAGCGGCGCTCCCACTTCAGGAGCAACTGGCCGCTCCGAGCGATCCGACGAAGCCAACCGGGGCTGGCGAAGTGCGGGCGAGTCCCCAACCAGGGGTACTGGCACCGCGACTCCGGTGCCCGCGGTCAACTCGGAGGCCGGTGGTGGCTGGCAGCGGTTCGGCTCAGCCCGCGGCAGCGGCGGCAGTCCTGCGGCGGCGGAGCGTGGGACGTCGCCGTCCGGACGCTTCGGCGAACCTGCCGCTCCAGCAGCGGTCGACTCTGGTGCCGGCGCGGCGCGAGGTTCGGCTGCTGGCGGCAGCGGGCGGACTTCATCCGACGGCTGGACGCGGTTCGGTGACCGGGGCAGTCAGGCAGGATCATCTCCGGATGCGTCGAGCACTCGCGGCAGCAGTGGGGGAGGCCGGAGTTCGGAAGGCCGTACGGGCGTCGAGTCCCGCAGTCCCGAAGCCCGCAGCTCAGGCAGCGAGAGTCGGTCCGAGCGGTTTAGCGGCGGGCGCGGGTCGGGCTCTTCGCCATCAATGGCGCCGGAGCGAGGCAGCGGCGGTCGTGGAAGCAGCAGCGGTGAGAGTATCCGGATCAGCCCGCCGATCGTCCGCGAACGCAGCGCTCCTTCGGTTTCCGCGCCGCCGAGCAGCCGGGGCTCGGATGGCGGAGGGCGAAGCGCTCCGAGTGCCGCACCGAGTCGAGGTTCCGATGGCGGCGGAGGTGGTGGCCGTGGCAGCGAAGGCGGCGGGAGTCGCGGTTCGGGAGAGCGTAGCGGGGGCCGCGGTCGCTAACTAAACTAACGAGTTTTGGTCAGAGCAGTACTTTTTTTCCCCAGGCCCCGAGTCCACCCAGACGGACTTGGGGCCCTCTTTCTCCAGTTAGTTGCGTGGCTCACTTTCCTGCCGCTGCGTTTTCCCTCTCCAGTGCTTCGTGCAGCAGCATCTTCATGTAGGTCTGATACCGCAAACCTTTCCTTTCCGCGAGATGTTGGGCGCGTTCAATATCGGAAACGGGAATGCGAATCGTCACGGTTTTCGACCTTTTTTCGGTCGTGATGAGTCGTTTCAGGCGACCCTCCTTGCTCGCATTCTCGATTGCCTGGGTTAGTGCTTCCGGGTTCTTATCCCACCACTGAGCTTCTTCCTTCTCAGACTTGAATACCGGAATCTCGATGCGTTTGCGTGGCATGTCGGGTCTACTCTCCTGCGCCAGATAGAAGGCGCGCTGCTTCTTGTGCATGGGGTACGCGGTTACGATTCGCACGTTCTCGCCGCGCTCGCTGAAGACGAACGACAATAACCTGCCGCTGTCCGTCTCACCCAAACAAAGGAACCGAGTCTCACCGGCGCGATTCTGTTCATCAACGATCAGGGGTTCGTTGAAGTAAACCTGCTCAACTTCTTCGGGCGTGATGCCATGCTCGGCGATGTGTTCGATGTTGCTTTTGTCTCACTCAAACACCACCCTCAATTGTAAATACAACGTAGGTACAACGCAATTCAGATTATTCCGAGGATGAAAGTTGTCGCAAGGGGGTGCGTTCCGTGGCCGACGGACGGTACATTCGACCCGACGCTGATTTCCTCATACTCGGCTAAACTAAAGCGGGCCGAAGAGTGAGACAGGAGCTGACCGAAATGCAGGAATGGGTTCTCATGTTGAAGATGATGACGGCTGACCATCAGAAGTGGCCGATCCCGCCGGCTCCGGCTCCGATCGTTGCCGCGGCTCCAGTGAAGCCCGCGCGGAAGCTGTCTGACGAAGATCGCGCGGAGTTGCGCCGTGCGGTCGAACAGATGGCTCGTGAAGCCACGGGCGAACTCCGCTACGACCAGGCGACTGGCTTCTATGTCCCCGTTCGACGCACGTCCGGCGATGCAGGCCTAAGGTAGACCGGTGCCTGCGGACCCAACTGGCCGAAGCGGCTTAGGGTAACCTCGGTCAGTTTCTACTGGTCCTGAGCTTCAGGACGTGCGAAACATAGCGGTTCAGACTCATGCCTTTCTGTGCGGCACGGATGGCTATTTCGCGGTGGAGTTGAGGTTCGACCCGAACGACGAACTTGCCGGAATACGGTTTCTCCGGTTCCTCGGCCCGTTCGGCACAAAAAGCCAGATAG
>JAWXCM010000081.1:0-4972 GCA_034408745.1 Bryobacteraceae bacterium
GCTGACAACCGCAAAGTGCTTCACATGGGTGCCGTCGTTCAACAGTCCGCCCTGTCGCGGGCGAATCCGTATGGCGACATACCGCAACGGTTGAAGATCCTTGTGTTCGCTGTGCTCGTTGGGAACAAACGTCACATCCGCGCACTCGCGCGTCACTTCCGCATCGTGCCTGCCATAAGCTTCCCATCGCGCTTCCGGCACTGCCTCCACGGTCTGTCGAAGCGCCGGACTCATGCGCGCGCTGACTCCAAGGCCGATGAAGCCAGGCGGTCCATCCAGCTGTTTTTCATCCCGCAGCCAATCGATCAGTTCATGTTCGTGGCACGCCGAGTCGCCGCGAAAGTAATACTCGTTCACGGTTGAAGGCAGGGACAAGAAGGCAGCTTTGGCCACCGGCAGGCACTGATACGCCGCCGGTACGTTACCATCTCGAAACTCGTCTTGATGCGAATGTGGCGCGCCACGCTCTGCGCGACGCCGAGCGATCGCAGCGTCTGAATCAGCACCGGCGCTCCGCCGCAGGAGGTCAACCGCTCCGCAGCCGGTTCAGGATCGATCTCAAAGAGAAACTCGCCTTCGGCAGGGATGGTTTTGAACGCTTCAGCACTGATTTAATGAATCGCTGCGCCCAGTAGGAGAGAATTTTCCCGAGCTTGTTGAGGCGCTCGGGTTCGGGGCCGGAGTTTCAGCGATGGGACGATTTGCGTCGGGAAATGACGCTGAAGCCGATGAGGCTGGACGCAATCAGGAACCAGGTGGAAGGTTCTGGTGTGGCGGCGGCACCGGCATGACCGTTGACAGTGACCGTGTTGCCGGAGAAATCAGTCCCCGTGGGGAGGCTGAACCGCAAAGCCTCAGGTCAGGGCTGCCATTACCCCCGCCTGTTCCCTGAGGCGTGGTGCCGGTCTGCCAGATGTTGTCAGGCGTTCCGTTGGTGAGCAAGCTGGCGAGGTTCGCAAAGCCGGCGTAGGAATTGGCATCAATACTGAAAGTGCTGCCGACGGCCGATGGGTTGAAGCTCTGGGTGAAAAATTCGTCGCAGGCTCCGCTGATGCAGCCGTTGCCGATGAAAAGATGGGCGACAACTGTGCTGGTGGAGGCTCCGACGGAGCCGTGCCAGGTTGAGCCCAGTTGAGATGCGGCGCAGGGCAGCGCAATGAGAAATGTGGTGGTGAGTGTTCGTAAGATTCGTTTCAAGTGATTGCTCCTCATTTTTTGTTAGCGGGACATGAGGAGCAAAGAGGACAAAAATTTATTCAGAGAAGCCGAAGGGTTTGCGGTCGCCCTGATGCACGTTAGCCGTGACGTGGCCGACGCCTTCGATGCGGGGACCTTTGGGGCAACCGGTGGAGATGATGTCACCGGGGTGGAGCGTGAAGACGTCGCTGTGGAAGCTGACGAGGTTGAGCGGGCGGTGTTTCATGTTGCGGACGAAGTCGCGGGAGCAGATGCCGCCGTTGTGTTCGGTGATGACTTCGAGGCCGTCGATATCGGGAACTTCATCGGCGGTGACGATGACGGGGCCGAAGCTGAAGAATGTGTCGATGGATTTCGAACGGGTGAGGTGGCGGGGATTTTTGCGGAGGACGTCGAGGGCTGTGAGGTCGAGGGTGGTGGTGAAGCCGTAGATGACTTCACGGGCCTTTTCGACGGGGACGAAGCGGCAGCTGCGGCCGATGATGACGCCGAGTTCGCCGCCGGGCTGGAACATGCAGGAGGCGGGCTTCATGAAGCTGCCGGGTCAATGACCGCCCGCACTTCCTGAAGGGCACGGCGGTTTGGGAACTTCCCTTTGGGCCGGGCCGTACCATTGGCGGCAGCACCAAGGGCTTCCTCGGCAAGCTGATTGGCGGATGGCAGGTGGCCACCTACTACACGCAGGCCTCGGTTCCGGGCGGCAGATGGCAGACAGTGATCGGAAAGCCCAATGTATTGGCCAGCGTTTGCAATTCGAGTTTCCACAAGCGGACACGGTGGCCGTTGCTACCCCCGCCATCTGCCGTCACCATCAGGCGGGTAGCGCAGGGATAACGGTTTTGCCCCATCGTCAACCACCAGCGGCCTGTCGCGTGGACAGCGAAGCTGGCGGTGTCGTGATCGGAGCCAACGCTGACCCAGCCCTTGTTGTCTCCAATGTCATAGATGCCGTATGGAACAGCTCGCCCCAACTTCGGATCGATAAAGTCGTGCACATTGACCGCATGCGGCGCCCCCCTGGGATTCCACTCCCAACCGTTGTTCTTGAAATCCCCTATCAGTTCCTTTTTCTTCGTATCGACTGAAATAACCGGTTCACCCGCCGCCAGAAAGTCCCTGGCCTGATCGGCGATGTACTGAAACTGCGCGTCCCGATCCACGTGACCACCCCCTTCGCGTGTCTTTCTGTTCACTTGCAAACTGTATCCCAGTTCGCGCAGACAGTCGGCAATCACGTGAGGGCAAACCGAATGCCCCAGACCTTGCAACGCCTCTTCCAGGTGCCGCAGACTCTTCGAGGTCCAGCGCAACAGCCGCATTGGAGGCCGCCGCGACTCCGGTGGAGCCCGCGAGAGCGGCGCGGCGGGTGAGAGTGTTTTGGTCGCCCATAGCCGACCAAGACTCTATCGCGAAATGAGCAACCGTGTCAGGTGCGGGTGTAGCCCATCAGCGCATCGGCCAGAAGCCCCGCCAGTGAGACCGCCCAGAACGTCAGCATGGCGACGTCAGGAAGGGCCGGGATCCGGCGGACTCGTTCCAGTCCGGTACCCAGCAGGATGCCGAGCGGGAACATATACGGAAACAAGTACCGGCCCTGCGCGAACGACCAGACCTGAAACTGGATCATCGCGGTAATTACCGTTGCTGCGCAGCCCGCCAGCGAGAGCAGCGTGAACAGAACCGTGACGGTTTCACTCCCGCCCCACGGTGGCGCGACCCGGCGGGCCAGCAAGAGGAAACCGGCCAGCATGGCGAGGGTCGGGAACAGCGCTGTGAGGTAGACCGCCTGCGGCAGACCTGGCAGAGGTGAGAGCCGCCGGCCCAGGCCGTCCTGGAAGATGTAGGGGAAGTAGAAGGTGGCGTACATCGCGACCGGATACGACTTGTCGTGTGTCAGATGCGCATAGGGTTTCCGCAGCAGGCGCAGCGGGTTCAGGTTCTCCGGCGAAAGCCAGTTCCGTGACTCCTCCTGCTGCTGGGCCACCCACAGTTCGGCGACCTGCTGCGCATTGGTCAACGCGTGCGAGTACCGGCCATACGTTCGCGCAAGCTGCCACGAACCCGGGCCAAGGCTGACTGCGAGAAGCAACAGCACAGCCCCCCGGCGGCGGGTGATCAGCCAGGTCAACGAGGCCAGTATCGGGACCAGCGGAACGAAGCTGGCCTTGGTCAGCAAACCCAGTCCCAGCAGGAGGCCAGTGATGGCCACATTCCTGTTGGAGGGCTGACGGCTCAGATTCAGCAAAGCCCAGCAGCACGCCGTGGTTAACGGAAACGTCAGCGCGTCGTTGGTGACGACGTTCCCAAACAGCACGAACTGCGGCAGAAACGCCGCCAGTGCCATGGCATGGACCTTCGCCGCTTCGCTGAGCAGAGTGGTTTCCGAGATCAGCCGGTGCAGCAGCCAGAGATTCAGCAGCGCGAGCAGCAGGGACAGCGCCTGCACGGTCTTCTTAGGCGACGGAAGCGATGCCAGGGGAGCCGCCAGCAGGTAATACAGCGGGGGCTGATACGCTTGCTCCACTTCATCCGGGGTGGGGAGTTCGCCCGTCACGCTGACGTAATGCGCGTACTCAAAGTGCTTATCGTTGCTCTCTGGTTTCTGGATGGGCCAGATGGCAATCCGGAGAGCAATGCCCGCAAGGAAAATCCACCACAATAAGCGCGAAGCCACGGTCCTTATTATATGATGTCCGTGCAGCGTGAATGCTCTGACCAAACGGGGCTGACCACTCCGCTTCACCACCGCAGAACGGCCAAACTGTATACAATATCTGGCACTCCGTCCCGTATCACAATTGTTACGCGTATTTTTTTACATATACTGTATACTTACAGTGCCATATGGCCCGACCAATTCTTCAACAGGATGTGTACAAAGTCCTTCGCGAGCAGATCACCTGCTGGGAGCGACGCCCGGGCGAACCTCTGGTCGAAGAGAGCCTCGCGCGCGAACGGCTCCCCCACGGTTTCGAGTACCGCCCCCGCGCGGTCCACCCAGGTCAACTGGAAGGTATTCCGACTCCCGGAGTCATAGGTCAGCAGCCCGGTTCCGGCTACCGAATATCGCGCCCGACCGAGGATTGAATTCGTACCAACCTTCTCTGCAACCGGGAAGGCCTCCCCCGTCAGGACGCCCCGTTCCGCATCCAGTCGCTGCGCCAGCAGCGTCCCCTGCCGCAGGAATAACAGGTAACCCTCCCCGGTCGGGCCCATGGCATAGCCGGGGCTATTCGCATCCCCCAGCAGGCGGGTCCGCTCCGCCGTGTCCAGCGCCCCCAGGTAGATCCCCGCTGTGTTGGGGTCGTTGCCAGTGATGAGATACAGGTAGCGGCGGCCTCCGGGCAGGAACACCGGCCACAGGTGAGCCCTTTCGGCTCGAGTCCGGTCCAGCGTCGTAACGGCTACCGGAGTTCCTCCCTGCGCTGGTACCCGGTACAGCCCGAAACCGAGATTGCTGAAAAGGATGACGCCTTCGGCACTCCACGCTGCTCCGAGAGGAAGCGTGGTGTCACAAATGGCCTGTACCGGTCCGCCGGTGGCCTGAATCTTACTGAGTTTTCCCCTGGCGAAGAAACCGATCCAGCGGCTGTCGGGCGACCAGAACAGAGCCCGAGCCTGCTCAGTGCCGGCCAGAGGCTGCGCGGCTGCGGAATTCAGCGGCCGTACCCAGAGCTGCCGCTTGCCTTCGGAGATCGCCGTGAAGGCCAGCAGCTTGCCGTCCGGCGAGAGCGCTGCCTCCTGGAACGTGGCCTTCTCCGGGGGAAGGATCGAC
>JAWXCM010000082.1:0-4855 GCA_034408745.1 Bryobacteraceae bacterium
GACTACGGACGCGGTACCGTCGCTGGATCCGTCGTCGACAACGAGGATCTCCAGACGGTCACGGCCAGTGGAGCGTTCCAGGCTCTCGAGGCAGCGGCGCGCCGCGGTGACCAGTTGATCGCAATCGGCATGACGAACACGGGAGCTGACTAACTAAATGCGAGCCTCACAGTTCTCGAAGCAAAGTCGCGGTCTGACAGCCATTGATGGGGCCATGGCGCTCATCGTGATTCTGCTGATGGTGCAGATCTGGCTGCTGTCGGCAACGCTCGATGCCTACCTTTCAGGTCATCGTGAAGTGGCGCTGCCAGGGGCACTCGTGTCGGGAATTCTGTTCGCGGCATGTGGCGGCCTCTATCTCTTTGTGACTCGCCTTGAGTCGCACGCGAAGAACGACGAGTCTCAATAATCCAGCACCCGCTTCACTGCGGGCCGAAGATCGTGGACTGCGGACAGGACAAGCGCTTCGAGGTTCGGAGCGTGGGCTCAAACGTATTCCTGGCGGCACCCTCTGTGACGACATGAGTGAGACAGTTCTCTGGTTCCTGATTAGTATTAGTGAGCAGGCGGGAACGAGAACCTACATGAACAAGCAGCACCGGAACAAGGCTTCCGCTGCGGTCTCGCACTCCAGGCGCCGGGTAAGAACAGCAGTTCTGCGGGTGCGGCAGGCAAGAGACAGCCGCTTGGGTCGCGCCATACGGACAGAACGCTCTTCAGCAGCGTGCTGTAGACATCCACTTCTGACAAATCTGGTTCCCGGTCTCCCCCTCCGCATGAACCTCGGTGCGGGACTGAAAACGGTCCACGTCTATCCGAATATCGGTCGGATTAATATCCACCAGGCTCATATGCCGCCTCACTTTCCTCTATGGATTTCCATCGTGCAGCGGCGCATTCCTGAATTCCCGCTAAAGGCACTCGATTCTCCACCTTCGAGTCAATAAGACCGTTCGCCAGTTCAGCTTTGATTGCGGGTCCAGTCAGCCGAGGCTCTCCCACTCTTCTGGACTGCCTGATTGAGGAGGGAGCGAAGGGTGCCCACTGGCACGTAAGATTCCTGGGCACGATTACGGTGTCGGACCGATTCGAGCCTACGTTTGATGTCGCGAAATGGGAGTGGCTTAAGCCGCCCCAACTTCGACCTCTATGGTCCTCACGGCGGGCATTCGCGTTGCGCACGGCGGTTCGAAGTGCAGTTCCAGAGGCTCTCGCAAGTTTGCGAGAGCCTCGTCTTCCGTTTGCCCCTGACTGGCTATGTCGAGTTCGAGGCACTGCGAGACGTACCATTCTCCCTCTCGCCATACGGTCGCGGGAAACTGTCGCTTCATGCTTCCTATTGTTCCACGGTTGCACTGGTGCTCGAGTTCATTCGTGTAGCACCTCCGCCGTCAGGCCGATGCGCATTTCAGGGCGTGAGTTGGACTGTCAGGCAACCGAGCCTGTGCATGCGCCAGACCGTCGCGCTATTTCCGCAATTTCAGATGGCGGCTGTGAATCGCGGAAACCGGACCACCAGCGCGGGACGCCTGGATTCTGACTGAACAGGTGGGGAAAGAAGTCGAAAACTCCGTGTGCTTTCGGAATCCGGCCCGCCGCCAGTATTATAAATACGCTTGCCGCGAGAGACTCGACGGTCAGGGCTGGCGTGGAATTCCCCATTACGGCGAACAATATATAGTTAAGTGGCGATGACGATCAGCACCGTGGGATAGAAGACCCGCTCGCGGTCAAACCCGGCGAACCCTGCAAAGGCGCACACCACGGCAGCCAGAACGACGCCGATCAGGTATTCCATGAATTCTTTTCCATTCACGCGCCGTTGCGCGAGTGGCCGTGTGGCAAAAAGCTTAGCACTTTGCGGTATATCAGGATGCATGCGCTCGCGATGACCAGACAAATAACCACACCGTGTGTCATGCAAATGGCGCCGACACATTTCGAAGGCACGCTCCGTGAGTTATACGACCGGCATATTGAGGCTGTTCTGCCCTCACGAGATTCGGTGCTCCAGTTTCACGAATGGATGTGCCGGTACGTCGATGCGACGGTGGACGAGTCCACTGACTGGGCTGCACGCGTATTTCCCGTGCGTGCGGTGACCGGCATGCAGCGTGGACAGGTTGTCCGCACTGCGGACGGGACGGCGATGGTCCCGTGCGACAACTCGCCGGCATGGGTGGTTCATGCTCTGCTGCTGGGTGGTGCGGGCACTCATCAGCTTGAGCTGAAGAATTGGGCCGACTTCCAGAGACTGATGTCGCGTGACATCGCCACGCACATGTTCGACGTTCTGAAATGTGTGAGGTGGTCAGCCAACACGCAGGGCTGGTATGTAGCGCATATCCTGCCGGCAAAGAATCGCGACATTGTCTTTCGGAACTGGAACAGACAGGAAGTATGCAGACGATTCTTCAGGACTCTGCACCCGTGCAATCTGTTCTTTGTGCCGGGCGCCCGCAACCGGGAACTCGGGGAGAGCGTCGACGTGATTGCATTCGTGACCGCACGATTCGCGGAGCGCTATGGACACGATCTCTGGCAGGACTTTGTGAGCAGAAGCGTTGACCTGCGGAGCGCTTTCGACTGGCGGGGTACGAGAGACGACGGCGGGCTGTACGTTCGACTGCCGATGATGAGCGCATCCAGGCCACACGTCCAGTCTGGTGCGCAGCGAGCCGAGCATTCGACCCACGATTCGGCAGAGGTGGAGGCTCGGTATCGAGCATCGCGCCTTACGTTCAAGCGGGATGTGATTGAGCCGCTCGGTTCCGAGGATGTGTTTGAAGTGATCACACCGCACGGGACGTTCCGATTTACGAAGAGCGAGTTCTATGCTGATTTCCCGGGAATTCCATTAACCGCCTCGTATCGGGAGAAAGGTATCTATCACGGAGCTAACCTTCATGAAAAGGCGCTGCATCGCCGCATTGTCGAGTGAAGGCGGTTGGCAGGGCCGCTCCCGTGCCAGACTGATTCACTATGGCTACTCGACGCGTTGTTCTCGGTTCTCTACTCACGGCAGCGTGCGGCCGGGCGGAAACTGGTCCGCGACTGGGGGCTCGGCCGGGCAAGGTGGCGGCGGCGGACAGCGGGTTCGCGGCTGGCACTGCTCCGCTGAACCTTCGGGCGGACCGGGATTGTCTTCTGCACGTTCCGGCCTCGGTTGCCGGGGCTCGGACGGCTGCTCCGCTGGTGGTTTATCTTCATGGGGCGACAGGGAATGCACAGCAGGGGATCCGGCGATTTAGTGCGCTCGCCGAGGAGTTCGGGTTTCTTCTGCTGTCGCCCGCTTCCGGTGATGGCACGTGGGATGCGGTCCAGTCGGGCTATGGAGCCGACGTGCGGTTCCTGGATCAGGCTCTCGCCAAAGTATTCGCGGGGCAGCGAGTGGACTCGAAGCAAATCGCGGTGTGCGGCTTCTCGGATGGGGCGTCCTATGCGCTCGGGCTTGGCTTGTCGAACGGGGAACTGTTCCGGCATGTGATGGCGTTCTCACCGGGATTCATTCCGGACGGGGTGGAACTCACCGGGAAGCCGGACATCTTTATCTCGCACGGCACCAAAGACCAGATCCTCGATATCGACCGGTGCAGCCGGCGCCTGGTCCCTCAGCTTAAACGCGCCGGGTACCGGGTGAGGTTTGAGGAGTTCGACGGCCCGCATACGCTGCCTCCGGAGGTCGCTCGCGCGGGACTGGCGTGGGCGTTGTCGCGGACAGGCTAGAATGTACTGTGCCTTACCCAGAACCCCTGATCGCCGCAATGCGCAAAGACCTCACCCAACATGGTGTCGAGGAGGCGCGAACCCCGGAAGATGTCGACCGCCTGCTGGGACCCGGAAGCGGCACTGTCCTGATGATTGTGAATTCTGTTTGTGGATGCGCCGCCGGAAGGGCCAGACCGGCTGTCGGCATGGCGCTGCAGCATTCTGCCCGCCCCGTAACGGTCGCGACCGTGTTTGCCGGCGGTGACGAAGCGGCTGTGGCTCACCTGCGCTCCAGCAAGCTGTCGAGCTTCCCGCCTTCTTCGCCGTCGATGGCGCTGTTTCAGGACGGCAAGCCGGTGTACATGCTGCATCGCAGCGATATCGAACGCCGCGAAGCTCCGGAAATCGCCAACATCCTGACCGGCGTGTTCGACCAGTTCTGCGCTCCTGTCAAACAGGGCTGACTACACTGCGGCGGCAGTAGCTGTCGAGGATGGCCGGCGGGCTCGCGCTCGGAGAAGCTGCGGGCCCCGGCGGATGACGGGAACGTTGGGTGAGGCTTCGATATCCGGCTCGGGCTGGGAGTGCGGCTGATCCGCTTCGGGGAAGGCGGCGAATTCCATCAAACGGCCGGGATTGTTAAAGACCGACAGGCTGTCGACCGAGGCTGTACTGCCACTTGGCAATTCGTGCTCGATCCAGTTGGACAGCGGCATGTTGCGGTAATAGAGGCGCTCCTGCAGCACCATGGCCGGTCCGTCGGTTTCCGCCGCCTCGCGGATGTAGCGGCGCTCCTCTACGCGGAAGCCTTGCATGAGCTGGTCGAAGGCTCGGCGCTGGGCGGTTTCGGTGACTGCCTTGAGGCGCTCCGGCATCATCTCTTCCACCATCTCAAGTCGTGCCTGAATGTGAGCGCGCTCGGTGCGCTCCTTCTCGACAGCCACGTCCATGCGGGCCTGCATCAGGACGTAGCAGATCATGGCTGAACCGGTGGCCACGGCGGCGGGAAGCACGAAGAAGAGGATCGGGTCCATAGGCCTTGTCTGACAGTACTATCGGCGGCTCGGGCCCAGAGCTTTACGGTGGCCGCGGGAGAGGCCTATTCCTGGTTGCCGTCGATTTTTGCGCCGGTCAGGATGCCCGTGAA
>JAWXCM010000083.1:0-4139 GCA_034408745.1 Bryobacteraceae bacterium
CGTGAGTCCGAAGCTGATCAAGGAGTACAGCACGACGCGGGACACCACTCGCCGTGAGCATCTGGCGCAGATTCAGCGGGAGTTCGGGTTCAGCTCGTTCACCGCGCAGTCTCGCGACGAACTGGCGCAGTGGCTGCTCCCAATGGCGCTCCGGGATGAGCGCGCCATGGCGCTCGTTTCAGGCCTGCTCGATGAAATGAGGACGCGCAAGATCGTTCTGCCTGCTTTGAGCACTGGCGAAGGCATTGTCGTCGATACGCTGGCTCTCGCCGAAACAATCACATTCGAGACCCTGTGCCGGTCTTTGTCCGAAACACAACGGGAGCGACTCGACTTCCTGATCTCGCCAGCGGGCGACGATAACCGCACTCTCACCTGGTTCCGCTATCCACCCGGTCGGCCCACTCCCGCAAACTTCCTGCGGCTCATTGATCGATTGCAGGGAATCAGGGAAATGCAGATCCCGGATGATGGTGCATGGCGCGTTCATCAGAACCGGCTTCGGCGCCTCGCCCGAGAGGGCGCCAGATACACCGTCCAGCACATTCAACGCTTCCGGCCGGAAAAGCGTCACGCATTGCTTGTCGCGTTCCTGATCCACTCGAAGCAGGAGATCACGGATCAGGCTCTGGAGATGCACGACCTGCTCATCGGGCGACTTTTCAATCGAAGCGAGCACCGGCAGCAGGAGCGATTACAACAGAACACCCGCTCGATTCACGAGAACTTGCGCCTGTATACCGAGGTTGGTAAAGCTCTTCTCGACGCATACAGGGCGAAGCGGGATCTGACGCAGGCACTGGAAGCCGTCGTCACATGGGATCAACTGGCCGACAGCGTGAACAAGGCTGAGGAATTGCTTGGCCCTGACGACTCGGGGCATCTGCAGCAGATGCGCAGCATGTACCCTCAATACCGGCAGTACAGTCCGACGCTGCTGAAGACATTCGACTTCAAAGGACCGCCCAACAGTCAGCCGCTGTTGAAGGCTATCGATCTGCTCCGCACTCTCGATGAGAGCGGCAAGCGCAAGGTGCCCGCGACCGCACCACGCGGCTTCGTCCGTCCGAAATGGCAGCCGCATGTGTTCCCTCCCGACGGCGGCATTGACCGCTGCTACTACGAACTGTGCGTTCTGACGGAACTTCGGAATGGCCTTCGTTCGGGTGATGTCTGGGTCGACGGCAGCCGACGCTATGCCGATTTCGAAGGCTACCTGCTTCCCAAAGATGTTTGGGCGGGAATCCGCTCGCGCGGAGCCGTAACGGTCGACGTAAACCCGAACTTTGCGGAGTTTCTCTCGGAACGGAAGCAATCGCTCGACGAGCAACTGCGGCGCGTATCGGAACTTGCGGAACGGAACGAACTGCCAGAGGCACGGCTTGGCGACGGCAGGTTGCACTTTTCACCGCTGCCGCGGTCCACCCCGGAAGAGGCGGAGCAGTGGGCCGAGCGTGCATACGATCTCCTGCCCCGTATCAAGTAAACGGACCTATTCGTTGAGGTCGACGGCTGGACGAAGTTTACCGATTGCTTCACGCACCTGCATTCCGGCAATCCTGTCAAATGCAAAGATGTCCTTCTCGCGGGAATCATGGCCGATGCGACGAATCAGGGAACGACGAAGATGGCTGAGGCGTGCCCGGGGCTCACGTACGAGAAGCTTTGCTGGACGGCGGATTGGCACATTCGGGAGGAGACGTATGCGAAAGCCCTTGCTGAGATTGTCAACTTGCAGCACCGGCTGCCGATGGCTGAGCAATGGGGCGATGGCAGCACCTCTTCGTCGGACGGACAGGCGTTCCCGATCGCGATGAGACGGCCAGTGATCGCACAAACGAACGCGAAGTACGGCCGTGATCCCGTGGTCACGTTCTACACGCATATCTCTGACCGATACGCGCCGTTCCACACAAAGGCGATCAGTTCAACCGTCCGCGATGCCCCGCATGTCCTTGATGGTCTGCTCGGGCACGACACCGATCTTCGGATCCGGGAACATTACACTGACACCGCCGGTTTTACCGATCAGGTGTTCGCGGCCTGTACGTTGCTCGGCTTTCGGTTTGCCCCGCGAATCCGTGACCTCGGGGACCAGCGGATATATACATTGAATAGGCCGAAGCAGTACCCGACACTTCTGCCCTTGATCGGCGGGCGCATCCAGGCGAGGAAAATCGAACAGTCCTGGGATGAGATCCTCCGGCTCGCAAGTTCAATTCGGATGGGAACCGTTACGGCGTCGCTCATTTTGGGAAAGCTGGCTTCCTATCCGCGCCAGAACGGTCTTGCACAGGCATTGCGCGAATTGGGGAGGATCGAGCGCACGCTATTCACGCTGGACTGGATCCAGAACCCCGATCTCCGTCAAAGGGCAACAATCGGCCTCAACAAGGGAGAAGCGCGAAACACGCTTGCTCGTGCCGTTTTCTTTCACCGCCGTGGCGCTGTTCGAGATCGCCTTCGTGAGGACCTCCAGAACAAGGCCAGCGGATTGAACCTCGCCGTGGCGGCGATCATCCTGTGGAACACCGTTTATCTCCAGAAAGCTGTCCAGATGCTAGCTGACGAAGGCACGCCGGTCCCGCCGGAGTGTATGCCGCACTTGTCACCGCTCGGATGGGAGCACATCAATATGACTGCGATTACGTCTGGAGCCTGCAGCGGGTCACAACGCTCGAGAAACTGCGCCCGCTTCGCCGGCATAGGTTACCGTCCAAGGGAGCCTTACCGTACAGCCAGAAGGCCGCTGGAGACTCAAGCCGTCCTTAGCGTACACTTTTCTCCTTTTGGTGCCGCATGGCCTTTACCGCCACAGTGTCGCCAACCTGTGGGAACTTGTCTTGAAGGCCCGCAAACCGGGGGCGCTGGTGGCCGACCCCATCCCCTGGTGGGACCGCTACGTCATCAAGGCCCGGATCCCGGCGCTTTCGATACGGGCGACGCCGCACATCCGGGCGCTGGCCGCTCTGCCAGACTGGCATAAGGACCCCTTCGACCGGATTCTAGCCGCTCAGGCGCTGGCGGAAGGCATGACCCTCGCCAGCAAAGACGGAGCGTTTGCCCTCTACGGAGTCCCGCTGGTATGGGATTGATCGCGCCAGAAAAGGGTAGCGCTGTGCGCGCTGTGCGAAACGAAGCCATTTTGAATTTGCCTCGGCAACCCGTTTTCACCCTCCCCGACCTCCGCTCTCTCGTCCTCAACTCGGTCTCCAGCCCCATCACCAAAGCCCTCTACCGCAAGGCTCTGGACGACTTCTTCCTGTGGTGGGAAGAGCAGGGAAGACCCCCGTTCCAGCGAGCCGCCGTGCAGGCGCATCGCACACACCTGGAGTCCAAAGGCTACAGCCCCTCCACCATCAACCAGCGCTTGGCCGCGCTCAAACGCCTCGCCGGCGAAGCTGCCGCGAATGGCTGGCTTGCGGCCGAAGCTGCCGCCGCCATTCGTGATGTTTCCGGTATCCCGCAACGCGGCGCCAGGGCAGGGAACTGGCTCACCCGCTCGCAAGCCCAGGCCCTCCTCGATGCTCCGGACACCACCACCACTAAAGGACGCCGTGACCGCGCCCTCTTAGCCCTCCTGCTGGGTTGCGCCCTCCGCCGCGCCGAGGCCACCGCCCTCACCGTCGCTCACCTCCAGCAGCGCGACGGCCGCCCCGTCATCATCGACCTCCGCGGCAAGCACGGCCCGCGTCCGCACCGTCCCTGTTCCCCTCTGGGTCCAGCAAGCCGTTGACGGCTGGCATGCGGCCGCCGGTATCACGGAAGGACCTGTCCTCCGCGCCGTCAACCGCCACGGTTCCGTCTCGCCCAACCCCCTCTCACCCCAGGCCGTGCTGCAACTCGTCGCCCGCTATGGCCGTCAGATCGGCGTCACCCTCCAGGCCCACGACACCCGCCGCACCTGTGCCAAGCTTTGCCGCACCGCCGGAGGCGACCTCGAGCAGATTCAACTGCTGCTCGGCCACGCTTCCATTCAGACCACCGAGCGCTACCTGGGTACCCGCCAGAACCTCAACGATGCCCCGAACGACCGTATCGGATTGAGCTGAAGCCACCCCATCCGGCGCACTCCCTCCGGCAAAAATCCGCCCAACATCACCCGTTCCTTTCCGTTCAGCCACCACCCCAACAACACC
>JAWXCM010000084.1:0-15671 GCA_034408745.1 Bryobacteraceae bacterium
CACGGCCAGCAAGGCGCTGGCGATCGGCCCGGCTATCGCGATCTGAAACTCCGTCAGCGGCCGGTCAGGCTCCCGTCCGATTTGCGCCACGCCGCCGAACACAAAGAGCGTGATCGCTCGGACCGGAATGCCCTTGGCCAGGGCCACGAAACTGTGGGCCAATTCGTGAAGGAGAATCGAGGCGAAGAACAGCAGGCTGGTGGCAATTGCCACGGCATAGTGCTCGACCGTCGTCCAGTGCGGGTGTTCCGAAGCGAACCGCGTGGTCAGTGAAAAGGTGATCAGAAAGAAGATGAGAAACCAGGAATAGTGCACCCCCACCTGGATGCCTCGAATAGTGGCCAACCGCACGGATTGCCCGATCATGCTGCATCTCCCTTCTTCTGTTGTGTCTGGGGATACTGAATCCCCTCGATCAGGGCCAGACGCCGCCTGATCAATTTTTCCAGGCCGACGACAGCATATGCCACCAGGGCAGCGAAAAGGATCAATCCCCACGCGGCCGCATCGATCGGCGCGGTGTGGAACAGGCGGTTCATAACCGGGACGTAGGTCAGCAGCAGTTGCAGCCCTGCCATCACCGCCACACCTCCCCAGATCCAGGGGTTGCTGAAGACTCCGACGTGAAGCATGGTGTGTTCCAGCGACCGGCAGTTGAACAGATAGAAGAGTTCCACCATGACGAAGACATTGACCGCTGCCGTGCGGGCCGCTTCGATGGAATCCGTGCGCTCTTGTTCCCAGAGAAACACGCCATAGGCACCGGCCAGCATCAGCAACGACACCAGCACGATCCGTTCGATGAGCACCCTGGTGAGAATCGCCTGACCGGGATCTCGCGGAGGCCGCTGCATGATTCCCGGCTCTTTCGGTTCGAACGCCAACATCAGCCCCAGCGCCACCGCCGTCGTCATATTGATCCAAAGAATCTGTACCGGCAGGATCGGGAGCACCGTCCCCAACGCAATTGCCGTGAGCAGGACGAGCCCTTCGCCCATGTTGGTCGGCAGTGTCCAGACGATGAACTTCGTCAGGTTGTCGAACACGCAGCGGCCCTCTTCCACCGCCGCTTCGATCGAGGCGAAGTTGTCATCGGTCAGGACCATGTCGGCAGCTTCCTTCGCCACTTCGGTCCCGCCCCGTCCCATCGCCACCCCGATGTCCGCCTGTTTCAGGGCCGGCGCATCGTTCACGCCGTCGCCGGTCATCGCGACGACCTGCCCGCGGGTCTGCAGCGCTTCCACGAGCCGAAGTTTCTGTTCCGGCGACACCCGCGCGAAGACCGCCGTGCGATCTGCGACATCCGGCAGGTCTTCCTTGGCACAAGCCGCCAGCTCCTGACCGGTCATCACCATCAACTCGCCGTCTGCGTGAGCGATGACGCCATTGAGGCCGATCTGCTTCGCAATCGCCCGGGCCGTGAGCGCATGGTCGCCGGTAATCATCTTGACGGCGATGCCGGCGCTCTGACAGGCGCACACCGCGGCGATGGCTTCCGGACGAGGCGGATCCATCATGGCCTGCACACCCAGAAAGGTCAGGCCTCCCGCGACCATCTTCTCGTCGAGCACGCCGGTCTCAGCGGACACCGACATTCGCGCAAAGGCCAGGACGCGCAGCCCTCGGTCCGCGAAGGCCTCCGTTTGGTCGAGCACGGACTGTGGCTCGAAGCGCTGCTCCGTACCGTCAGATGCCAAGGCATGATTGCAGAGACGCACAACCTTCTCAACCGCACCTTTGAGATAGATAGTGCCGGGACGGTCCGACTCCGCCCGGTGCAATGTGGCCATGTACTGCCGCTCGGATTCGAAGGGTATGGCGTCGAGACGCGGCCAATTGATCGATGCCTGGACTGAGTCGATCCCCGCCTTGCGCGCCGACACCAGTAAGGCGCCTTCCGTGGGATCGCCTGCGATGTCCCACTGGCCGTCGCGCACGACGAGTTGCGCATCGTTGCAGAGCGCACCGGCGAGGAGACAGGCGCGCAATGCGGGCGTTTGATCGAAGTCAACCGCCTGGCCGTCCAGCCGGATAACCCCGGTCGGCTCGTAGCCGGCGCCCAGCACCTCGAACGACCGCCCGCCCGCAAAGATCGCCTGGATCGTCATCTGGTTCTTGGTCAATGTCCCGGTCTTGTCCGAACAGATGACGGTCGTGCTGCCCAAGGTCTCCACGGCGGGCAGTTTGCGGATAATCGCATGACGTCGCGCCATCCGGCTCACCCCGATGGCCAGGGTAATCGTCACCGCCGCAGGAAGCCCTTCTGGGATGGCGCCGACCGCCAGCGCGACCGCTGCCATGAAGACCTCCGCCGTCGACTGGCCCCGCCACAGTCCGAGCGCGAAGGTCATCGCCGCCAACACGAGAATCGCCACCGTGAGCACTTTGCTGAAAGCGGCGATCTTTTTCGTGAGCGGGGTGTCGATCGCGGTCGTCTCATGCACCAGTTGATGGATGCGGCCGAGTTCGGTATTCGCGCCGGTGCCGACCGCGACGCCGGTGCCCTGGCCGTAGGTCACAAAGGTGCCGGAGAAACTCATATTGCGCCGGTCCGCCACGATCGTCTCCGGCGGGAGGATGCGCTCTTCTTTCTCCACCGCGACCGACTCCCCGGTCAAAGCCGACTCATCGACGCGCAAGTC
The DNA here is from genome assembly GCA_034408745.1 of Bryobacteraceae bacterium. GTDB lineage: Bacteria > Acidobacteriota > Terriglobia > Bryobacterales > Bryobacteraceae > JAWXCM01. Next base: position 2,643 of record JAWXCM010000084.1, read on the forward strand.
GCGCACGGTCACCAACCGCAGATCCGCCGGGACCTTGTCGCCAGACTGCAGCAGCACCACGTCGCCGGGCACGATGTCGGTGGAGGGGATGCGGACTTTCTGCCCGTCCCGCCGCACCGTAGCTTCCGTTTTCATTAAGGCGACGAGCGCTTCCAGCGCCGCCTCTGCGCGGGACTCCTGGATGAATCCGACGATCGCGTTCACCAGCACCACGCCGAAGATCACGCCCGCATCCACGAACTCCCCCAAGAGTCCCGTGATGACAGTTGCGGCCAGCAGCACGTAGATCAGCGGATTGTTGAATTGCAGCAGGAAGCGGACCAGTGGACCTCGACGCTTGAACCGCGGCAAGGCATTGGGACCAAAGCGCTGCAACCGCGCGGCCACTTCCCCGGATGAGAGACCCCGGTCGAGATCGGTCTCCAGCAGGAGCAGGACCTCATGGGCCGGCAGATGGTGCAACGCTCGCTCGATCAACGATTGCATAAGGCTCCTCTCCCTTTTCCGCGGACATCGAGCGATCGCTTCACCGTCATGACCGGACAGGCAGCCCGCCGGATCAGTGCCTCGGCGACACTGCCCAACAACAATCGGGGAAGCCCGCTCCGTCCTTGTGTGCCGGCAACAAGGATGTCCGTGCCACAACGGGCGGCTTCTCGAAGGAGCATCTCGACCGGATCACCCTGCACGCAGCTCGTGTGGACCATGACACCCTCGGCGGCAAGGTCTCGGGCCAGCCGATCCACAGCATGTCCGGCAGACAGAGCCGTTGGAGACAAGCCGTCCTTGGACCGACGTACAGACCCCCGTGAACCCTCCCGGCCTGAATCAGCCACGACATGCACGATTGTAAGTTCGGCTCCGATAGCCCGTGCTAAGTTGTATGCGACAGACAACGCAGCCTCGGCACCGGACGAAAAATCCGTTGCAACCAAGAGGCGTCGAACCTCAAGACGACGCAGGCTATGTCCAGGATCTCCCGGTACCATTTCCCGGACGGTCAAGACGGCCGAAGGGCTGACGCGGACAAGCGCCTCGGCCGTGCTCCCAAGTTGCAAGCGATCCCACCCGGTCCGACCGCTGGTGCCGGTCACCAACAGATTCGTCCTGGTCTTCCGACTCGCGTCGAGAATACAAGCTGCCGGATTCCCAACGGCCAGGTGAGGCTCCGCCTGGACGCCGAGCTCCGAGGCAAGCCGCGCCAATTGGCCCAAATTCAACAACGCGGCGGTTTTCAGCGAACGCAGCGGCCGGCTCCCCGGTTCCGACTCGCTCCCGTCCCATGCCGCCTTGACGACGTGCAGGAGATTGAGCGTGGCATGGAGCGGCCGGGCCAGCGCGATGGCATACTCGTAGGCCCGCTGCGCCGGTTTGGAAAAGTCGGTTGCGAGCATGATCCTATTGATCCCCTCTCGCTGTCGGTGCCGGGTCATGATTGGCTCTCCATCGGCAGGGAATGGAACAAATCCCCTGCGCTGTTCCGTGCACGATTCGGCTCAGCCGATACCTCCGCCGTCGAGGCCGGCAGCAGTTGTTCCACGGCCCGGTCGGCTGCATCGAGGTGCGGGCAGAGGACCAGATCCGCGCCGGCTCGCTCCAGACGCGCCGCATCCGACGGAGCTCGAGCCGTCAGGGCAACGCGCCCGCGATAGCCGTACTGCCGCAGGGCATGCAGCAGCGTCAGGTTGGCGTCCAGCAAGGCAGACGTACAGACAACCCATCGGCAGTCCGCCAGCGGTAACAGGCCAATCAACTCCGAATCCTCTGCGTCGCCGTAACAAGCCCGCAAGCCGTTCCGCTCCGCCTCTGCTACCGCCTGTGGATCGAAGTCGACGCCGAGCACGGCCCGACCTTTCGCCCGAATCCCTTCGGCGATCCGACCGCCGTAGCGGCCCAATCCGAAGACGATCACGTCCGCCCGACGGTTCTCCGATGGGTACTCGGCATCCGGCCCCTCGCGGTGCGCGATCCGTCGCTCAAAAACGCGGAGCCATGGACTCAGCCGGTCATAGAGCCAATGCGAGTACAGAATCATATAGGTGGACACGCCGATCGTCACCAGTCCCACGAGGGTAATAAGCCCGAGCGTCGGCGCCTCGATGTGGCCGAGGCTGAGGGCCAGCGCACCGAGGATGAGCGAGAACTCGCTGATCTGCGCGACTGTCAGCCCCGCGAGAAAGCTGGTGCGTTTCCGGTAGCCCATCCAGCCCATAATGATCATGACGATCAGGGGATTGCCGATCAGCACAAAGAGGGACAGGACCGCTGCCGGGCCGAGTTGGGTGCCCAGATAGCGCAGGTCCTGCTGGGCACCCAGGCTGAGAAAGAAAAAGAGGAGCAGGAAATCACGCAACCCCACCAACCGGGAGCCGATCGCTTCTCGGTAAGGCGACGAGGCCAGCGAAACGCCCGCCAGGAAGGCGCCGATCTCCTTGCTGAACCCGATCGCGTCTCCAAGCGAGGCCAGCGCGAGGCCCCAGGCAATCGCGAAGAGGATCAACAGTTCGGTTGAAGCCGCCGCTCGTCTGAGTATCTTCGGTAAGAGATACCGACCGGCAAGACCAAGTCCGCCGAGAAAGGCCCCGCCTTTGGCCAGCACTCCCAGAAGCCCGAGGAGCGTGCCCGCACCATCTGATCGGGCGGCAAACGCCGAGAGCACGATCATGGCCAGCACCACGACGATATCCTGAACGATCAGAAATCCGACCGCGATGCGACCGTGCAGGGCGTCGATCTCGCGCTTGTCGGACAGGAGTTTGACAATGATGATCGTGCTGGAAAAGGTGAGCGCCACCGCCACATAGAGAGCCGGGATCGGGTCGAGTCCCAACAGGAGACAGAGTCCGAACCCGACCACCGACGTAAAGAGCACCTGCCCGAGGCCCGTAGCCAGCGCAACCCGTCCCATGTTCCGGATCAAGTGCACATCCAACTTCAGTCCCACGACAAACAGCAGCAGAGCGATGCCCATCTTGGCCAGCAGATCCACTTGATCCGCTGCATGCACCCAGTTCAATCCCGCCGGACCGGCCACGATGCCGACGGCGATAAAGGCGACGATCAGCGGCTGCCGAAGCAGCACGGCGATTGCGCCGCAGACGGCAGCGACCAACAGTAACGCGGCGATTTCATAAAAGACGTTGTCAAACGCGGGCATGCTCAGCGCTCCGACGCACCGCCGTCATGACTCAACCTTCGGAATGATCACCCCATGTGGGCTGCGCCGTCCGTCGAGCGCTTCGCTCTCTTCCTGGCTGAGCAACTGCTCGCGCGGGAGATTCACGAGACGAGCCGTTTCAGCCAGCACGTGGGCCCAGCTGCAACGGTTGATGAAGAACAGGCCCGGTGTGTTCAAGGTGCCGCCCTGGTTGATGTAGCCTAGTCCACTCGTGCGCGGTCCCGTATGCAGCGGCCCCAGCACACCAAGCAGCACTTCAGGACGTGTGTGGGTGAGGAACAGCCGGGGCTGGATGTGGTTTGGAAAGAGACGTTCGCACAGCGCCGGCGCCGCCTGATGGGCGCGCTCGCCTTCACTCCGTGGAGCACGGAACCGACCCGGTTCGAGCAGATAGACGACACGGTGCGCGACGTCGCGCTCGGCCAGCCGCCGGGAGGCGGCGAGGAGTTCCACGAGCTGATAGGCTCCGACCGCCGTTAGAATAATCCGCGCGCGCGCCGGCTCATGGCCGGCCCAGTCCAGCTCCACGCCTCCGTCAGCCACCGACCGCCGGGCTTCCTCCGGCGTGAACAGATCGGGCAGTGTGTCGGCCTTCGGCACGACTAGGGTCCAGAACTGCCCATGGGTCTGATAGAGCTGCTCCGTGACGGCCGCCGCCTGGTTGAAGTCCGCAGGAAAGACCACCCGCGAGCGATTCGACAACTCGCCGAGCAGAGCTTCCGCCATGCTGGGGTCCTGATGCGACTGCTCGTTCTTCCCGTTTTCCCAGGTATGGGACGTCAGGATCAGCGGGACGGACAGCCACCGTTGCGGGCGTCCTGCCTCCGCGCAGTGGTTGGCAAAAATAATCTCTTGGCGGATCACCCCGTGCATCTTGCTGCCGAAGGCTTCATAGGTGTGGATCAGATTGATCCCCCCTTTGTTCGCGAGCCCTGCGGCCGCAACGGCCTCCTCGTTCAATGCGGTGATGACCGCGCCCTCTACGGATTCAGGAATCCCCGGCTCGGGGTCCGTCACGCGGAACTTCAATCGCTCCAGCGTCTTCAGCAACCGGTTCGAGCGCATCTCGTCAGGATTGCCGACGCGCGGGCGCAAATGCGGATTCACCTGCACCAGCGTCGCGAAGACCTCATCCACCGCCGCCATGGGAGACGTTCTGGTCCAGAGATTCGGACGTCGTCTCGTCTCTACCGGCACGGATCGGAACGGTGGCGGGGGGCTCACGCGCAGCGAGACCGAGCGATGTGCCAGGACATGGTCGCGCTCCAGTGGACGGCCTGCAGTCTTGTGTTGTTGAAACGCCCTGACAGCGTCGCGCAGTTCTGAGGGTTCCACCCAGAGTTTCTTCGCCCCCTCATGAAAGAGCGCCGCGGCCCTGGCATCCGTCCGCGGGTTCGTCATCAGCGGAAGATTATGCGCCAGGTTCGTGCCTTCTCCCGGAAAGCCAGCGCCCTTCGGCGCAATCGCGACGCCGTAGGGCAACAGGACCGGATAGCGGCTGCGCCCCGATCGGATCGCCTCAACCGCCTCCTCCAGCCGTCGTTCCATCTCGACGATGGCCCACAGGAACGCCGCGGGATCTCGGCCATCGAACACGATCGGATCGAAGCCGTTCAACTTCAGATGCTCGCGGAACCAGGCCGCGCCGCCCTGCTGGGACATGGTCGTGCGCTGATCGATTCGCCGCCCGTTCTTGATCATGATCGGCGTCACAAACCCCGAATCCTCAGTGCGCCACCAGCGCGGCGCCCAATCGCTGCCCCGTTGTTCTTCAAACGCGCCATCGGACAAAAAGACCGCCAGCCGTTCGCCCGGCAAGGGCATGTGCACGTATTGCAGTTCGGCGAATCCCAAATAGCCGCCTTCGGCCAGCCCGCCGGCGGTGTGGGCGTTCACGTGGCTGCCCAAGGGAGATTCTTGCGTTCCGTCCGGGCGCAGGCGATAGGCATAGAAGTCACGGACGTAGCGCGTCAGCCCTTCATCCGTCACCGCATACCGTTCGGCATGCGTCTGTGTCATGTTACCGACCAGGAGATTGAGCGAGTCCACCGCCGCCACGCAATGCCCCTGTCCCATCAGCCAGGCGCGCGTGTGGCCCGTCAGCACGTTGGCTGCGAGATACGCAGCATAAGCCGGCACCATATTCAGCGCGCCGCCGGTGTGACCATCGGGTTGGACCTTGAAGTCGTCGACGTCCAATGGACGACCGTCCAGGTACACATTTCGCGCATACGTCTGATGGACGGCCAGCCAGAGACCGGCGCTCGTGAGGCGGTCGAGGGCCATGAGGAGGTCGAAGAAAGCGACACCGTCTCCCGTGGTCCCTCGCCCCTTCAGGAAGAGCGCCAAGCCATGCACGCGCACTTGTGTCTCGCCGGTGTGTTGAATGACGCCATAGCCCTCGGCCCAGCGGGCGAACTGAGGATCGTCGTGGCGATACTGTGCGGCTTGCTGCGCAACCTGTCGATCACTTGTGTCGTTGTTGGTGTTCATATCGTTCCTTTGCGCGGTTTCGGTTTGTCACGGTTATGATTGGCTTCGCACAGACATCGCCCGGTCTCACGCACGATCTACGCTTCTTCATCGGCAACCACGCCGTAGGCTTCCACGTTGGCACGATCCCAGCTGATGCGTGCTGCGCTGCCCGCCGGCAAGGCCACTGTCTTGTCGTCGAGATCCCGGTCTCACACGAGCCCGCACAGTCCATTTCCTCGCACATGCGGGCACGCATGTCAGACGCGTGTTCGCCAATGCCTCCGTCAAAAATGACCGCATCGGCGACACCCAAGGCCGCCGGGTATAATCCGATATATTTGCGCGCTCGGTCCCGCTCTTGAATAAGCGACGCAACAACAGCGGGCGTGCCTGGACCCTTCTGCAAAAAGCAACCACGAGGAACACGATATGACGAACGTTTTCTGCCAACTTATGAGGGGTACTGCGCGGACGAGAGAATCTATGTGGGGCATTTCAGTTCTCGTCTCAATTATGGCCTGTCGCAAAAGGCGACGGAGCACAATCACCCACCTGTCAATCTCATGGCAATCGCAGCACTCGGAATCCTCCTGAACAACTACACCACGGAAGACGGGAAGAGCGGCTCCCGGCGACTTCATCCCAACGTAGAATTCCGCTCCAGATGTCCTGCGTCGTTTCCACGAACCAGAAGAGCTGACGGTCCTCGGCATCGATGACCCCAACTTAGGAGGTTTCAGAGCCGGGTTGTGGGAACGACGGGTACTGAGAGGATAAGCGTCGGCGTCACGCGCGTGTGCTCTCGATAACAAATGTTATCGAGAGCACAGCAGACCAGGAAAGTAATACGCTCCTCTTTATATTGGTATGACCAGCCCTACGTCGCCTGACTCACGGCTTGTCACATGCGTCATACCACCCCTCATGCGCAGGAAACATAGTGCACTGAACGCGATGACGGAGCAGTGGACCGATGCCGAACGCCATCGTGCGATTCTCGCTCACAGGCGTTCGGCACATTCATGCGCACAACCGCCGCCCCTCCCGCCAGCAGGGGTGTCTCAGGTCTTCACCTACTTTTGAATTGTCAGCAGGTTGATGACTTTCTTGGCACCGCCTTCGATCGCGTTCTGAGTCGCAGCATCGAACTCATATTGACTGTCTACCTGCCCTTTGAGCGTGACCACTCCATCCCTGACCGTGACGTGAATATGATCATTGTCGACAAAGGGACTCATGGATAGCTCCCACTTGACATCCATTTTAATCCGCAAGTCCTGCTTGTTGTCCATGTAATGGGGATCAGGGTGGGATTGCGACTTACCGGCAAAAGACTTCTCTTGCGCCTGGCTCGGCAGTGGCAGCGCCAAAACCAATGCTCCTGCAATGACGAATCCTGCCAGTATTGCCTTACCGTATGTTTTCCCTGTGTGCATCACGCGCTCCTCCTTTTTATAAATTGCCTCTTGTTCAGTGCATGACATGATTCTCTCATTTGGTTATTGGGAATGGTTGCGGTCTCGCCACATGTCGATCATTCGATATCCCACTCTTTCGAGCATTGCGCTGACTCTTCTGACAACTGGTTCTCCGCCGGTTAGCGCTGTCGTTTCCGCATCACAGGGCGCCTTCTGTTCGCCATTTTCTCCTGGCCTATCCATTGCCGTGCACGGTAGACCTCTCGTTCAGCCCGTGCACTCGCGCCCCGGAGCAGAGGGCCGCTCCATCACGCACACGCTTGATCGACGTCTGTATCTCCTCCTTCCTGTTTCTGCTGTGTGAACGCTGTATCGGGAGAGAGTATTCCGGGTCATGGCAAGCAAGGTGCCTGACTTCGTCATGCCGTCTCGCCCTTCTCTCATTAAACGTTGGCGGTACCATAACCTTGGCGCAGGTCAATTTCACGTGTCCTTCTTCCGCGTCATTCGTCACGACAGGCAGCGGCCTCATGCAGGCCTCTCCTCCCACCGCCCAGCGAGAGCTGGATCAGCTCACCACTCGGTTCCTCTGATCGACCGCATTACCGCTCCCTGATACTCTTCGGCGAACTGCGGGATTCACCCTTCATGGCTTTCTCTTCTTCCACGTTGATCACGGCTCCCGACTCCGCATCAATGTGCACCTCCATCACCTTGTTCTCCTCCGTGACGACTTCGACCTCCCACACGAGTGTGTTGTGTTTCTTCTCCAGTTCGGCCTCGACGACCTTGCCCGGAACCTTCTCCGAAGCCGTCTTGATCGCCTGGTCGATCGTTACCTTGGCCTTGGCGGCCATTTCCACTGTCTCTTTCGATTCATCTTTTTTCCCCTTGCCTTTGTCATCGCTCCACGCGGGACCGTTCAGCACCAACATGGCGCCGATCGCCAGGGCCGTTATTCCTACTAGCCGTTTCATACAAACCTCCTTGTATAGTGCAGGTATGGGCGACGCCCGCTCGTGACAGCCACAAGCTCGCATGCGTCACACCTCGATTGTGCAAATGGGCGATATGCAGCAGGCGTCGCATCCGATCACTGTCCGCCACGGCTGGGGTGCAACGCCTCTCTCCACTCGGCATCTGCCTCGTCCTCCCTGCATTCGACTTCGTCTGTCCATTGAATATCCCGGCTTTCATCGTTCACCTCCCTCGTGAAAGTCTGTTGGCGAATCTTCCGCGTTTGATTCTTCCTTGCCATAGCGTAGAGCGGGACTCACAAATCTGTCGCCCGCGAGCACCGCACAAATCGCCGCCGCAAGATCGCCATGGGCCGACTGTTTTTGCACGAATCCCATAGCCCCGCTCTGAAAGGCCTCCTCGATGACTCGTGGACCTGTCTGCACGGTGCAGATGATGACCTTGCTCTCCGGCATGTCCTGCCGAAGTTTCCGCGCCACCTCGAGCCCATTCACTTCCGGCATTGTCAGATCCAAGACGATCACGTCCGGATGTAGGCGACGCGCTTCCGCAAGCGCCGCACGCCCGTCTTGGACCGCCCCGACGACCTCGCCCACCTCGCCCGCCAGCCGGCTAAGATTCGCCAAAACTTGTGGATGATCGTCGACCAAGAGAACTCGCGGGATCATGACGCGTCCTCGTCCCAGAGCAACATACGCCTCCCCCCTCACATCCCAGCCCGCGTAGAGAATTCTTCCAGCAACGGGCAGACTCCCGCCGAATTAGGATCGATCGTATTCTGAGCACCGGTCCACTAGTGCGTAAAATGGATATACCGGATCACGGCTTTGGAGAGAACTAGGAAAGGACCTAGATCATGCGGGAAAGGTTACCAGGGCAGGGGCGACTCGATACGAAGGGTCAGGATTCCGCGCCCACCAGACCTTCGGCAATCGCGAACTTGATGAGGGCGGGTGTGGAATGCAGATCGAGCTGCTCCATGATGCGAGCCTTGTGGAACTCCACGGTCTTGACCGATACGCACAGGAGATCCGCCACCTCCTTCGTGCTCTTCCCTTCGGCGACCAACTGCAGCACCTCGCGCTGGCGCGGCGTCAAATCCATCAATGCATTCTGAATCTCCGGTTGGCCCGGTCGCGAGACCTTCTCTAGAATCGGTTTGGTAATCGCCGGTGCAAGATAAGTCTGTCCCTTGAGCACGGCCTCAATCGCCTGCGGTAGCTCAGAGGCCGCCGACTGTTTCAATAGATAGCCGTTCGCCCCGGCTCTCAATGCTTCCGTTGCGTAGGTCGCGCTTGAATGCATCGTCAGAAACAGCAGTTTGGCATCAGGCAGAAATTTCTTGATCTGGCGCGCCGCGTCCAAGCCGTTCAAGAACGGCATCGAGATGTCCAAGAGAATCAGGTCCGGCTGCAAGTGTCCCGCGGCTTCAACCAAAGCCCGCCCGTCCTCGACCATTCCGACCACCTCGCAACGATCCTCGATTAGCTTGCGCAGACCGGCCAGCAGAATGGAATGATCGTCGGCGATCAACACACGGGGCTTCTTCATGAGTGTGGCCTCCTCCTGTCGAATACCCTACGGATTCTCACCTTGCGATGCAAGATATCTGTTCCTCATGAATCGACTGGCGCGTCTTGCGAACCACTGTACGTCTCACATTTTACGTCTTCAAGCGGCACCCAGGCATGCACTTCCGTTCCTTCGCTGGGATTCGTCCGGATACGGAAAGTCCCGTTGAGCAGATTCACCCGCTCTTTCATGCTGGTGACACCCAACCCTTTCCGGCCCTTGCCACGCTGCGCCTGTTCAAAACCTTGTCCATCGTCATGGACACACAGTCCCAGACCATGGCCCGTTCGCAGGAGCCGGATCAGGACATTCGTCGCGTTGGCATGTTTTCGCACATTCTGCAAACTTTCCTGCAACACGCGATAGAGACAAGACACCTGTTCGGGCGGGACATCCCTCGGCACCTCCCTGACCAAGACTTCCACCGTCAATCCCGTTCGTGCAGCGAACTCGTCGCTATGCTCGCGAACCGCCGCCTCCAGGCCGACATGTTCCAGAATCGATGGATGGAGCCGGTGCGCCATCTGCTGCAGATCCCCGGCCAGCTGCTCCGTTGAATCTCCAATCTGCTGAAGTCGCAATATGCGCGAAGGGTCCGAGTCAGCAGACAGCTCACGGCAGACCATGCGTAAGTCGAGCGTGAGCGCCGCCAACCGCTGCGTGAAGTCGTCGTGGAGTTCCCGTGCAATCCGCTGCTGTTCGTGCTCCTCAGCCTGCATCAGCTTGGTGTTGAGGTCCTGCAATTGGGCTTCATGTTCACGGATAGCCGCCTCGGACTGTTTGAGCGCCGTGATCTCGGTGAGGAGGATGAACAGACCTATGACCTGCCCCTGTCCATCCACATCCGGTACGTACTCCGCGGAAAACCAGTGCTCGCTCGCGTCCATCCCCGGTAGGGAGTATTCGAACGAGGCTGTGTGTCCTTTGAGTGCCGCCTCCAGGTGCGGGAGCACTTCGTCGTATCCCTCCGAGCCGAGCAGCTCGCGCATGGTCATTCCGACGACCTCGTTGGCGGAGCGGCCGAAGAACTTCTCGTACTCTCTATTGATAAACCGGTATCGTCGATCGCGGTCGATGTAGCTGAACAGCGCCGGCACATTGTCGGCCAACGCGTGGAACTCATGCTCTCTTCGGCGCAACGCTTCCTCAGCTTCCTTGCGCCACGTAATATCCTTTTCCGAGCCCACCATACGGATCGGGCGGCCTTGCTCGTCCCAAATGGCGACTCCGCGGTCCAGCACCCACATGATGGTTCCGTCCTTTCGCCGAACGCGATATTCCATCCAGAACTCCGGCAGCTCCTTTTTCCAATATGCATGAAGCGTCGCCATCACCTGTGGCTGATGATCCGGATGGATTCCTCCTGACCACTTCTGGCTCAGCTCCACATTATCCGCCTCCTGAAACCCGCGCATCTCCCTCCAGCGGGGAGAGAAGTACACGGTGTCGTGGACCACATCCCAGTCCCATACTCCATCATGCGTCGCTTTGGTCACCCATTCGAAGCGTTCGTTGGCCTCGGCAAGTTCGGCCGTCCGCTCCGCCACCAGCTCCTCCAAGGTCTCATTGACCGTACGCAACACCTCTTCGATCTTCTTGCGCTCGGTGATGTCGGTCACCAGCACGATGAAGTGCGTCGGCAGCCCGTCGGCAGCGCGGAGAACGGACACGAGTTTGTGGACCCACACGGAATGGCCGGATTTCTGAACATAGCGATTCTCGATTTCAAACCAGGGCATATCGTTGCGCAACAATGCCTGGACCCCACGCATATTCTCGTCTCGATCATCCGGATGGATCAACGATTGGGAGGTCCGTTGGGCCAATTCCGTTTCGCTGTAGCCTGTCAGCGCACAATAAGCCGGATTGCACTGAACGAATCGACCGTCCAGGTCTTTGATCGTGATTCCAAGCCCTGCATGATTGAAAATATGCTGGAACCGTGATTCGCTCTCGCGCCGCGCCTCATGCGCCTCCGAAGTTTGCCTCGCTAATTGTTTCTGTTTCGCCAGGAGCCCCGCGACAGCCAGCAGTAATGTGGAGGCCATGGTCCGTTCCATAAATACCTGGGAGGAGAACACACCGGGAGAGAGCAGCGTCCCCAGCCATATCAACACCACCGCACTCCCAGCCGCCCAAGCCGTGCTCAGCCGCCCGGGCACGAACCATGAGAGGAGGATCGGCAGCACATACAGCATCGGCACTGCAATACCGAGCGGCGTGAGGAGATCGAGCACGAACACTACTGCAGCTGCAGTTGCTGCTGCACTGATCCAGCCACCCGGCATGTTACCAAGCCTCGAAGTTGTCACACGCATTTCTCTCCTGAGTCGGCGCCGAGACAACAAGGAATTTCACTCGACTCGCCTGAGTCTCCCGCAGGGGCGAAGGCCGTCGTTTGTGATACCGAAATGTTTAGCTTCAAGAAACTATCTCCACTGGAACGAACTCAAGGACTCCGGGCAGCGGCGCAGAGTAATCCAATTATACTCGCTTCCCTCGTGACCAGGAATGGGTAGTGTGCCGCGACATGGAGTAGAAGGTCCGTGATCGTCAGCCTGGAGTGCGCCTGTTCTTTATTGTGGAACTTACCCCTCGTAACTTTTCTTCCGCACTCTGGTAGATCTCCTAGTTACATCGACCCGCGCTTCATGCGTATCGTGTGAGCGTAGCCGGGTACCTTATTCCGAAGCGGAGGCCCTGTTCATGATCCACACCGACACTAATGCGGAAGACGCTGTTGACGACGCTCTTAAAGAGAATTATTTCTGCAGCTCAGACGATCTTGAGCACAGCTCTGCTGTCATGTTTGGAGCGACATCTTCATCGTCGGCGATCAAATGTTGCGGAGCGGACGGCTGAGGCTTTGCCGCGTGCCAGGATTCGCTGTTTCTCCCTTCACCGTAGCGGCGGATAAGGAGGTGAATGTATGGACGCCATATCTGTGCGGTTCTGTGTGGGATGTGGGTATCTCTGCGATGAGATTCACCCAGAAGGTGGACAACCTCTGTGGATCGACGGCCATACGTATGTGATGAAGTATGGTGTCAGTTGGAGTGATCTCGATCGGAGGGACCACGCCTGCCCCCACTGTGCCCGCGTGTTTGCCATTGCTCAGCGTGGGGCTCACCCTGATTTTCCCCCGAGCGGCAACAGCCTCGTGAAGAAAGGCTCAATCCTCCCGGATCGTTCTCTTTGCGCCGAGTGATGCAGATGCGGATTGCGTCTGATCGCTGGTCTGCTGTCCCCCTTCCAGGAGGATGTTGACGAATTCTTCATGATCCGGTTCCGATCCCTTCGCTTAAGGCTGGGCGGTTTCAATGACCAAGTGCAAAAAGCGCAGCATGATGCTGCCTGAAATCGAACGCGTCTGGAGTGAACAACTCTGCGGGACATCTGAAGCCCAGC
>JAWXCM010000085.1:0-4063 GCA_034408745.1 Bryobacteraceae bacterium
CGAACTTCGATTGCCTTAAAGGCACGCCCGCGCACGAGTCCGTGCGCGTGGCGCTGGCCCGGGTGGCGGAGGCGCGGTGGTGGGTGCGGGAAAAACTCGCGGTGGCACAGTCCGCCATGACGCCCGCTGAACCCGCCGGTCTGCCGCTGGCCGAGCGACGGCGGATGGTGATGCGGCGAATGGCCCGCCTCGCCCCATGAACGCCCTTACCCCCTGACATCAACTTCATATCACCATGCCCCGGAAAGCCGTAGCCAAAGTCCCAACATCGCACCCAGCGCCTGCTCTCCACCAAGAGCTGCGCGAACTCATCCTGGCGGCCCGCGAACGGGTCGCCCAAATGGTCAACGCTGGCCTGACCCTGCTGTATTGGCAGGTAGGCGACCGGATCAGGCGGGAGGTGCTGAAGGGAAAGCGAGCGACCTACGGCGAGGAAATTGTGTCGGCACTGGCGACACAATTGACGGCGGAGTTCGGCCAAGGCTTTGGCCGGAGAAATTTATTTCGGATGATCCGGTTCGCGGAGGTGTTCCCGGATGCAAAGATTGTGTCGGCACTGCTGACACAATTGGGCTGGACGCATTTTACACACATCATCCGCCTCGACGATCCGCTGAAACGGGAATTCTACGCCGAGATGTGCCGGATTGAACGCTGGAGCACGCGGGGTCACATGGCCAGCAACCTGGAAATGAAGGGCCACGGTGATGACAACGCGGGCATGCAGTCCCAGCAGGAATCGTTTTCCTTCGCCAACGTCTGCCCGCAGATGCAGGGGCACAACGCCCCGCTTTGGTCTTCCCTGGAAGGCGACTGTCTGGAACTGGCGGCGAAGCTCGGCCGAGTCGCGGTTTTTACCGGTCCCGTCTACCGGACGACGGACGACGAGCAGTTGCCGACGACCGATGCCCCCAAAGGCAAGTGCAACATTCCGATTCCGACGCATTTCTACAAGATTATCATCGCGACGGTGGACGGTCATACGGAGGCGCTGGGGTTTCTCATTCCCCATCAGGCCGACCTGAAGGCGGATCAGCGCTTCGATTTTGCCGTCAGTGTCCGGAAGATCGAGAAGGCGGCGGGCATCAATTTCATGCCGGCACTGGGCGCCAACGACGACGTGGAGAATCATCCCAGTGACGAGTTGCTCGACCTCTTGCAGAAAAACTGACAGCCATGCCCAAGAACATTGTCATCTGCTGTGATGGAACAGGGAACGAGTTCGGGCCCACGAATTCAAACGTGGTGAAACTCTTCCAGATGCTGCGCCGGGCGCCGGACGAGCAGGCGGCGTTCTACGATCCGGGAGTCGGCACGATGGCGGCGCCGGAAGCCATTTCGAAATTCATGAAGAAGATCACCTGGATCTTCGGGCTGGCCTTCGGCTTCGGCCTGAAGCGCAACGTCTGCGAGGCGTATGCCTATCTGGTGGAGTATTATCGGCCCGATGATCGGGTGTTCCTGTTCGGTTTCAGTCGCGGCGCTTACACGGCGCGGACGCTGGCCGCGATGCTGCACAAGTGCGGGTTGCTGGAGCGTGGGGCGGATAACCAGATTCCGTATGCGTTCAGGATGTTCCGGCAAAAGACGAACTTTGCGGTCGCGGCAGGGTTCAAGAAGACCTTCGCCCGGCCCTGCTCGGTGCATTTCGTCGGGGTGTGTGACACGGTTTCCACGGTGGGCTGGGTCTACAATCCCGTGACGTTTCCCTTCACGGCACGAAACCCGTCGATTGCGGTGTTCCGGCATGCGATCTCGATCGATGAGCGCCGGACGCATTTCCGGACGAATCTTTTCCGGGCCGAGGCCGAGCAGGACTGCAAGCAGGTGTGGTTTGCGGGCGTGCATGCCGACATCGGTGGGAGTTATCCCGAGCCGGAGAGCGGGTTGGCCAAGCTCACTCTGCAATGGATGCTGCGCGAAGCGCAGGCGCACGGGTTGCTGGTTGACCAGAAAAGGTCCGAGGAAATCTTGCTGGGAACCGGAAAGGAGGGCGAGGCCAAACCTGATCCGGGTGCGATGCAGCACGACGAATTGCAGCGACTGGGCTGGCGGATCGTTGAACACCTGCCCCGGCGGTATATCGACATGCGGGCGGAGCCACCGGGTGCGACGTGGACCTGGTCGCCGATTTTCGGGTTCTATCGTCCACGGTTCATCGCGGAGAAATCCTGCCTCCACGAGAGCGTGTTCCGCCGAAAATCGGTGAAACCGGATTACCAGCCACCGAATCTGCCGCAGGGCTTCACTTTGGAGTCCTGAGTTTCCGACTAATAGCACCGGCGCGTCAGGGCACGCGGACGCCCCGCTCTCCTCGCTGCTCGATCTTGCCCACGCAGATTTCCTCGATGCGCTCGATTTCGACGTGGCTCATGGTCCGGATCAGCGCGAAGACCCGGATTCGCGTTCTCGGCAGTGCTTCCTGCAATCGAGTGGCCGAGGCCAGCAGCATCGTTCCCTTCGTCACCACGTCGTCCACCAGCAAAATAGACCGGGGTTCGAGGAGTTCGCCGGTGACTCGCAGCGAATCGTAATGCATCTGCAACGTCGGCCGGTCTTCCGGACGGGAGAACGCCGCCTTGGGCACCGCGGCGATCCGTTCCAATAGTATGCGGGTTTCAAGCCCGAGCCCGTTTGCGACCAGTTGGTCGCAAATCAACCGGGTCGGATACAGGCTGTCCGGCTTGACCGGCGAACTGCGCGGCGCTGGCACCAGCACCGGTTGATCCGCGAACAGATCGGTGAGCGGTGTGTCCGCAATCTTGCCGCTCAACCGCCGGACGAGATACGGAATCATCCGGACGACCTTCGGCGGCGCGCCCATCTGGCCCAAGCCATCCTGTTTCACCAGCGAACAGATGCCCTTCGTCCACTTCGAAGTCTGGGAAGTCCCCTGCGGAGAATAGACCAAGTAGGCCCCGAACTGGACTTCAGGCAAAAAGGGCATCGAGGCTCAAGTCACCCGAGGGCAGAGCTTCGATGAATGCCTCAAAATTGTCGTTCGCCAGCACCTGCGCGCCGTAACCGAGCATTTCTTTCGGCCATTTCAGGCTCTGGTTATTTACCACCGACTCCATGATGAACAGCATGCGCCCGAGACGGAGCGCCTCCCAGCCTTGGGACAGCGCGCCGCTGCTTTCGCCGGCTTCCACAATCACCGAAGCACTCACGATCAGCGCCATCGTCGCATTGCGAATGGGAAAGCTCTTTGGCATCGTCGGATAGCCGCTGGGAAATTGAGAAACGACCGCGTGCTCCTGCATCATGAGCTGCTGCAAGACGGCATTTGACTTGGGATAGCTGCGGTCCAACGGCGTCCCGATGACACCAATGGTTTTGCCGCCGGCTTCAATCGCGGCCTTGTGCGCGGCGGCGTCGATGCCTTCGGCCAGGCCGCTCACGACCACCGCGCCCCGCTCGACCAGCAGGCGGGATATTTTTGCGGCCCGCTTGAGACCATCGGGCGAGGCTTTGCGGGAACCCACAACGGATACACGGGGATGGATCTCGAAAAGGCTTTTGTCGCCCGCGACATAAAGTGTTTTCGGGCTGCGACGTTTCTCGACCTCATTCAACAGTCCCAGCAATTCCTCGGGTGTGAACTCGTGCGTCATTCGTGCCTCGAACTATAAATCTTGGGGGTGCTCTGTCAATGGCTACTACAGTTACCGGCAGGCAGGCGTGCTCTGACGCGGGCCAGCCGGCCCTTGAAAGTTCAGCTCTTTTGCAGTCTGAAAAGTGCGACTAGCACACCTTGGCTTTCGAGCGACTTGGGCAGGATATCCGCATATTTCCGGTTGGCGGCGCGAAGCACCGCGCAGTCGCTTTCAATGAGATAGCGCTTGAGCGTCGTATCAGTGCCGTCGACAAGCGCTGCGATGATATCGCCAGGACGCGCCTTGCGTTTTTCGAAAACAGCCACGTCGCCTTCGGCAATATGCTCACCGATCATCGAATCACCTTGGACCCGCACAGCCCAAAGTTCGCCCCGTGCGCCTAGCACTCGGCGGTCGAAGGGCAGGGTGCTTTCCGGCTGCTGTTCGCGAAAGGCCGGCGCGCCGGC
>JAWXCM010000086.1:0-13738 GCA_034408745.1 Bryobacteraceae bacterium
AACAGGTGCTCTTTTTGCGCGAGGATGATTTCGTCTTTCGTCATGGGAGGCGGACCACACCTTGAGTGCAAGAGTCTAACATGATGCGCACGCAACCGGAGTCACTGTCTACCTGACCTAAGCCACCGCGGCCAGCCGTTGCAGCCGGTCCAGTATCAAATCGACAGCGGCCTCAGTGGTCCGCACGGTCTGGTCACGCTCAGTCTTCTGGATTCTCAAGCGCGGCCCGAAGCTCACCCGGCAGTTCCACCGCGACGTTCTTGTCGAAGTCGTACAACACCACAACGGACGACCCATCGGCAACCACCTCGCCGGTGCCGAGGCTGCGGATCTCCTGCTCCACCGTCACGCTGGTGCGACCCATGCGTCCCACCCATGTCCGCACTTCCACGGTATCCGGATACGTAAGCTGACGCCGGTAGTTGGCCGAAGCGAACGCAAGTATCGGTCCGATGTGCGGGCGCGTCCCCCCCAGCTGGATTCCAACGCGCTCCAGCAACGCCAGCCGTCCCGATTCAAACCAGCGAAAGAACACAACGTTATTGACGTGACCAAACGAGTCCTGGTCGCCCCACTGGACGGGCAGGGTGTTTGACACATACTTCTTCGAATCTGCCATCGTACGCAATTGAGTTTAGCGTTGCCCCAGAAAGGCTCCCACCTTCTCCCGAATCTGATTGCGAATGCGTCGGAACGCCCCAGGTCGCGTCGCTTCATCGCCCTCAATGGCCGCCGGATCTTCAAAGCTCCAGTGAACCATCCCGGTGCCGGATGGAAACACCGGGCAGTGGTCCCTCGCGTTGTCGCAGACGCTCACCACGTAGTCGAACCGCCGGCCGGTGAACTCGTCCACCGACCTGGACCGGTGGCCAGACGCACGCCAGAGTCATAAACAACTCTTGACAGTTTCTGTCTTTCGACTATTATAGAAGTATGGAAGGAACGGAGAGGGAAGACGTGCTTGTGGAAGAGGACGGCGAATGAAGCAACCGAAACCCGAAGACGTGAGCCGCTATGCCGATATGCTGGCGGCGATGGGCACGGAGCCGCGGCTGCGCATCATGCGCCTGCTTCTGTCCGCTCATCCCCACGGGATGGTCGCCGGTGAAATTGGGGCCGAACTCGGGCTGCCAGGCTCGACTCTGTCCCACCACCTCGAAAAGCTGAAGAACGAGAACCTGGTGTCAGTCAGCCGGGAAAGTACATTTCTTTGGTACGCGGCAAACACGAAAACCCTGCAGGACCTGCTCGGCTTTCTCTACGCCGAGTGCTGCACACGCAATCAGGCAATCCAGCCGGAAGCCATCATCCAGATAGCCGGCTAACCCGACCACCAGCAGCGCCGCGCGTTGACGACGTGCGCTATATGTGTGTCCACAAAAAGGAGAATTAAAATGAGCGCCACCACCACAGATATCCGCGACATCGTTAAAGAGAAGTACGGCCAGGCCGCCTCACGCGTCAGCATTGGCCAGAAGACCGGCTGTTGCGGTTCCGGCTCGGCCCTCGCGTCGGAGTGCGATCCGATCACGTCGAAGCTGTACAGCGCGGAAGAAAGCGGAGCAGTCCCGGAAGCGGCCATGCTGGCTTCGCTCGGCTGCGGAAATCCAACCGCGCTGGCGCAACTCAACCCCGGCGAGATCGTGCTCGACCTCGGCTCGGGCGGTGGCATCGACGTCCTGCTCTCGGCGCGGCGCGTTGGTCCCGCGGGCAAGGCATACGGCCTCGACATGACCGACGAAATGCTGGCACTCGCCCGCGAGAATCAGAAGAAAGCCGGAGTCGACAACGTGGAGTTCCTCAAGGGCGAGATCGAAAATATCCCCCTTCCCGATAACTCGGTCGACGTCATCATTTCCAACTGCGTCATTAACCTTTCGGCTGACAAGGATCGCGTTCTGCGAGAGGCCTTCCGTGTCCTGAAGCCGGGCGGCCGGTTCGCAGTGTCAGACGTGGTGGTTCGCGGTGAAGTGCCTGCCGAAGTACGCAGAAATATCGAGCTCTGGACTGGCTGCATCGCCGGCGCCTTACGCGACACCGAATACACAGACAAGCTCTTCGCGGCAGGCTTCGCCACCGTGGACATTGAGCCGACACGAATCTACAACGTCGAAGACGCCCGTCAGTTCCTCACCCGCGAAGGTGTGGACGTGGACGCCATCATCCCGCAGGTCGAAGGCAAGTTTATGAGTGCCTTCATCCGGGCGACCAAAGCGTCGGCGTGCTGTGGCCCGACTTGCTGCTCCTGATCCTGCATCGAACCAGGGGCGGCCGCGATTCGCTCTGGCGGCCGCCAGTCTTCGCTAGCTAAGCTAGGCCAGGCCCTTGCGGCAGAAGTCCACGCACCTGGCGATTTCCTGCATCACCGTCGATCCCTCAGGCACCGGATATTCAAACTCAATCGTCGCCTGAAATGGATACTTCTCGCGCTTCATAAGCTGAAGCACGTCACGAATCGGCGTATCGCCCTCTCCCCAGGGCTTGTTGGGACCATTGTCGAGCTTCCGGTCCTTAAGGTGGATATGCGTGATCCGGTCCGCATGCTTCTTAATGAACGGAATCGGTGACATGCTGCTGCCTGGGGTAAAGTGGCCGATATCCAGGTTAATCCCGTTGTATTTCGAGTAAGTCATCGAGCGTTCCCAGCTCTCCGGCGTCGCAAAAGCTTCTGGATTCTTAACGTCTCCATGACCGTGATAGCCGACCATCATTTTGTGTTTGGCCGCGATCTCGCCCAGCCATTTAGTCTTGCTGACCGGAATCTCGCACGACACGGCCTTCGCGCCCACTGCTTTGGCGAGCCCGAACGCATAGTCCACGAATATCCAGCAGAATTACAACCTGGTGAAGGGCACGCACAATATCCAGTTCGGCTTCCGCTGGCATCATGAGAAGCAAAACCCGCAGCCCGATCAGGGTGACATTTCGGGCACGGCTTATTTCAACAGCCTCGCTGCGGCGGTAGAGAGCCAGACCAGCGGAACGGCTGCGAACCCGGTAACACAGGCCGTTCGTGTTTGTAGCCCAACGGCGCGAACCCTGATAAACTCTCGCAGAACGGAGGGTCCGCGCCATGAAACGCGTCTTGTTATTGCTGGCCTCATTTGCAGCCGCCGCGATCGCGCAGCAGGATATGGGGGTGATCACCGGCGTCATCACCGACTCGAGCGGAGCATCCATCCCGGGTGCCAGGGTGACCGCCACTCAGCAGAACACTGGTGAAAAACGGGAACTGGCGAGTTCGGAGACAGGCACCTACACCATCGGCCCGATCCGCATCGGCACATGGGACGTGACCGTTGAAAAGGACGGGTTCCGCCGAGCCATCTGGACCGGCATCGAACTCCATGCGCAGGACCGTGTCAGAGCCGATTTACAGCTGCAGGTTGGCCAGACTTCAGACACCATTTCTGTCACCGCCGAAGCCCCGCTACTCCAGGCCGAAACGTCAAGCCTGGCCCATGTAGTGCAGGAGCGCGAGATCAAGGGGCTTCCCCTCAATGGTCGAAACTTCCAGCAACTGGCCTGGCTGACCGCGGGCGTCTCTCCGGCCACCCAGGGGCGAGACCGGGAGAGCGGCTTCAACGCGCACGGCCAGCCGATGACGCAGAACAGTTTCCTGGTTGACGGCATCGACAACAACAACAACGTAATGGGCATGCAGGACCGCAAAATGCAGGTCGTGGTGCCGTCGCTCGACGCAGTGGCCGAGTTCAAGGTGCAAACTTCGAACTACTCCGCGGAATTCGGGCGCAATTCCGGTGCCGTGATGATCGTCAACATCAAGAGCGGCACCAACCAGCTTCACGGCAGCGCGTATGAGTATGTCCGCAATGACCGCTTCGATGCCCGCGACATGTTCAGCTATGTCGACCGGACTGGCGATGGCAAAGCCGACCCCGAAGTCTTAAAACAGAACCAGTTCGGTGCGACTCTCGGCGGGCCGATACTTCGCAACAAGCTGTTCTTTTTCGGAAGCTGGGAGCGCCGCACAGAGCGCCGGTCGCAGTCCGATACCGCCATTGTGCCCACGGACAATGAGCGTCAGGGTATCTTCGCCACTTCGCTGCGGACCATCAATGACCCGCAGACCGGGCGCCCGTTCCCGGACAACCGCATCCCGGCCTCCCGGTTTGACCCCACCTCGGCAAAGATCGTCTCCCTCTGGCCGCAGGCCAACTTCAGCGGATTTGGGACCCGCAGCAACTACATCAACAACCCGCCATGGACCACGGACCGTGACGCGGTCGACATCCGGTCCGACTACAGCATGACGTCGAAGGACACCATGTTCGGGCGCGTGAGCCTCTCGCCTTATACCAACCTGCGCGCCGGCGTGTTTCCTGGACCGGCGCGAGGCGACGCGGGCAACGACCGTGCCATTGACGACAACAAGGGCTACAGCGCCGCCTACTCCTGGTCGCACATCTTCCGCCCCAACTTGTTGAACGAGTTCCGCTACGGCTTCAACCGGCAGCTGGTGAACAAGCGCGAGCTCACCGATGAGAGCACGGAAGCATTGACGAAGCAGTACGGCATCAGCGGCATTCCGCCCAACGGCCAGCTATTCGGTCTGCCGCGGATTACGCTGAACGGCGGCATCGGCTATACGGGCCTCGGCGAACCGGGCTCGATGCCAAACTTCAAGATCAGCCAGGTGCACCAGTGGCTCGATAACGTGTCGTGGAACCGCGGCAATCATAACTTCAGGTTCGGCGCCGACCTCCGCTGGAACCGCAGCGACATTTTCGGCGGTGCGTCGTCGCACGGCAGCTTCCAGTTCAACGGAAACTTCACAGGCGTCAGCCTGGCCGATTTCCTGCTCGGACTCAGCAGTCAGGCCAATCTGACGACGCAGCTGTACGGCCAGATGCGCTTTCGAAATTACATGTTCTATGCGCTCGACGACTGGAAGCTCAGCCCTCGGCTGACTCTCAACATCGGGCTGCGTTATGAGCTGGCGACACCATGGTTTGACAAGTACGACAACATGAATCGCCTGGAGCTGGAAGATAGATCGCGGTTCAATCAAATCACGAAAGCAGGGTATTGCGGATCCGGCTGGTCCTGCCGGGGCCTGGTCAACACGGACACCAACAACTGGGCGCCGCGAGTCGGCCTGTCATACCAGGCGTTTCGACGAACCGTTTTGCGCGCGGCTTTTGGATCCTTCTATGGGGGGCAGGGCTCGCTGGGAGCGGACCAGCGAGGGATCAACAACTTCCCCTACAACCGAAACGTGACGGTGCTGTCGACGGCTACCCGACCCGCACTGCAACTGAGTGCCGGATTCCCGGCAGGCTTCCTCGGCGATCCGGGTGGGGCACCCCCGCGCAACCTGAACTGGAGCACGTGGCAGACTGACTTCCCGGCGCCCACCATTCATCAGTGGAACGCGGCCATCCAGCAGGAATTGCGCAGCGGTCTCGCGCTGACCGTCGCTTATGTGGGCTCGTCTTCCAGCTACATCATGGGCGATTACAACTGGAACGGCGCGCCTCCTGGACCCGTCGCTACGGAGGTGCAGCGCCGGCCACTTCCGGAGTGGAATACCATTAGTTTCCGCACACCTTACGGCCACGCCAGCTATCACGGGCTCGACGTGCAGCTGGAACGCCGCTACGCCAACGGACTCTCCTTTACCGCAGCCTGGAACTGGAGCCACTCGCTCGACAACATCGCGGAGCAGTTCGGCCAGGGCAACGGCAGTGTCCAGGACTCGGCGAACTTCCGCGGCAGCCGCGCCAGCTCGGACTTTGATCTGCGGCATCGCGTGGTCTCCGCGATGGTGTACGAACTGCCGGTCGGAAAGGGCAAAGCATGGATGAATCGTGGAGGAGTGCTGAACCAGGTGCTCGGTGGTTGGCAGCTTTCGGTGCTGCCTTCCTGGCAGACCGGCCAGGTGTTCACGGTCACGCTGGCCAACGCGCGCCAGCGTCTGGGAGCGACTTCAGTGGGCGACTGGCGCCCCGACCTCATTCGTAACCCGAAGCTGGAAAACCCGACGCCGGACCGTTGGTTCGACACCTCGGCGTTTGTTCTGCCTCTGAACGCCGACGGCACTTTCCGGTTCGGCAATGCACCGCGGTCAGTCGGCCGGACCGCTCCAGTTTTTAACCTGGATTCGGGGCTGATGAAGAATTTCGCGGTCACGGAGCGGGTTCGCGTGCAGTTCCGCTGGGAAGTGTTCAATGCGACGAACACGCCCAGCCTCGGCGACCCGAACGCGAATTTTGACAGCCCGGATTTCGGCAAGGTTCGTGGGACAGTGAGTACGCCACGCCAGATGCAGTTCGCGTTGCGAGTTTCGTTCTGAAGGTGCGCGCTAAACTTTGGGTAATGAAACGAACGCTTGCGCTTTTGTTTTTGAGCGCGGCGGCAAGCCCGCTCTTTGCCGATACCTGGCTAATTCTGCCGTTCTTCAATCTCTCCAGCGACACGAATTTGCACTGGATTGGCGAGAGTCTCTCCGAGTCGGCGCACGAGGCGTTGGGTGCTGAAGGTATTATCGTCCTCGGCCGGCAGCAACGCGAAGAGGCGTATCGCCGGCTGTCGATCCGGTCCAACACACAACTGACCACGGCCACGGTAATGCGTATCGGCGAGCTGCTGGACGCGGATCAGATCGTTTACGGCACATTCGCGTTCACTCCGCCAGAGGACACGGCTTCGGTGAAGACGCTAGGTACTCTGAAAATCGTGGCCCACATCCTGAGCCTGCGGCGAGCCCGCCAGGGCCCCGAGTATACCGAAATCGGGGCGCTGGAGGACCTGGCCCGGCTGCAAAATCACCTTGCCTGGCAGACACTGCAGTTCGCCATGCCGAAAGCTTCGCCCTCGGAAGAAGAATTTCGACAGCGCAATCCGGTGATTCGTGTCGACGCCATGGAAAATTACATTCGCGGCCTTCTGTCCACCACGCCAGAACAGCGGATGCGCTTTTTCACGTCGGCCGTGCGGCTCGATCCCCGGATGTCGCAGGCCAGTTTTCAGCTCGCAAGACTGAACTTCGAGAAAAAGGCATGGCGAATGGCGGCCGATTCGTATGCCCGGGTGACACCCGGTGGAGTTCATTCGCGGGAGGCGCAGTTTTTTCTCGGAATTTCGCGCTATCGACTGGGTGAATTCGAGGCCGCGGCTGCCGCCTTTCGGTCCGTCGCCGAATCCGTTCCGCTCAATGAGGTCTGGAATAATCTCGGTGCTGCGCAGTCGCGGCGCAACGATCCGGAGGCGCTTGCCAGTTTTCAGAAGGCACTCGACGGCGATCCAGCCGATCCCGACTACCAGTTCAACGTCGGCTACGCACTACTCCGGCGAGGAGAAAACGACAAGGCCGCCGAGCGCTTTCGAGCCGTGCTGGAGCGCCGTCCGGACGATGCGGAAGCCATCACGATGCTGGGCAGAAGCCTGCGCAGAGTCGCCCAAAGAACTGCCGCTGCGCCAAGTGAAGGCGTCGAACGGCTGAAGGAAGCCTGGGAGGAGTCGGCCTGGCTGCAACTCAAGTCCGTCCTCGAACCAAAACGTCCTGCGGAAAAAACATCTCAGCCCTGATCGTTTTGGCGGCTGCTTACGCATATATAATCGGAGAGATTCATGCTCGAAGCCGTCGGCCTTTCGGACCCGGGATGTGTCCGAACTAATAACGAAGATTTCTTCGTGCTGTCTCCATCCCTTGACCTGTATCTGATTGCTGACGGGATGGGCGGCGCCCGGGCGGGCGAACACGCTTCCCGCCTGGCTGGTGAAACCGTAGCCGAATTCATGCTCAACGCCGAGGAGCCCAACAGCGAAACTCTGCTCCACGCCCTCGCCGAAGCCAACCGCAAAGTACTGCGCGTCGCGGACAGCGATCCGCAGTTCCACGGAATGGGCACAACGTTGACGGCGGCCTGGCGAGTCGGCGACGATCTGCTGCTGGCCAACGTCGGCGACAGCCGCGCCTACATGTGGCAAGAAGGCGTTCTGCACGCCATCACCGAGGATCAGACCTGGGTGAATGAGGTCGGCCGCAAGCTGGGGATCGATGAGGAGCACCTGAAGGTGCACCCGATGCGGCATGTCCTGACGATGGCAATCGGTGTCAGCGACGCCCTGCGAATTCACTCGTATGCGGTGCCCTTGATCGACGGTTCGCTGTTTCTTCTCTGTAGTGACGGACTCCACGGAGTCGTCGACGCAAAAACGATTGGTGAGATTTTGTCGTCGCCCGAGCCACTAGAGAGTAAGTGTCAATTTCTCGTCGATGCAGCCCGGCGGGCGGGCGGCCCGGACAACATAACCGCGGTAATTATCGCGGTAAAGCCCGAAAAGTAAGCAACCTTCTAAGGACCCTCGCGGGTCTTGTCCTCTTTTCCTGTTCTCTGCAGGCAGCGTCGCTGCTGCACATACGTGTGCTCGAAGGCGAAGGCGGGATTCACACCGGTGGCGGTCGGTCCGCCCGCGGCATCCTGGTAGAGATCACTGATGAAACCGGCAGGCCGGTGGACGGCGCCGCGGTAAGTTTCCGGCTTCCTGAAGACGGCCCCGGCGGTACATTTGCCCACGGCATGCGCACGGAAATCGTCATGACCGGACCCGACGGACGCGCCGGATTCCGCGAGTTTCTCCCTGGCCGCACCACCGGTCCCTTTCAGGTTCGAGTCACGGCAGTGCGCGATGGCGTGCGCGCCGGCACTGTCATTGACCAGTACATCGCCGAACCCACAGCCGCTCAGGCCCGGGCGAAGGGCTTTGTTTCGTCATCGGGCACAGCGTCGGAAAGCAGGCTTTCGAAGAAGTGGATCATCTGGCTGGCCGTCGCGGGCGTAGCTGTCGCCGCGGGTCTTGCCGCGGGCGCCAGTAGCGGCTCGGGCGGCGCTGCCACTGGCCCGCCGCCGGTGGTTGCTGTGCCGCCTCCCACTGTCGGTCCACCGGCCATCACCATCGGGAGGCCGCAATGAGACGGATCACGCTCTTGCTGACATGCCTCGCGCTGGGCGCGGCCGGGCAGATTTCGCTCCCGCAAATTGGCTTCGTTCGGGATTTGGCAGGTTCGCTGAGACCCGTGTTTGGCGTCGCTGGCGCTTTCATGGTCGGCGAGCCGGTGCTGGCCGGTGTTGTATCGGCGGCTTCATCGGGTGCTTATGCGGTCGCGTCGACTGGCTCGGAAATTGTGGTCGTTACCGGGAATGAGATTGTTTGGCGTCGAGAGGCGCCGGATTCGGCGGTCGAGGCGTTCGGGTTTGGTGCCGGCGGCCGGCCCGAATGGGTTCGTTTCGTAAACGGCACGTGTCTGGTCTGGCCTTCCAAAGGCGAGCCGAAAATGGCTTCGTTCTGTAAAAACGAGGCACCTTCGCGGATGCAGTTGAGCTCGCGTCTGCCCGACCGAGTCGAGGGTGAGCCCGAAACGTTCGCACCCGGCTGGCTGGTGCTACGGTCCGCCACGCGGGTGTACCTGGTTCGAACCGGTCCCGACGAGACGATTTATGAGCTGCCGGAGGCCGCACAATGAGACGTCCGCTTCTCGCACTCCTGCTGTTTCCTTTCGCGCTCTCCGCGCAACTTCAGCTGTTTCTGGCTCCGCAGGGCGGTACCGAGACCCCGGTGAGCGGCGTGCACGACATGGGTCCGGTCGCGGTCGCCGAATCGTCGAGCGTGCGCTTCCGGCTGCGAAATCTGGGCCAGGCGTCGGTGACCCTGACCTACTTATACGCCGCTGGCACCGGCTTCACGATGACTGGCGCGCCAACCATGCCGTACATCGTCGCTTCAGGCGTCAATGTCGACTTCACCATTCGCTTCGGCCCTCCCAATTCGGGCAGCTACAGCGCGAATCTACAGATCAATGGAACCGGCTATCTGCTGCGCGGCACCGGGCTTCCAGGTGCGACATTGAGGCTGGACGGCACGGACCTCGTCGCCGGCGGCGCCATCGATCTGGGACGTGTGGAGCGGGGCGAATCCTCTCGCGCAACTCTGACGCTGGTGAACACGACCACCGAGCCCGTCACTGTAGACACCGTGCAAATTGCCGGTTCGGCCTTCTCGTTCGCACCAGGCATGTCAGCGTTCCCCGCCACACTGCAGCCTGGAACATCCGTACCCTTCACCATCGTCTACAATCCGTCCGCCAGCGGCATCGCGACTGGCACACTCACCATCGACAGCCGAATCTTCCGGCTTACCGGTACTTCCTTTGAGCCGACGATGCCCCGGCCCACCGTCCTGATTGAAACCGGCGCAGTCCGAAGCGGACAGCAGGGTCGGGTCTCCGTGCGTCTGTCGGCTATCTCCAAAGCGTTCGCCAAAGGACAACTGCGAATGGAACTGAGACCCGCCGGATCGATCCGGGACAACGATCAGGCAGCTATGTTTACCGCCGGGTCGCGCACGCTCACGTTCGACGTGTCACCGGGCGACGAAGTGGTGAAACTGCGAGGCGACACCAGCGCCGTTTTCCAGGCTGGCACCACCGCCGGTACCATCGTATTTGTTGTGGAAGCTGGCGGGTTTACGGAGCAGGCCTCGGTGGCGGTCGCGCCCGAGCCGGTGAAGCTCGACAAGACGGCCGCGGTTCGAACGGCGGCGGGAATCGACGTGACGCTTGCAGGGTTTGACAACACACGCTCGCTCAGCGAAGTAGCGTTCACCTTCTATTCGGCGGGCCAGCCGATGGCGAGCATGCCGATTCGCAGCACAGTCGGGCCCGATTTCGTGCCGTGGTGGGCATCGTCGACGCTCGGCGGTATCTTTCAGTTGAGGGCTGCGTTTCCGGTAACGGGAGATGGGTCCAAAATCTCGGGAGTTGAGGTGACCATGACCAGCAGCGCAGGCAAAACAACCACGGAGCGCATCGCGTTTTGATTCCCGCCGTTGCGCTGACCATCGCGGGTTCCGATCCCAGCGGCGGGGCGGGTATTCAGGCCGACCTGAAGACGTTCCACCAGCATGGCGTTTACGGCGAGGCGGTGATCACTCTCATCACGGTGCAGAACACGCGCACCGTTTCGCGCGTCGAAGTGCTGGACCCCGGGCTCGTGGCCGACCAGATTCGGGCCGTGGTCTCCGACATTCCGCCCAGAGCGGCCAAAACGGGCGCGCTGGGCAGCGCCACCGTAATTGAGGCTGTGGCTCGCGAGGCGGCTTCGTTTTGTTTTCCCCTGGTAGTCGATCCGGTGATGATCAGCAAGCACGGTGCGGCCCTGATTGCCGCCGACGCCCAGGTGGCTCTGCGGGAACTGCTAATTCCCCGGGCAACCCTGCTGACGCCGAATCTTCACGAAGCGGCGGCACTCACTGGCTTTGAGGTTTTCGACGTGGCCGGCATGCGCCGGGCAGCCGAGTCGCTGCTCGCTCTGGGCTGTCGAGCCGTGTTGGTGAAGGGCGGGCACCTCGAAGGCGAGGCTGTCGACGTGCTGTTCGATGGACGGGAGTTTCGCGAGTTTCCGGCACCCAGGATTGTGACACGGCACACTCATGGGACCGGCTGTAGCTACTCAGCTGCGATTACAGCGAACCTTGCGAAGGGACTCGAGTTGGTAGAAGCTGTAGCCGCGGCACGAGCCTGGATCGCCGAGGCGATTCGAACGAATCCGGGTTTGGGAGCGGGGTCGGGGCCAGTCAATCACTTCGCGCCGGCAAAGTGAAATGAAAGGTCGCGCCCTGGCCGGGTGTCGATTCGGCCCAGATGCGGCCGCCGTGCCGCTCCACCACTCGCTTGCAAATCGCCAGACCGATGCCCGAACCGGGAACATCCTTACCGTGCAGCCGCCGAAAGATGCCGAAGATCCGTTCGGCGTATTCCTGTTTGAAGCCCTGCCCGTTGTCGGCGACCGTCAGCCGCCAAAACTGCGGACTCTCGCGCATCGCTGAGATGATGATGTGCGACGGTACGCCGGGGCGGCTGTACTTGAATGCATTGCCAGTCAGATTCTGAAAAACCTGCTGGATCTGGCGGGGATACCCGACAACCACGGGCAAATCTCCGCATTCCACGCCGGCCATGTGTTCGGAGATCGAGGCGACCAGTTCCGTCAGCGCCACCTCTTCGGGCTGCCTGTTATCGTCGATTCCCATGCTGGAGTAGGCCAGCACATCCGCAATCAGCTGTCCCATGCGTTGCCCGGCGGATACGATGAAATCCAGGTGGCGGTCAGTGTTCCCGTCGAGCCGGCCTTTGCACTGCCTCTGTACCAGTTGAGAGAACGTGATCACCGTACGAAGCGGCTCCTGCAGGTCGTGGGCGGCGATGTAGGCGAACTGGCTGAGGTCGTCATTCACGCGCCGCAACTCCTCATTGGCCCGGGTCAGTGCACGTGCCGCTTCGTACCGCTCTGTGACGTCGAGCACCACAATCTGCAGGCCTGAAACCTCTCCGGATGCCGCAAGCACCGGGGCGCAGTTGATGTTCCACCAGCGCATTGAGCCGTCCACGACAGAGGCGGCTTCAAACTCGAAGTTGTGTACGGGTCGCCCCGTAGCCAGCACCTGTTCGTAAACTGGCTTCACCCAGGAGGCAACCACAGGCGGCAGTACCTCATCGACGGTAAGGCCCAGATGTTCCTCGGGCCGCCGCCCGTTGACTGCCGCCAGCGTTTCATTGATCCGGCGGAACCTGAATTCACGGTCGAGAAAGCAGAGTCCGACTGGCAGCTTGGAGTACAGCATCTCCAGTTCCGCCGTGTTGTCGCGAATCTCGTCCCGCAGGCGCTCCTCGGATTCGCGCAACTGTGCCGCGAGGCGGCTCACCAAAAGGGATGTGACCACGATTACGGAGATCCCCGGCCAGTTCAGCGTCGGGATGGTGGTCGACTTCATCAGACCCGTGAGCGGAATCAAGAACCGGATGCACACAACGGTGAACAGTCCGGGCCCATACCCCCGCCAGGCAGCGACGGCAAGCGCGACCAGGTACGGAAGGGCAGTCCAGATCGTATTGGCACGCAGGTGCGGGGCGGTAGCGTTATTTGCGGCGACAGCCACGATGAGGGCCACAGCGGCAACAACGTACCCACGCACCTGGTCACCTCGGTCTTTGAAAGCTGGAGCGCGCACTTGTCTAAACTAGAATCGTGGCACGAGAAACCGTTTCCAGTGCCATTCATTTTTCTTACCCAGGTCGGCACCTGGTTTGGTAAACTAAAGAATCGTGCGGTGCCTCGAACGGCCTGCGCCTGTCAGGCTGCCTGCGGGCTCATGCACTTGTTTCCTGCCTTCGCGATATTCTATATTGAGTTAGTAAGGCCGTTGTAGCTCAGCTGGTAGAGCGCGTCCTTGGTAAGGACGAGGTCACCGGTTCAATCCCGGTCAACGGCTCCAGATTTTGCAGGTATACGTCGGCGCCACTTGTTTTGGTGTCAGCCCGGCGGCAAGCAGCAGGCTTCTCCTGCCTTCCTGTTTCAATCCAGACAGAGCTAAAGGGTCTGATATGGCGAAAGAAAAATTTGACCGCAGTAAGCCGCACGTCAACATTGGAACCATCGGTCACATTGACCACGGCAAGACGACGCTGACGGCAGCGATCACGAAAGTGCTGTCGAAGCACAATCCGAAGAACAAGTTCCGTTCGTTCGATTCGATCGACAACGCACCGGAAGAAAAAGCTCGTGGTATCACGATTGCCGCGGCGCACGTGGAGTACGAGACGGCGAACCGGCACTACGCGCACGTCGACTGCCCCGGCCACGCCGATTACATCAAGAACATGATCACGGGTGCGGCGCAGATGGACGGCGCGATCCTGGTGTGCGCGGCCACCGAC
>JAWXCM010000087.1:0-4995 GCA_034408745.1 Bryobacteraceae bacterium
GGCCCGCCCCCGGCGGCAGACGGGGAGGCGGTCCACCCCCACGGGCACCCGCCGGTCCCCGAAGCCTCTGCAGCACCGGCTCAGGCAATGGCACCGAGTCCCCCGCGATCTGCGTCCCGTCGTTCTCAAACAAATAGAACGAAGCCTGATACTGAGCCTCCAGACGCCGCAGCATCTCGTCACGACCCGAAGCCGGCAGCGACCGCAGTTCCAGCGCAACCGTCCGCCCGATCCCCGACAGCCGGTCCTCTGACATTCGGAACACCGTCCCGCTCAGGTCCGCGCCATATTTCACCCGCGCAAACACACCCAGCGCCACCGCAATCAGCAGCAAATTCACCGCGGTCAGCAGCAAAATCTTTAGCGGCAGGGACAGTCGGACCGTCACAGAATCTGCTCCGGCCTGCGCATCAGATACCCCGCGCCCCGCACCGTCACAATAAACTGCGGCGACTTCGCGTCATCCCCCAACTTCCGCCGCAGCGACGAAATATGCACGTCGATGGATCGGTCGAAAGCCTCGAAATCTCGCTCGGCCGATTCCAGCAACAGCTGCTCCCGTGTCTTCACCCGACCCGCCGCCTGCGCCAGCGAATACAACATGTCGAACTCCACCGGAGTCAGCGCAACCGGCCGGCCGTCGAGCGTCGCGCTCCGCGTATCCGGCGAAACCACCAGCGTCCCCACAGTAACGGCCACCGGCCCAACCGGCACCTCCGTCATTCGTGACCGCCGAATCACAGCCCGAAGCCGCGCCAGTAACTCGCGCGTGGAAAAGGTCTTCGGCAGATAATCATCCGCGCCGCCCTCCAGCCCCGAGATCCGGTCCGATTCATCGCCCATTCCCGTCAGCATCAGCACCGGAACCGTGCTCGACGCCCGCAGCTTCCGAAGCACTTCAAAGCCGTTCATCTGCGGCAGCATCACATCCAGAATCACGGCCGACCACTGGCCCGCCAGGGCCATCCGCAACCCATCCACGCCGTTGTGTGCGAACGTAACGTCATAACCAACCCCCAGCATGTACTCGCGAATCAGTCGACACAACCGCGTGTCGTCCTCAATCAAAAGCAGCCGCGTGGCGCTCACCGGACTCTGCATAAACTCTTTGTACCCCGATTTTCCGCGTTATCGGCCAAACCTTACAATTGCTTCACAAATTTCCGGATTTCACACACAGAATCTTTACGTTTGTCTGGTGAAATGTATTCAGGCGGCCGAATGCCGCGCTCGTCGATCCCTGGAGAAAAAAACAAAATGAACCGCCTGGCTCTGCTCACCCTGCTCTCGCTGACCGCAATTACGGGCCTTTTCGCACAGCCCGCTCCTGGAGGCGGACCAGGAGGACGCACTGGCGACGGCATCTGGCGACGCAACGCCTTCTGGGGTGAGTTCCAGACCTTCGACGCCTGCGTCGGCCACCAGCCCGGCAGCGGTGACTATCACCACCACGCCAACCCCATCTGCCTCCGCGCTCAACTGAATGACAACCTCGAACTCATGCGCAATTCCCGTACCGGGCAGATCTTTAGTGAAAAGACCGCGCCGTGGACGCATTCCCCCATCCTCGGCTGGGCCATCGACGGCTTCCCCATCTACGGTCCCTACGCCTTCACCGACCCCGCCAACCCGCAGAGCCCCGTGAAGCGCATGCGCTCCGGCTACCGGCTGCGCAGCATCGCCACAAGGACCACGCTCCCCGACTGGAGCCTGCCAAACCACGCCGGCGTCTCCCAAACCCTCACCGCCGCGCAGTATGGCCCCGACATCACCACCAAATTCCCCCTCGGCAGGTACAACGAGGATTTTGAATATTCCAGTTCCGCCGCAGATTTAGATCAATATAACGGGCGATTCGAAATAACTCCGGACTTCCCACAGGGAACATACGCCTATCACATCACAATCGACGAAAAAGGTACCTCCACATTTCCGTATATTCTCGCCGGACAGCTGTACGGCACCGCCTCCGGTGGCCGCGCGCAGAACGTCACGTCGGAAGCAAAGGAGTACCTCGCCACCGATTCCGCCGCATCCAGTTCCCCTTACCTCAGTGCATGGCTCACAAAGAACGCGCAGCAGTCCGCCCAGGTGGTCAGTGGCTTCGACCCCAGTGCCGGACCCAGTACAATCTGGCCCTCGAACGTGCCCGCCGGAGCGCGGATCAGTGGCGGTGTTACCTCAGCCGCAAAGGCCGATGTCCAGCGGATCCGCTACTCCGACACCACCGTATACGTCAACTCAAACGGCCTCGGCAGCTACACCATGGGCCCGTGGTTCGACCCCACAATGATCGGCGGTATCTTCACCAATTTCCCGGGAAGTCAGAATTATCAATTCCAAATTCCGCGGAAACCAGCCGAAGCGCCCACCAAACCCAGCACCGGAGGGGGAGCCATGGGCATGTGGGTCAACGGGGTCGCCGTCTTCAACACGCTCGACGGCGCCAGCTACAGCCTCGCCTCAAAGGACGACGTCGGTGGCGGCACCGTCTTCCCCACCGCCATACAGATCTCCTCCGCATCCGGTGAGAACGGCCCAGTCGCCCCCGGCTCCCTGATCTCCGCCTACTCGCTCTTTGGCGCCGAGCTCGCCACTTCCACCGAAGTGGCCCCTTCCGCCGACTGGCCCACCACGCTCGGCCTCGCCACTGTCAGCGTGAAGGACGCCGCCGGCGTAAGCCGCCTCGCGAAGCTCTCCTACGCCTCGCCAGGACAGGTCAACTTCCAGGTTCCGCCCGAAAGCGCGACCGGCTACGCCACCCTCACCTACGCAGCCGGCAGCAGCACCGTCGCGTCGAACATGTACATCATCGCGTCCTACCCCAACCTGTTCGTGATGCCCGATGGCGGCCCCGCCGGCAGCATCCTCCGCAACACCGGCGGGCAGGAACTGGCCGAGCCCCTCACCAACAGCACCGTCGCCATGGCCGCCGACGAAGACGTCTACCTCCTCATCCAGGGCAGTGGACTCGGCAACGCCACGGCAGTAACCGCGAAGATCGGCGGCAAGGACGCGGAAGTCGTCTACGCCCGAACCTCCACCGCCATCCCGGGCCTCGACGAGTACAAGATCCACCTCCCCGCCTCCGTCGTCAAAGCCGGACGTGTCGACCTCGCAATCACCGTCGCCGGACGCCCGGCCAACACCGTCAGCCTGAACTTCAGGTAAGCCAGCCAATGACCCAACGGACCGCCGCCGCGTGCGCCATAGCCATCACCGCCGCCTTCGCCCAGACCCTGCCGCCAGTCGAGCAGGTCTGGGTGAAGACCCCGGCCGGCATTGCCAAAGCCGCGCAGTCCGTCGCCCCCGAAGTCCATTCCGTCCGAACCGACTCCGACTTCGTCTACATCACCTCAGCAGGCCTCTCCCTGCTCTCCTTCGGCGCCCTCCAGACCGGCCCAACAGACGAATCCAAACCCATCCGCCGTTTCGACTTCCGCATCCCCCGTAAACCGGTCCCCAACCCCTCCGGCTCGCCCGCGCCGTCCACCATCACCGGCGTGTTCATCACCGGCATGCCCATCTGGAATCCCACCAGCGGACCCTCGTATCACGACGGTGGAATCTGGCATGTCGACCCGGTAGCGATGCCCGGTCACACCAGCGGCACATCCCCGCTCCTGACCACGCTCCTCGCGCGCAACACGGAGCATTCGCCCATCATCGGCTACGCGCTCGACGGCTTTCCCGTATACGGCCCGTACGGCTGGAACGCAACCCGCCAGGCAATCCCGCTCCGCTCCGGCTACCAGTTGCGCAGGCACCCCGGCAACGCCCGCCGAACCCTTCCCGACAGTACGGCGCTGACGCCCGCCCAGGACGGCCCCGCAGTCTCACCCGAGTTCCCCGGCGGCATCTTCGTCGAAGACTACGAGTACGTGCCCCACAGCGGCGATCTCGACCGCCACAACGGCCGCTTCGCCATCACGCCCGAGTACCCCGATGGCACCTACGCCTACTTCCTCGCCACCAACAGCACCGCCACCCCGACATACCCATACCTCATCGGCCCGACCCTCGCAGGACAACTCAACACCGTCCCGCAACACCTCACAGAAATCGGCCGCGACACAGGCCTCAGCTTCAACGCCTCCACCACCACCCCAAAGGTCAATGACGAATTAACCTGGCTCTTCAACACGGGCACCAGCCTGGAGAAGGTCCACGAAAAACCCCTCCACCTCCTCGTCATCTCAGCCGACCTCGCCCGCCTCGACCACGTGCACCCCGAGCCGCGGACCGCCACGTCTCTGCTCCTCAAATACCGCTTCACCAAACCGGGCAAATACTGGATCTACGCCGACTTCACCCCGGCCGGAGCTCCGCAAACCATCGCGCGATTCCAGCTCGATGTCGCAGGCGACCCCGTCGAACCCGCCGCCCCGGAAACCAGCACCGTCCGGGCAACACTAGTCACGTCCGAACCAACCCTCCGCACCAGTCGAGACATCACACTGAAGTTCAACCTGACAGACGAAAAGACCGGAGCACCAGTCGAGGACCTGCAGCCGTACCTGGGCGCGTGGGGTCACATCCTGTTGATCAGCCAGGATGCGAACCACTTCCTCCACGCCCATCCCAAAGAAGATCAACAGCCCGGCGCCGACCCATGGAAGCACTCGCACGCCGCTGCCATTGGCCCCAGCCCCTCGACAATCGAAACCACAGCCGGATTCCGTCGACCCGGCATGTATCGAGTCTGGCTCCAAATCCAGCGAGCCGGTAAAGTCGAAACCCTGCCCTTCGTCCTGAACGTAGAAGACGCGCCCCCGCCTGCCTCCCCCACCTCCGCGCAACCCGTTCCAGCGGATGCTATCCGCGTAGAAGTCAGCAAAACCGGCTACACTCCGGCCCGCCTGACCATCGGAAAGGGTAAGGCAGCGACCCTGGCGTTCACCCGCAAAGACGCCGAAAACTGCAGAGGCAAGATCGTCTTCCCCACCCTCAACATCCAGCGCGACCTGCCCCCCGGCCAGACAACCCTGGTGCACC
>JAWXCM010000088.1:0-35460 GCA_034408745.1 Bryobacteraceae bacterium
CGCCGCGAAAGCGAGGATCGAATAGCGATAGGGCGCGATCGTCTGAGCCTGGTTCCAGCCGTGGGCCTGCGCCAGCGGCCCACGAAAAACGGACCAGGAATACAAAACGCCGAGCAGCACCTGCAGGAAAACCGCGCTGGCGGCGTAGATCGTTCGATTCACATTGGCTGCCGGAGCAGCGGCGGAGGTCACCGCATCAGTCTATCGGAGCGCATCGAGCCGCTGCAGACGTCGGGTACACTCATCCACTCCAGCCGTAATCCCGAGCCGGGCGTATTGCGTCCGAACACCGCACCAGAGCTCCTGCGCCTGAGCCGTGGCGCCTGTCAGTTCGGTGTGGATGCCAGGCTGCGCTGCGCATTCGCAACATCCAGCGCAGGGGCGCCAGAGTAGACAGCGTAAAGCGCGACAGCGTCGGCAAGGCACTCGCCAGCCTCGTCGTGCTGACCCACTTCGGTGTACACATCGCCCAGATGACGCACGGTGTCCGCCAGCAGTGACGAATCGGCTCCAGCCTCGCGCAGCAGCGCCACAGCCTGCAGGTAATACTGAATCGCATCGGCCCGAAGCGGCTGGTTGCGAGCCAGTTCACCCAGCTCCCGCAGCACTTTCGCCTGCAACAGCCTGTTCTCGCCAGCAGCCTGCAGGGCTTCCGTCAGCAGAGTCAGCGCCTGATCCAGATTCCCGGCCCGCCTGGCCTCTAACTCCCCGCCCCAGCAATTCCTGCATCTGCCCTATTCTGCCAGCGCGACTACCGCCGCCGCAAGGTCCGCGGGGTCTCCTGAAGCCGTCAGATAGGCGCTGGTTTCCACCGCGGGTCCGCTGAGTTTGGTCTCCCAGATGTCATCGCCGCGCTCACCCAGGAACTGGATGTGCCACCGTCCCGGGCGGCTTTCAAATGCCGCGATCAATGCCTGCTGGATTCTTTCCTGGCGTTTCGCGGAGACACCGAGGATTTGAAAGTTCGTCGTTACGGCCACTGCGTCAATTGTACGGGTCAGGCTGCGAGCTTGCCCGAAATGAGCAGCACCGGGGGGCCGATGTCCCCTACATCGCGTACCTCGAAACGTACCCCTGTACCTTCGGGATAGCGATTCGACTGGTGGATTTCTTCCGCCAGCGACTCGGAGATACTCTCTTCTCCGAGCACGCGGGCAACAGCCTTGTCGCCGAGCAGCACCGCGACCCGGATCGGTTGCGCCGGGGTGAGGTAGATGAGCGCCCGCTACTTCTGGAGTAACCGGAGCGTTCATTCCACAGCTCGAGAGCCGGACCCAGCGCGACGGCCAGTTCTTCGGTGTCCAGCGTTCCCACGATCGCTTTCGCCATCGCTATCCATTGTGGCGAAATTTGTTAAGCTCGTCGGCGACGATGAAAAGAACTGCTTGTTTGTGTCTGCTGCTGGCCGCTGCTGCCGCCGCACAGGACGGCTGGTGGATGCGCGAGCCCGTCCGCTGGGTCCAGACCAACCTGCGCGAGACAGATGCCCGCATGGATCCGAAGCGCGTCGTGGGCCAGATTGCCGATTTCCGCGCCAACGTGCTGCACTTCAGCATGGGCGGCATCGTGGCGTTCTACCCTACACGCGTACCATTCCACTACCCGAGCCCTTACCTGCCCGAAGGCCGCGACCTGATGGGCGAAATAGTCGGACTGGCGCACGCCCGCGGCATTCGAGTGGTCGGACGCTTCGATCTCAGCAAGACCCGCAAAGAGGTCTTCGACGCGCATCCCGAGTGGTTCTTCCGCAAGGCCAACGGCGACCCGGTAATCTACAACGGCCTGTATTCCACCTGCATTAATGCGGGGTATTATCGCGACCACGCCATGAAGATTTTGTCCGAGGCGCTGGAGCGGTACGACGTCGACGGCCTGTTCTTTAATATGTTTGGCAACCAGTCGCGCGATTACAGCGGCACTTTTATCGGACACTGCCACTGCGACGCCTGTAAACGCAGATACCGCACGCTCTACAACAAAGAACTACCAGCCGAGCCCGATGAACAATACCGCCAGTTTATGTTCCGCAGTTCCCGCGAAGTGGCCGAGGATATCGGAAAACTAATCCATGCGAAGCGGCCGAATGCCGGATATTTCAATTACATTCAGGAATATACCGACGGAATTATGTCGGAATCGAACACCGCAATCAGCCGGGGACTGCCGCTTTGGCCCTACACCTCGTCCGACAACGTCAACCGGGCCCGCAACAGCGAACCCGGCAAAGCGTCCGTCAACCTCAACATGCAGTTCTTCGACTATGCGTGGCGATTCGCGACGGTCGCGCCGGGGGAGATCGCACTTCGGCTGTGGCAGGCCATTGCGCACGGCGGAGCGATGGCATTCGCAGTAAACGGCACCTTCGACCACGAGGACCGCCAGGCCATCGAAGCCGCGCGCCCCGTCTTCCGCTGGGCCGCCGACCATCAGGAGTTCTACGCCGGCCAGACCAGCGCAGCCCGTGTATTGCTGCTCGGCGGATCGGCGCGAACCGGCAGGACGTACAGCCAGCAGTCTTACCGGGGCCTGTTCCGAATGCTAACCGAGGAGCACATCCCGTTCGCCGTGGCCGACAACATGGACTGGGTCGGCAAGCGCACCTTCGATCTGGTCATAGCGGCAGACTACGCGCCCGCCGAACTGAAGCAGTACGTCGACAGCGGCGGCAAGGTTCTGGTAGTGAGTCCGCGCGCTCCCGAGCTCCCCGGCACGCCGCGGGTAGTAAGGCAGCACAAGGATATCGAGAGCTATTTCCGCGTCCGCGACCACAAGCTCTTCCCCTCCCTGCAACTGACAAATCTGGTGATGATGGATGGCGAGTACTCCGAGCCCGAGCCCGACACCTCGGCGGCGCCACTGACCCTGGTGCCGCCTTCCATGTTCGGCCCGCCCGAAAAGATCCACGTCGACATGAAGGACTCGGCAAGCCCCGGCATCGTGCGATGGCAGGGCGGCCGCGTAGTCTGGATCCCGTGGGATGCCGCGGGTCTGTACTACAAACACAGTCTGCCGGGTCACGCCGGGCTGCTGCGAGACGCCGTGGCCATGCTTCTTCCGAATCGACAGATTCAGACCGATGCGCACCCCCTGGTCGAGATGAGCCTGATGCGACAGGGCTCGCGCACCCTGCTGCACCTGGTGAATGTGTCGGGGCACGCCGACACCGCGTACTTCCGCCCGGTTCCGATGCGGGATATTTCGGTCGAGCTAATGGGTTCGTTTCGTACCGCGCGCCTGCTCCGATCAAACCAGCGAGTCCCTCTGACAGGGAAGGGCGGCAGCGTAGCGTTCCGCATACCGGAAGTGGTAGATTATGAACTGGTTGTGCTGGAGTAAGCCCCGGCAAATCCACGCCGCGCTTTACCTTCGCGGTATTCTGTTGTACACTACAACTTTGCGGCCTGTTTTACCACGGCGCCTGCCTGATGTGTTTCCTTTCACTACCCGGATCACAACAGCCTTCTTTGCGCGGACCTGAAATTAGGCCGCGGCATGGTGCGCGGCCGAGATTGCTTTAGCGAGGAACTATGTA
The DNA here is from genome assembly GCA_034408745.1 of Bryobacteraceae bacterium. Classification (GTDB taxonomy): domain Bacteria; phylum Acidobacteriota; class Terriglobia; order Bryobacterales; family Bryobacteraceae; genus JAWXCM01. The sequence continues at coordinate 3,533 of JAWXCM010000088.1, forward strand.
CGCGATTATCGAAACCGGCGGCAAACAGTACCGAGTCGCTCCGGGTGAAAAAGTCCGGGTGGAATCCATCACGGCCAACATTGACGAGACTCTGGAACTCACGGGTGCCGGAATCAAGGCGGTGTCCAACAGTGACGGTCAACTTCTGATCGGAAACGACATCACCAACGCGAAGGTCACCGCAACGGTCACCAAAGAAGGCCGCGGCGCGAAGATCGTCGTGTTCAAGTTCAAGCGGAAAAAGCAGTACCGGCGTACGTATGGTCACCGCCAGAATTACACTGAGCTGGTCATCAACGACATCACGCTCTAAGTAATCAAAGTCAGGAGATATCGATGGCACATAAAAAAGGTCTTGGCAGCTCTAAAAACGGCCGCGATTCCAATGCACAGCGACTTGGCGTGAAAGTGTACGGCGGTCAGATTGTGACCGGCGGTTCCATCATCGTTCGTCAGCGTGGAAGCAAGATGAAGCCCGGTCTGAATGTTGGCAAAGGCAAGGACGACACCTTGTTCGCGAAGATCGCCGGCATCGTCAGCTATCGCGACCGTGGCCGCTTCGGCAAGTTCGTCAATGTTACTCCCGGCAATGTTACGCCCGACGCGGTAGTTCAGCCTGTGGCCGCAGCGCCCGCCCAGCCCGCCGCGACCGAGTAGCTCCACAACGTAGTCCACCGACCGGACCCGGGCGTGCCAACTGTGCGCCCGGGTCTTTTCTTTTCTAATCCCAGCAGCAATCCCAGCAGCGAATGTTCATAGACGAAGTACGAATCAAAGTAAAAGCCGGCGACGGCGGCAACGGAATCCTCGCGTTCCGGCGGGAGAAGTTCGTTCCCCGAGGCGGGCCTTCCGGCGGCGACGGCGGCCGGGGTGGCGACGTGGCGATGGTGTCGAGCACTCACTACAACACCCTTCTCCATCTGCGATTCAACCCCGAGCACACCGCCGAGCGCGGCCGTCACGGCGAAGGCAGCAACAAAACCGGGCGCGACGGCAAAGCTGTCGAAGTGGCGGTGCCCGTAGGCACAGTCGTCTACGACGCCAACACCGGAGAGCAACTGTTCGATTTCAGCGCCAGGGACCAGCGGTTCACAGCGGCCAAAGGCGGACGTGGCGGACGTGGCAATGCGCGGTTCGTATCCGCCACCCACCAGACGCCAACCGAGCACGAGGACGGCAAACCAGGCGATGACAAGTTTCTGCGCCTGGAGCTGAAGCTGTTGGCCGATGTCGGTCTGGTCGGCTTCCCAAACGCCGGGAAATCGACCCTCATTTCGCGCATCTCCGCCGCACGTCCCAAGATCGCCGATTATCCATTCACCACGCTCGAACCGAACCTGGGCGTAGTCGACATGGGCAACTACCGCAGTTTCGTGGTGGCCGACATCCCCGGCCTGATCGAAGGCGCGCACGAAGGCGCGGGGCTCGGCATCCAGTTCCTGCGGCACATTGAGCGCACGCGCCTGCTGGTGCATCTCGTCGATGTCTCCGAACTGACCGCCCGCGATCCCCTCAACGATTTCGAAGTAATTTTGTCCGAACTGGCGAACTACAGCGATGAACTCGCGCAACGTCCCATGTTCGTAGTGGCCAGTAAGATCGACGTGGCACAGGATCCGGAGCGCATCGAAGCCGTTCGCAGCGCCGCCGAATCCCGCAATATGCCCTTCTTTCAGATCTCAGCCGTCACTGGCGAAGGAATCGAGGCGCTCAAGTTCGCCATCGGCGAAAAGGTGCTCACCCCCGCAAACGATTAGCTTGGCGGTATACTTCGGAGCGCAACGCTGACACTCTCGTGAAGCTCTCACTCCTGTTCTTCCTGGCTCTGGCAGTCGTCTCCGCGGACATTCCGGCCACCGAGCAGCCCTGGCAGCGCGGTTCACTCGATTCCCGCCAGGTCCAGCCGAGGAAAACGAGGTGAATGCCACGCGCCGGAACTCCAGCTTCTGCGATGTTACGACATTCCTGTTCCCGCAGCCCATTCCTGTAGCCAGCGATACCGGCTGTACCGAGCAGTTTCTAACGCAGGAGACTGGCCGCCGCCGGATGCTGTACACCCGGCAACGGCAGATCGGCGCGGGCTATTTTTCCCAGTTCCAAAAGCCGGGAGCTATAAGTTTCTTTTCCAACGTGACCTGCCTGTACCACACAGACAGCCGGAGTTTCCTGCCCGCTTCGCCTCCCACCCGTGACGGATTTGTCGCGTGGCCTCCGAAGGGGTACCTACCCTATCAGCTTGTCTCGACAAACTGGTCCTTTGGGCTGGCGGACCCTACCGCCGACTTCTCAGCTGCGGTTGTGAAAGTCACGAAAAACGGAATCATCAAAAGGGCCGGGCTGTCTCCATATCTGGCCGGGACTGGCGACAACACCATCGTGTTCACTCCCGATCCCATCGCCTCGCCGCCTTCGTCTGACATCACCTACACCGTGTCGGTGGAGAACGTAACCGTGGGCGGAATCAGCCAGCCCGCTTACGTCTACAACGTAATCGTCTTCGATCCCGCCGTGACGCCGCCCGCGGACTGCAACGCCGGAATTGCCACCATCAATGCGATTTCCGGCTATCAGAATATTCCGGTCAGTATCAGCGGCTCGACCTGCAAATCATGGACAGCGTCGGCCAATACGACGTGGGCCGGCATCTATCCATCCACGGGCACGGCCCCCGGAAGCATCACACTGACCATCTATCCCAACTTCACGTCCACCACTCGCAACACCGTAGCCCTTGTGGTCGCGCTATATCGCAGGGCTTTACCTCGGCCTGCTCAATCGCGATGCCGAGTATGCCGGCTGGCAGTTCCAGCGCAACGCTCTGCTGCAGGGTCTGGTCAGCGCCACCAGTCTTGTCACGAATTTCCTCACGACACAGGAGTACCTTCTCCGATACCCGGGGCAGACAAACGAGCAGTTCGTGCGAATGCTCTATACGCAGGTGCTGTTGCGCACACCATCGCTGGCCGAAGTGAACGGTCAGGTGGCGGCGCTGGCGGGATGGAACCGGACCGCCATGGCCGCGGCGTTCCTGAGCGGGGATGAGTTCCGTGTCGGCGCAGGCCCACAGTTGCTCGCGTTTCTTACCTACGCCACACTGCTCAATCGAGATCCGACTCCGGCCGAACTGGCCGCGGCGGTAGCTTCCCTCACCAATGCCAGCGAGGCGCAGCGGGTTGTCTTTCTTAACCAGATCCTGACAGGGCCGGAGTTTCTTGCCCTGTTGCAGTAATCCGCCTGTCCTTTTAGCTCCCGAGGAGCTCGGACCAGTTCTGCGACTCCACCCACTCGCGGCAGGTGTAGAAATGCACTCCCGGAAAGGCCGCCTGCAAGGCCGGGATGTCGACTGTCGGCTTTTCGGACTCGTACCACTCGAACATGACGCGCAGGTCGTCGTCCTGCACAGCCGACTTGTCCACTTCGTAGTAGCCAATCTTGCGCCCGGTGACCTCGGAAAGCATCCGGGACAGATGCTCGCCGCTGTAGATCTCGCCCGCCAGATCGAACCGCTTGCCGTTCATCTGGTCAGGATTCTCCAGCGCGTACACCACCGCATCGGCGATATTGCCAACCGCGATGCACGCCACCGGCACCTTCGCCGTCAGCGGCACCGCCAGCACTCCCTGATCGCGCAAAGCGGGGAGCGTCCACGGCGCCGTTGTATTTTCCATGAAGAAACCTGGCCCCAGAATCGTGTGCGGGATATCCTTCGATGTGAGGTATTTTTCCGTCTGCCACTTCGTTTCAAAGTGCGGAATGCCGCTGTTGCTGTATGCCCAGGCCACCGATGTGAACACAAGCGGCACGCTGAGCGATTCGGCCGCATCCACAAGATTGCGTCCCTGCCGCACCTCGGCATCCATGCCCGCTTCAAATGGCGTGGTCATTCCGAAAATCGCATCGACTCCTTCAGCGGCAAGCCGCAGCGATTCCGGGTCGTCCAGCGTCCCGCCGACAACCTCCGCCCCTTGTTCCCGAAGATCGGCAGCCGATTCGGAACCGACCTTCCGCGTGAGCGCCCGAACCTGATGACCACTGTCAAGCAACTTCTGTGCAACCGCGCCACCCTGTTTACCAGTGGCGCCCGTGACGAGAACAAGCATGCGGGTATGGTAGCGTGAGTGCCGTGGTCGCATTCCTCGCGCGGTTCCTCCTGCGCCTGTTTTTTCGAATCGAAGTGAGAGGCGGCCTGCCACCGAATCTCGGCGGATCGCTCATCATCTCCAACCATGAGTCGTTCCTCGACGGCGTCATACTGGGCGCGTTTCTCCCCATTTGGCCGACCTATCTGGTGCACACCAGCATCGCCCGGCAGTGGCATTTCAAGTTCCTGCTGCAGTTTATTCGCTACACCGTAGTTGACACCAACAGCCCTCTCGCCATGAAAACGCTGGTGAATTTGATCGAACGCGGCGAGCAGGTCGTGATCTTTCCCGAGGGTCGCGTCACGGCGACAGGCAGTCGGATGAAAGTGTACGACGGTCCAGCGTTCGTGGCCGCGCGCACCCGGTGTGCCATCGTGCCGATCCACCTGGAAGGCCCGGCGCACTCGCCATTCAGCCGCATGAGCGGACCGGATTTCCCGAAGCGCATCTTCCCGAAAATGCGCATGACGATCCACCCGCCCGTCGTCATTGAGATGCCGGAAGCGCGCACGGCGAAACTGCGGCGCCGTAAAGCGTCGGAAACGATGCGCCGCGTCATGCAGGAAACTGCCTTCCGTTCGCGCCGTCCCGGGAACCTGTTCGATTCTCTCCTCAACGCCGTAAAACTCCACGGCGGCGGGCGGGAGATGCTGGAGGACATTAACGCGCTACCAGTGAATTTCAAGACCATCCGGCGAAACTCACTGGCCCTCGGACGCCTGGTCTCGAAGCTCTCAGCAGAGAACGAGCGGGTTGGCGTGCTCATGCCCAACGTGAACGCGACCGTCTTCCTGCTGTTCGGCATGTGGGCTATGCGGCGCACGCCCGCGGTACTGAACTACTCAGCCGGAGCGGACGCGGTAACCAAAGCCTGCAAGCTCGCCGCCCTGAAGACCGTGCTGACCTCAAGGGCATTCGTCGAGAAGGCGAAGCTGTCGGCCCTCGTGGACGCGCTGCGAAACGAAGCCAACGTCATCTACCTCGAAGACCTCCGCCCGCGGTTCACCACTGCCGACAAGCTCTGGCTGATCCTGTCCGGCAAGACGCCACAGGTGCACCCGTCGGACCCCGCCGTCATACTATTCACCTCGGGCTCTGAAGGTGTGCCCAAGGGCGTCGTCCTCACGCACGACTCCATCCTGGCGAACGTCGCGCAAATCGCCGCTGTGTATCCCTTCGGACCGGAAGACAAGTTCCTTTCGGCTCTCCCGCTCTTCCACTCCTTCGGGCTCACGGCCGGCATGGTACTTCCGCTGTTGCACGGCGTCCGAATCATGCTGTACCCTTCCCCGCTGCACTACCGCACGATTCCGGAGATCGTCTACGACCGTAACTGCACCGTGTTGTTCTCCACAAACACCTTCCTCGGCAACTACGTCAAAATGGCGCATCCGTACGATTTCTACAGCCTCCGCTACGTGGTAATCGGCGCCGAAAAGCTTACCGAAGACGTGGCGCGAGCCTGCTTTGAGAAGTTCGGTCTGCGACCGTACGAGGGCTACGGCGCCACCGAATGCTCGCCCGTACTGGCCGTCAACACCCCATTTGCGAACCGCCTCGGCACTGTCGGCGAACTGCTGCCGGGCATCGACCACCACATCGAGCCGGTAGAGGGAATTGAGGAAGGCGGCCTGCTCCACGTCCGGGGTGACAACGTCATGGCCGGATACCTCCAGCCCGACGGCAAGGTGCAGCCTGTGTCCTCCACGCGCGGCCCTGGCTGGTACAACACCGGCGACATCGTCGTGCTGGACGAAGGCCTGGTGCGGCTGACCGGCCGCCGCAAGCGATTCGTGAAGATCGCGGGCGAGATGGTCTCGCTCGAAACGGCCGAACGCATCGCCTCCACAGTACGGCCCGGCGGCGTCCATGCGGCGATCGGAGTCCGTGAGCCTGACCGCGGGGAAGCCATCGTCCTGTTCACGGAAGACCCCACGCTCGACCGCGCCGCACTGCAGAAAGCAGCCAGGTCGATCGGAGCCCCGGAGTTAGCCGTGCCTCGAAAGGTACTATTCATGGCGAAAATCCCGCTGTTAGGGAATGGCAAAAAGGACTACGTCGCGTTGTCCGGAATGGCCGGGCAATGACTCACAATCGGAAGCGGGAACAAAGAAGCTGGTACATCTACGACTGGGCCAACTCGGCCTTCGCCAGCACCGTGCTGACGCTGTTCCTCGGGCCTTATCTCACGTCCATCGCGAAAGCGGCAGCCGAGGTGGACGGTCGCATCTACCCCCTCGGCATTCCCGTCGACCCGCGATCCTGGTGGGGTTATCTGGTCTCCGCATCGGTAGTGCTGCAGGTGTTTTGTCTGCCACTGGTAGGCGCCATCGCCGACCGCAGCACTAACAAAAAAGGGCTGCTCGGGCTGCTCGCCGGCATCGGCGCTGGCGCGACAATGGCCCTGTTCTTCATCGAGGGCACGGCCTGGCAGTGGGGCGGGTTGTTGTTCCTGATCGCCAACGTCGCGTTCGGCGCGTCCATAGTCGTCTACAACTCCTTTCTGCCTGAGATCGCCGAGCCCGAAGAGCGCGACGCTGTCTCCTCTCGCGGCTGGGGCATCGGCTATCTGGGCGGCGGCCTGGTACTGGCACTGAACCTCCTGCTCTTCACCAAAGCGAAGGATTTCGGCATCACAGAGGGCATGGCCGTCCGCATCAGCCTCTGCTCCGCCGGGGTCTGGTGGGCGATCTTCACTGTGGTCTCGCTGGCGGGTCTGCGAAACCGCCCTTTTGCTTCACAAGACCGGGCCCCGTCGGCGCCGCTGCAGTTCATTCACACGCTTGTCGGCATGAGGCACTACCCCCAGACGCTGACGTTCCTCCTCGCCTACCTGCTCTACAACGACGCAGTGCAGGCTGTCATCGCGATGGCCGCGCAGTTCGGCAACGACGAGCTGAAGATCCCCATGTCGACCATGACCGGCGTCATTCTAATGGTCCAGTTCGTCGCCTTCTTCGGCGCGTTCGTGTTCGAACTGATCAGCCGAAAAACCGGTACCAAAGCGGCCATCATCATCAGCCTGTTCATCTGGACCGGAGCCGTCCTCTCGATGTACCTGGTAGTTCGGGACACCACGGGCTTCGTGATCGCCGCCGCCGTTGTAGCGCTGGTTTTAGGAGGCACACAGGCGCTCAGCCGGGGTCTGTTCTCGCAAATGATCCCGAAGGGCCGGGAAGCCGAGTACTTCGGCGTCTACGAAATCAGCGACAAAGGCACCAGCTGGATGGCCCCGCTCGTCTTCGCGCTGACGCTCCAGTTCTCCGGAAACTACCGCGTGGCGATTCTCTCTCTGCTGGTTTTCTTTATCCTCGGGATGGCGGTATTGTGGCGCGTCGACCCCGGACGGGCGGCCGCGGAGGCCCAAAACCCGCTACACTGATTACTTGCCATGCTTTCTGTAGTCATCCCGATCCACAATGAGGAACCGGCGATTCTGCCGCTGTACGACCGGCTCACCCGGGTCCTGGAAGCGCTGCAGAAGCCTTACGAAATCATCTTCGTCGACGACGCCTCCATGGACCGCAGCTTTGAGTTGCTGGCCAACCTGGTGGAGACCGATGGCCGCCTGAAAGTAATTCGGCTCCGCCGCAATTTCGGCCAGACCGCCGCGCTTGCCGCGGGTTTCGATGAGGCTCAGGGCGAAATCATCATCTCGCTCGACGGCGACCTCCAGCACGATCCCGAAGATATTCCCGCGTTGCTCGCCAAGATCGAGGAGGGCTTCGACATCGCCAGCGGATGGCGCAAACAGCGCCTCGACAACGCGATTACCCGCAGGATTCCGTCGCGCATCGCCAACTGGCTGATGGCACAGGCGTCCGGTGTCAACCTCCGCGATTTTGGCACCACTTTTAAGGCCTATCGCGCCGAGGTGCTGAAGGACATCAACCTGTACGGCGAACTGCACCGCTTTATCCCGGCGCTGGCCAGCTTCTACGGCGCCCGAATCGCGGAAGTGCCCATTCGCAATTCTCCCCGCACCAGCGGTGGATCCCACTACGGGCTGGGCCGCACCTTTAAAGTATTTTTCGACATTATTACCATCAAATTCCTGCTCAATTACTTCACCCGGCCCATGCACTTTTTCGGCATGCTGGGGCTGGTGGGCGTAGGGCTCGGCGGAATGATCCTGGGATACCTCGCCATCTACAAACTGATGGGCGGCGAGATTGTGGTGCAGCACGGACCCCTCATGATCGCCGGAGCGCTGCTCTTCCTTTCGGGAATCATGATGTTCAGCACCGGCCTGCTGGGTGAGGTCCTGACCCGCACTTACTTTGAAAGCCAGGGCCGGCGCATCTACGCCGTTCGCGAAGTGCGTCAGCGCCGCGAGGCGCAGGCCGCGGATAACGCTCGCTGACGGCCCTTTTCACCGCTAACTGTATCCGTGACCGGAAGATAAGTCACTCTGAGTCATGGTAATATCCATTGCGTGCAGGCTCACAGTGTTTATCGCGCTTTCTTTGGACTGAAAGACGATCCCTTCAGTCTGAGTCCCGACCCCGCCTTCCTGTATCGCAGCGAGCAGCATGAGGAGGCGCTGTCCAACCTCATATACGGCGTGCAGGCGCGCAAGGGTTTCATTGTCCTGACCGGGGAAGTCGGAACGGGCAAGACCACCATGCTCGAATGTCTGCGGGACTGGCTCTCCCAGCAGCAAATCGAGTTTGCATTCATTTTTAATTCGCGCATCACAGCGCCTGAATTTCTGCAGATGGTGGCCTATGATTTCGACCTCCGCTGCGACCACAAGTCGAAGCCGGAAGTCCTGGCCGCGCTCCAGGAGATGGCGTTCCGTCAAAACGACCGCGGCAGCACATCGGTCCTGATCGTCGACGAATGCCATAACCTCGACTGGGACGTGCTCGAAGAAATCCGAATGCTCGGAAATCTGGAGAATCGGCACGGCAAGCTGCTGCAAATCATCCTCGCGGGGCAGCCTGAGTTCGACCGCAAGATCGACGCGCCGAATCTGCGGCAGCTGAAGCAGCGAATCGTGCTGCGATACGGGCTAAAGCCGTTAGACGAAACCGACACCGCGCGCTACATCCAGAGCAGGCTGAAACAGGCCGGCATGCCGAATCAGCAGGTATTTACCCCGGAACTGATCTCCGAAATCCACAGCCGGTCGAACGGAATTCCGCGCATTATCAACGCCGTCTGCGACAACGTGCTGCTCTGCTGTTTCGCCGACGCCGCCCGCGTAGCCACGGTCGACATGCTCAATGAGGTCACACAGGACATGCGGCTGGAATGGCAGCCCAGCAGGCTGCAGTTCGACCCGGAAGCAGAGAATCTCGTCCCGCGCATGCGATGAAGCGAATCCTGATCCTGGCGGCCACCACGGGCTACCAGACGCGTGTGTTTGAAGAAGCCGCACGCTCGCTGGGCTTTGAACCCGTCATGGCTACCGACCGCTGCCGGCATCTGGAAGACCCATGGGGCGACGGCGCGGCAGCCGTTCGCTTCCACCAGCCGGAAGCAGGGCTCGAATCACTGGCCCGCCTCGAACCGCCTCCGGACGGCGTGATCGCGGCAGGCGACAAACCCGCCGAACTCGCAGCATTAGTCGCCCAGCATTTCGGCCTCAGATACCATCCGCCCAACGCCGTCGCGGCCTGCCGCAGCAAGCATCGGACGCGGGAGCTCTTCGACGCCGCCGGCCTGCTGGTCCCCGACTACTTCCTGCTCCCTGTGCACAACGCCATGCTCGGTGAGGCGATCCGCAGCGTGAACTTCCCCTGCGTGCTGAAGCCCCTCGGCCTGTCCGCCAGCCGCGGCGTAATCCGCGCAGACGACGAGCCCGCCTTCTACGCCGCATTCGAGCGTATCGCGGCCATCCTCGCCCACCACGACATCGCCAGGCTGCACGAGAATCGCGATACCTTCATCCAGGTGGAAGACTACATCCCCGGCCGCGAGTTCGCGCTCGAAGGTCTGGTCATCGACGGCCACCTGAAGACTCTCGCCATCTTCGACAAACCCGACGCGCTCGAGGGTCCATTCTTTGAAGAGACCATCTACGTAACTCCGTCCCGCGAACCCGCGGACGTGCAGCACGCAATCCGCGGAACAGCCCAACAGGCCGTAACAGCGCTCGGCCTGACGAACGGTCCCGTACACGCCGAGATGCGCGTCAATGAACGCGGAGTGTGGATGCTGGAAGTGGGCGCGCGTCCCATCGGCGGCCTGTGCGCGCAGTCGCTCCGCTTCGGCCCACACGGGGAGGTGCCGCTCGAACAGCTCCTGATACGATTCGCCGTCGGCGAAGACGTCAGCAAGCTGGAGCGAGAGCCCGCGGCCTCAGGAGTCATGATGATCCCGGTTCCGGCGACCGGCGTGTTCTCTCGAGTGCTCGGCGTCGACGAAGCCCGACAGATACCAGGAATCACGGGCGTCGAGATCACGGCAAAAGAAGGCCAACGACTGGTGCAGTTGCCAGAAGGTTCCAGCTACCCTGGCTTCCTGTTCGCCCGCGCCGAGACGCCGCAAGAAACAGAAGCCGCACTGCGCGATGCGCACAAGCGGCTTCGTTTCGAAATCTACGCGGAATTACCCGCCCTTCGCCCTGGAGCTTAGCTCTTCGACTTCGGCGCCACAAAGCCGGCCGGAAGCGCCGCACCTTCGCCGAAGAAGAACTTGTCCATCTGCTCAATCACGAACTGCTGGGCTTCGGGGGTGCCGAGGTTCAGCCGGTACTCGTTCATGATCATCTTCATGTGCTCCATCCACATCTTCCACGCTTCCTTCGAAACGTTGTCGAAGATCTTCTGACCCAGGGGATGGCCCTCGAACGGCACCTCATCCAAACCCGGCATCTCGCTCTGAAACTTCACGCAAAGCACCTTACGCCCGGACTTGTTCTCTTCCGGATGAATATTGATCGCACCGCCGCCACATGCCATATATGTTCCTGATGTTCAGGTTAACATCCAGGACTCACCGAATCGGGACCGTGATGCTTGCAGTGCGGCGTCCGGTCCGGACCACCACCGGCGCGGTGTCGGAAACCGTAGCTCCCGGCGCGATCTGACAGTTGATCTGATCGAGGCCGACATACCCCGGCGCACGCCCCGCGAACAGCACGCTACAAGGCTGCCCCCCGACCGTCACCCCCGGCTGTATCCGAGCCCAGTCCAGCCCGTCCGCACGCCGGTCCGTTAGCCCGAGGCCTGTGGCGTAAATCGAGATGTAGTCCCCCGGCCGCAGCGGCGCCGACGTGCCCACCAGCGCACCCGTCACCGCATTCACAGCCGTCGGAAACAGCGACGGCACGGAGGGTTCAACCAGCAGGTTGATCCCGCTGATGCCGTTGGCCGTCCGAATCTGCAGCCGCATCACGTTCGCAGCCGTATCCGGCACCACCGCATTGATCTGCGTAGCGCTGGCGTACTGGACGCCGATCGGCTGGCCACCAAGCAACACCTCGGCCCCGCCCAGCGACGTAGGATAAGGCGGCGCACCAGTGCCCGTGCTGATCGAAAGCTGCCGCCCGTACACCGAGATGAAGCTGCCCGGCGCGACTGCGCGAGGCGACACGTCGCTGAAGTTCGGAATAATCGCTTCAATTTGCGGACCGCCCAGGCTGATCACGCGGACCTGCGTCGAGCCTGGCCGAATCGTAGCCGCACCATCGACCCGCGCCGTGCTGCCCTCAACCGTGATGCTAAGCGGAAACGTTGTGGCTGTGGGAGCAAAGTCGGTCCACGCCACTTCATCGCCGCGGATCTTCAGGTCCGGCGTGGCGGCTTCAATCCGCAGAATCTGATCCTGAATCCCCCGGACCTGCACCTGCACTCCCGCCCGCTCCTTCAGATACCGATCGTCTGCAGGCGCGCCACCCACCGTGGTCCACTCATTCGTATCGCCGAGAAACGACCGCATAATACGAGCCGAAGCGTGCTGCTCGTCAAGCATACGGGCGACCGAGGTCGACGGGTTGACGCAGGCAACCGCCAGAAAGCCACTCAACACCGTGTGGCAGAGGTTCGGAACCACGCGTGTGCGGCCCGCCGCATACCATTCCAGCGACCCGCTGGTGAGAGTCACCGTGGAGTCGTCAAAGCCGAGCCGTGAGTTGAGAATGCCCGTTCCCCCCGTCGCGACAACGGCCACCGCGTCGATACCGCGCATATCGTCCCTGCCCTGATTCCACGTGGCCAGATCGAACAGCAGCGGACTCCCGATCTGTAGCTGTTGAGACTGAATATCGGGGGACGAAATGTCGGACACAATCGAGCCAAAGAAAGGCACGGCCAGGAACACCGCCTTCCGAACCCGAACCTCAGCCGGCGGCTGAAACACACCCCGAGCCGTCTGCTTGCCCGTCAGGTAGCTGCGCAGAATGTCACCGCCCATGCTGTGCGCCACCACGTCGAACTCCGTCACTGCACGGCCGTCCGCAAACCGCAGCGCGTTCAAAAAATCGCGGAATCCGTTGCCGAGCTCTTCAATCGCCGGGTTGCCCGGCACACTGCAGTTATTGAAGAAGACACTGGCCCGCCCGTCGCGCTGCAGCAGCTGATCGCCAATGCCGAACGTGCCCGCGAAACTGGATTCGGTACAGCCCCCCTGGTATCCATTGATAAAGATGACCGGCGGTTTGCCAGTATCTGGTATTTGCGCCGTGTTAGTGACTAACTGTGCGTTGCCAGTGCTCGCGGCGAGTAACGCCGCCACCAGAACAGCAACACAACGGCCACTACCATCAAACCCGCCGATAATCCGGCCCAAAGGCCAATAACTCCCCATCCCAGTACGAAGCACAGTAAGTAACCCGTTGGTAATCCCAGACCCCAGTGTGCCACGAGGTTCGTCAGCATGGACGTCCGCGTGTCCCCGGCGCCGCGCAACACGCCAGTCGCCGTCACCTGGATGCCATCGAAAATCTGGAACAGCGCCGAGACATATAAGAGCGGAACCACCAGCCGCAGCACCTCCACGTTCTTCGTGAACACCCCTGCCAGCGCATGCGGAAACAGCAGCAGCACCGCCGCCGCGACACTCATCACCAGCACAGCCAGCCAGATCGTAATCCAGCCCGACCGCTTCGCGGCCTTTAATTTACCAGCCCCGATCGCGTTGCCCACCACCACCGCGCCCGCCGACGACAGTCCCAGCGGCACCATGAACGTGGTGGCCACAATCTGCATCGTGATGTGGTGCGCCGCCAGCGACTCCGGTGCCAGCCGCGCCGCCAGCAGAGTCGTAGTGGCAAACACCCCGATCTCCAGCAGCCACTGCATCGCCACCGGACCACCCAGCCCAAGCAACACCCGAGTCGCACTCCACGACGGAGCCGGAATCACACGGAACAACTCGCGGTCCGTGACAAATGCGTACACCACCAGCACCAGAGCCATGTAGATCCGCGCCCCCAGCGTCGACCACCCCGATCCCTCCACGCCATACGTCGGGATCAGCCACGCATTCCCCGCCGCGTTGACTAAGTTCGCGCTCACCAGTGCGAACGTGACGATGCCCGGCTTATGCACGCCCTGCAAATAGCGTCGAAAAGCCGCATACAACAGCAGTGGCAGCACGCTCCAGTTCAGCGCGTACACATACGGCATCGCGAGCTCGAACACGCCAGGCTGAATCCCCAGATGCCGCAGTTGCGGACCTGCCACAGCCACCAGCCCCATCAACGCCACAGCCGACACCAGCGCCAGGTACACGCCATGCCACAGCCACTGGTCGCACTCGTCCCGCCGGCCCGCGCCATGCGCCTGCGAGACCAGCGTGTCCAGCCCCAGCAGCAGGCCGATTCCGAACAGGCCGGTCACTTCAAACACTGCATTGCCAACACCCACCGCACCGATCGCGGAAGGCCCCAGCGGCCCGACCATGACCGTGTCGACCACGCCCATCGCCATCCAGCCAAGCTCCGCCGCAATGACGGGCACGGCCAGACGAAGAATATCCCGCATATTCGTTCAGTGTCGCAGGCGGCAGAGTGACATCGCCTCAGCCTGGCCGTCTAAGATGGAACAATACCTATGAGCGTTCTGTCGACCACACTGAAAACCGCTCTTGTCCTGATCTCGTTTACAGCCGCCGCACAAACGTGGCGAGGTTCGATTCATGGGACCGTACTCGACCCCAGTGAATCCCGCGTCGCCGGCGCGAAAATCACGGTCACCAGTTCAGAAAGCGGCAAGGCCCGCACCACCACTTCCGACACCACAGGCGCTTTCACAGTCTCCCTGCTCGCACCCGGTTCCTACACCGTGCAGGCTGAGCGCGACGGCTTCCGAACGTACTCCACCGACGTGCCCCTGGCCGTCAATCAGGACGTTCGCGTGGAACTGCGGCTGCAACCCGGCAACCGCGGCGAAAGTGTGAATGTGGTCGGTCGCGCCGAACCGCTCAAGTCCGATTCAGTGTCACTCAGCACGGTTGTGGAATCGCGAAACCTGCGCCAGCTCCCGCTCGACGGCCGCAATTTCTACGAGCTGAGTCTGCTTGCGCCCGGCGTATTGCCTGCCGCCCAGGGTTCCGCCGGATCGGTACGCGGCGATTTCGCCATCAATGTGAATGGCCACCGCGAAGACTCGAACAACTTTCTGCTCGACGGTGTTTACAACGGGGACCCCAAGCTCAACGGTGCGGGCGTCGCGCCACCACCCGACGCGATCCGTGAATTCGAGGTACTTACTCATACTTACGACGCCTCGTTTGGCCGCAACGCCGGCGGACAGATTAACGTGGTGTTGCAGTCCGGCACCAACACGGTGCACGGCAGCGTGTGGGAGTTCTTCCGCAATGCCTCCATGGACTCCCGCAATTACTTCGCGCCCGCGGACGACAAGTCGCCTCGCTATCAGCGCAATCAGTTCGGCGCGGCTATCGGCGGACCGATCAGGAAGAACAAGACATTCTTCTTCGGCGATTACGACGGCACCATTTCCCGCGAGGGAATTACCCGCATCACCAACGTGCCGACACTGGCCGAACGGAGCGGCGATTTCTCTCAGAGTGCGCAGAAGCCGATCAACCTGTTCACGCAGTCGCCATTCCCCGGCAACCGCATCCCGGCCGAGTTCCAGCACCCCACCGGCCGCGCATTGATGAACCTGTTCCCTGCCCCGAACCGCAATGTGGCGGGCCAGAACTTCATCTCCTCGCCGATCCAGCGCGACCGCACGCGTCACTTCGACACCCGTCTGGACCACACCTTCAGCCCGGCCTCGGAATTCGCGCTGCGCTACAGCTGCGCTGACCGTACTCTCTTCGAGCCCTTTGCCGGCAGTGGCTACGCGCGGGTCCCCGGATACGGCAACGACATCGCACGGCGTGCGCAGAACGTGATGGCCAGTGAGACCCACACCTTCACCCCAGCACTGATCAATGAACTTCGCCTGGGCTTCAACCGCATCGCCTTCGGCGTGGCGCAGCAGGGATCGGACGTCAACCTGAACCGCCAGGTTGGTCTGCCCGACACCTGGAGTAACTCGCGTGACCAGGGACTTAGTTTCATCTCGATGCCCGGCTTCTCCCCGCTCGGCCAGGAATACAACAGCCCACAGCACAGTGTCACCAACACTTACCAGGTGATCGACCAGGCAAGTTACACCGCCGGCCGACATCTGCTGAAGTTTGGTGGCGAGTTCCGCCGCCTGCAGCAGAATGCCTTCCGCGACATCCAGGGCCGCGGTCAGCTTAGCTTCTACGGCATTACGGGCAACCCCGTGGCCGACGCGCTCTTCGGCATCCCGACTGTCGGCGTCAAAGCGTCCATCGACAATCCGCAGGCGCTGCGTTCCTGGAGCTTCGCGCTGTTCGCGCACGACACGTTGCGCATCAGCCCCTCCTGGACGCTCTCAGCCGGCGTCCGTTATGAGTACACCGCCCCCGGCGTCGACGCGCGTGACCGGGCCAACCTGTATGACCCTGCCACTGGCCGGCTTGCCGCTGTCGGCAAAAACGGCATGCCGCGCGCAGGCTACCTCCCCGACCGTAACAACGTAGCGCCCCGCGTCGGGCTAACCTGGAGCCCGGCCAACCGCGGCTATGTCGTTCGCGCGGCGTATGGCATCTACTATGACCAGTCGGCACTCGCGCCCAGCGAAGGTCTCTACTTCAGCCCGCCGTACTACGACCTGCGCCTGTATGTCCCGCTCGGCAACAACTTACTCAGCCTGAGCGATCCGTTCCCGCGCAACTTCCCGCAGCTTCCCTCGTCGGCGCTCGCCATCCAGCGCGACCTTCGCACTCCTTACGCGCAGCACTGGAACTTCAACATCCAGCAGTCGATCGCCCGGCGCGGCGTTCTCGAAGTGGGATACGTCGGCACAAAGGGCACCCGCCTGATCTCGGCCCGCGACATCAACCAGCCCCGCCCCAGCGCGGCGCCCTTCTATCTCCGCCCAAACCCCGCGTTTGACGACGTCAACATTCTGGAATCGCGGAGTAACTCGGTATATCACTCCATGCAGGCCCGCTATCAGCAGCGGCTCGCGTTCGGCCTGTCGACCATTGTGAGTTACACCCTCGGTAAGTCGCTCGACGATTCGTCAAGCTTCTTCAGCAGTGCGGGCGACCCCAATTTCCCGCAGGACAGCGCCAACATAGCGGCCGAGCGAGGCCGGTCGAACTTCGACGTTCGCCAGCGTACCTCAGTCAGCTATGTGTGGGATCTTCCGATCCGCGGCCGCAACTGGCTGGCACGCGGCTGGCAGACCGCCAGCGTGTGGAGCTTCCAGACCGGACGCCCATTCACAGTGGCACTGCTGAGCGACCTCGACAACAGCAACACCGGCCGCAGCTCGCTCGGCTTCGGCTCGAATGATCGCCCCAGCGTTTTGCGGAATCCCGAGTTGTCGGACCCCACGGCGCAGCGCTGGTTCGACACCGGCGCATTCTTCATCCCGGCGCGCGGCAACTTCGGCAACGCCGGACGTAACATTGTTGAAGGCCCCGGACTCTCGACTGTAAATGCATCGCTGCTGAAGAACACCTCACTTACTGAGCGAGTGAATGCGCAGTTCCGCATCGAGGCGTTCAACTTACTCAACCGCACCAACTACGACCAGCCCGATAACTTCGTCGGCTCACCCAGCTTTGGAAGCATTCTTTCGGCGGGCAGCCCGCGGCGCCTTCAGCTTGGTCTCCGCCTCGTCTTCTGATTCCAGGCGGACCAGCTTCCGCCCACGAATTCTCCAGCCTTCGGCTTCGAGCCGGGTGATCTGCTCCAGGCCCGGTATCCCGGAAAGCCGCACCTCGAGTCCTTTGCCGACCACGCGATGCCAGGGCAGATCGAGCCCCGCCCCCTTCAGTGACCACACCACCTGGCGAGCCCCCGTGGGGTGTCCCGCGGCAGCGGCCACTTCGGCGTAAGTCATCACGTCACCGCGAGGAATGCGGCGCACCACAGCCCGAAAATCTTCCAGCTTCACCTCCCCAATATCCTCCAGGGGGGCAGGCGCCCACGCCTGCGGCGGACGCCCACGTCCGCCAAAGCCCCACACCAGATATCGGCCTCCGCCAGCGACGCATGCCCACATGGATCAAGCCGGGCCGGATTTCGTTACCGCCGGATCTCCAAACAAAGGCCGGCCTGCAAGCGCGAACCGGAACGCCATCAGCGTGGCCAGCGCCAGAAACGCATACAGAACCAGGCTGTTGCTGGCGTACCACAGGCTGAAATCCATACTCGCGCCGATGCTGTAAAACAGCGTATTTGCCAACAGAAACGCGTACAGCGACGTCAGTCCAAAGCGCGCCGCCACAAAGAACGCAAGCAAATTCACAGTGGCGCCAAAAGCGATTCCCGACACCGGGTCCCCCGCGGCTAACCCGGCAGGCACGCCGAACAACAGCCCGCTCACCAGCACCGCGAGCCAGTCCCGCCGCAGGATCAGCCGAAGGATGAACAGGCTCAGAAAGGTGGCCAGACACGTAAGCACAGCCTGCCCCATTTCGTTCAGCAGCCCGGCCAACAGGGTCGACAGCCCGTGCGACACAATCGGCGATGGCAGCGAATTGCCCATCGGAAACAGAGCCCGTTCGCGAGCCAGTAATACCAGCAGAGGAATTCCGTTGAGTGCCGCAGCCAAAAGTCCGAACAGCACGTCGCGACCCACAAGTGGGTCCTTCCACCGGCCCTCCAGCACCCGAGCCCAGGAGATCAGGGCCTGCGGCCAGCGACGCCGCGTAATCGGTTCCAGCGCAATGTAGCCGGTCCACAACATCGCCGCCTTCAGCAGACCCAGCGCCACGGCAATGCCAATCAGAGGAACCTCATACTGGCTGCGAACGTGATCGGCACCGGCGGCAAACCCTGCCATGTGCAGCAGGAACAGCGCGGCCGCCAGCCGGGCCGCGCCCTTACGGTCCCCTCTGCCAGCCAACAAATTTCGCCGAGCCATCCAGCCAGCCGATGGCAGGAGCGCAAACAGAAGGGCAATGGGGAAGATCTGCGTCGGCATCTGGCCGGGCTGCTCGGGCCGAGGCTGCCGCAGCGGAGTCGCCCACGGCGGCGCGGCAAGAAAGAACACCACACGCCCCTTCCAGGCAGCCGCTTCCAGACGTAAATCGGCATTCGTCAGCGACCCATCTTTTCCCGTCCACGCCGCCCGTTCGTCGCTGGCTCCATCCGACAACCATTCCGGTTTGGCCGGGCGGAAGAGTGCGGGATCATACCCGGCCTGCCGCAAAACAGCGTTCCAGTCGACCGCCCTGGCAGCCTCATCCGGTTCACGCTCCGGAGTCACGTACTGAAACCGCAGCAGCTGGCCCCGAGGCGTCATATGCATCCACATCATCCCCGACTGCGTTTCCGGTGGACCCGCATGCGACACCGCCCCAAACACGATTCCGGCGCGCATCGGATCCAGGTTGGTCAGCTGTTCGCGCGAAGAACGGTAGTAAAAGAACACGCCTGGGAAGGTGACGCCGCTGTTTTCCGGCTTGCGAACAAACTGGAAATACGGGCTCGACGCACGGTATTCATACATCTCATCGACCGGTTTTTCGGCGTACCCCAGCGTGCGCAGCACGGTTCGCGCACGCTCAGCCATGATCTCAGGCGACTTGTCGGCTCCCGCCGCATCCATTTCGTTCATCGACGCGAGGCCAACCCACACGCCGGCCATGCCGGCCAGAATCAGCACCGTAACAATCAGCGCCTGAATCGGCGTGATGCCGATCGCCCTTCCGGCCGCCGCAACCATGGGCCGGCGACGGTGTTTCTCCCGCCGCCATAGCCGCGGCCAGCGGGTCGCCTCCAGGCAGCGCTGCCGCGACCGCGGCCACAGTCTGAGGCCGCAACTCCGGCTGCGGAGCCAGGCACTGCAGAATCACCCGCTCCACCGCCGGATCGATGTCGCGCACAAAGGTCGACGGACCGCTCGGCGTGCTGTGATGCGCCTCCTGCAACTCAGCCATGGAATTGGCATTCAGCGCACGATGCCCGCTGAACAGCTCATAAAACACCAGGCCCAGCGCGTAAATGTCGCTACGCACCGTCACCTCGCGCCCTTCCAGCTGTTCGGGAGCCATATAGGCGGGCGTCCCGGCTCGAATCTCCTCCGCCGCCGCGAGCCCGAAGTCCACAATCACGACACTGCCCTCGCCGTCCACAAGCAGATTGGAAGGCTTCAGGTCGCGGTGCAGAACCCCCTTCTCATGCGCCGCCGCAAGCCCCGCGCAGATCTGGTTCGCCATCTCCAGAGCCTTGTCGCCAGGCACCCGGCCGATGCGTCGCAGCAACGAGGAAAGGTCCTCCCCCTGGATGTATTCCATCGACAAAAACCAGGTGCCGTCCACCTCACCGATGTCGTACACCCGGCAGACATTGCGGTGCGAGATCTGCCGCGCCACCCGCACTTCGGCTCGAAACCGGTCGATTGCCTGATCGGATGCGCCGGACGGCAGGAATTTCAGCGCCACCTGCTGCCCCAGCCTGAGGTCGGTGGCCCGGTAGACTCCCCCCATGCCGCCGCGCCCGATCAGCCCCGTAATACGGTAGCGGTCCAGCAGCATCGTGCCGGGCAGAAATCTGCCCTCATCCACAGTGCTGTCGGACAGCGAGGAGGGTCTCGAGCGCCCCGTGCTCCGCGACTGCGAGGACGCGGGAATCGTGCCGGTAACCGCAGCCGCCACCGTCACAGTCATATCCGGCGCGGCGTCCGAGGCAGGAATGATGCGGCTGCCGCAGTCGGCGCAGAACGACTTGCCCTGAGGAATTTCCGAGCCACACGAGCTGCAAACCATCACTGCCCCCTGCATTGTCCGGAGTATTGTTCAAGGGTAACGTGCCAGGATTTACGGCCACAACCGCGTCCTCCCCAGGTACTACTCCACACTACCCGCAAAATTCCCACTCATATTCCGCTCTCCCGGACCGAGAAGAGAAGCGTGGAGAGAGTAGTGGAAAACAAAAAACACCGGGCATTGCTTCTGTTGCTCGCACCGGTGATTCTGCAGGCCGCGGGACCTCGCGTCAGCACCACCATATCGGAGGCAGAAGGTAGTGTTGTCGCGATTGTCCAGTTCGATCCAGGCATTGACGCCGGCGAACCAGACCGCCTCTTAAAGGAGGCAGGGATAAGAGTTCTGCAGAATCCCGATTTATTGCCGAGTGACCGGATGATAGAAACCGGAAGAGACGGCCTGGCCACTGTAGCCGGGCTGCCAGGGGCGAGGTCGGTGTACCCGGCCTCCCCCGAAATGATTGCAGGCGTACCTGTAAAGGGCTGCGCCGGCTCATTGACCATGAGTGGGGATGAGGAAGCCGAAGACCTGTACCAGGTGGCCGGCGGTTGGTTCACCGTGCTCAATGGCAGCGCCCTGAACTGGGACATTGCGAAACCATCGCGACAGATGACGCAGGCGCAGATGGAGACGGTAATCCAGCGTGCCATGTCGGAGTGGTCGCGTCATGTGCAACTCGATTTTCGACACTCGCGCGGCAGCACTCTGCGCTCACTGTCGGTGGAATTCCTCACCGGAACGCACGACGACGGCTATCCCTTCGACGGCAAGGGCGGGTTCCTGGCACACGCCTTCTACCCCCCACCCTGGAATCGAGAACCCATCGCGGGTGATTTGCATCTCGACGAGGATGAAACCTGGACCGAGGGCGGGAACCCTGACCTTTACTCCGTGCTGCTGCACGAGCTTGGCCATTCGCTGGGGCTGATGCATAACGACAAGCCTGGCACCGTCATGTATCCCTACTATCGGAATCTCGACAAGCTGCAACCCGAGGACATTCAGGATCTGCTTCGATTCTTCCCTCCGCGCAAAACGGCGTCCGCGCAGACTCCCCTGAACCTGACGGTAACCGTCCCCGTGGCCGTCTCGACACCCACGGTCGACGTCAGCGGGCTGCTTACCGGGAACACAGGAAGTTCCCAAGTCACCTGGACCGTCGGTACAAGCACCGGGAGAATCGACGGAACGTCATCCTGGACGGCGAAGGCCCTGCCACTCTCCCTCGGGGCGAATTCCGCAACATTCACAGCCACCGACAGCACCGGCCGCTCAGCCTACCGGTCCGTCTCACTGATTCGAATCGCGCCCAGTTCGTCAGACGCGGTAGTCCCCTCGATCACGGTGCAGACGCCGTTCTCGACGGTCTACGGCACCTCGGCCGCAAAGCTGCGCATAGCGGGAACCTCAAAGGACAATGTGGGCGTGAAAGAAGTGACCTGGCAGTGCGGTTCGGCGACCGGAACGGCCAACGGAACCACGAGCTGGAGCTTCGATCTTGACCTAAAGGTCGGCGACAATCAGGTGATCGTCAGAGCCCGCGACGCAGCGGGCAACACCGGATGGCGCAGCCTGATGGTCACGCGCCGCTGACCGTCAGACAGTCTACCTGCCCAGGAAGAACTCGAGCCGCGATCCGGCCATCACCATCGTTTCGGTGCGCTCAGGTCCGGTCGACACGCAGCCAACCTCAACGCCCGACTGCTTCTCGAGAAACTCCACGTAGGTGCGGGCCGCCACAGGCAGTTCGTCGTAGCTCGACACGCCGCGAGTGCTGCATGTCCAGCCGGGAAGGTACTCGAATACCGGCTGGATCGTCTCGATACCGCGGTTCGTGGCAGGCATGTCTTCCACCCGCTTGCCGCCGATTTCATACGCGACGCAAACCGGAATTCGATCCAGCTCATCCAGTACGTCGAGCTTGGTCACAATCAGGCTGTCGAACCCGTTCACCATCGCCGTATATCGAAGCAGCGGCACGTCGAACCAGCCGCAGCGCCGGGGGCGTCCCGTCACCGAGCCGAACTCGTTGCCAGCTTTGCGGATGCGCTCACCTGCCTCGCCCAGGTCCTCAGACGGGAACGGACCGCTTCCCACGCGAGTAATATACGCCTTCGAAACGCCCACAATGCCGTCGATCCGTGTCGGAGCCACACCAGTTCCGGTGCAGGCGCCACCAGCCGCCGCGCTCGAAGACGTAACGAACGGATACGTGCCGTGGTCAATGTCTAGCATCGTGCCCTGGGCGCCCTCGAACAGCACGCTCTTACCCGAATTCATCGCCGTGTTGAGAAGCGAAGCCGTATCGCACACCATCGGCGCTATCCGGTCGGCCAACGTGCGGTACTGAGCCCGAATCTGCGCCATATCCAGTTGCGTCTCGATATGGAAAGCTTCGGCGATTGTCTTTTTGTCGGCCGCAAGGTCGGCAAAGAGCGATTCGAAGGATTCCTCGTCCAGCAGATCGGCGATGCGGATACCCCGCCGCCCAATCTTGTCCTCGTATGCCGGGCCGATGCCACGGGACGTGGTGCCGATCGCAACACGGTCGGAGCGCCCCTCGGAGATCCGTTCCGCCAGACGGTGAAATGGAAATATCACGTGGGCACGGTTGCTGATCGACAACTGGCCGACAACGTCGACTCCAGCCGCGGTGAGCGTGTCCATCTCCTCCACCAGCGCGGCGGGGTCGATCACCACGCCATTGCCGATTACGGCACGAATGCCGGGGCGGAGGATGCCGCTCGGGATCAGCTTCAAAACATATTTAGTCTCGCCAATGTAAACGGTGTGTCCGGCGTTGTGTCCGCCCTGATACCGCGCGACAATGTCAAAACGGTCTGAGAAAAGGTCCACCATCTTACCTTTTCCCTCATCACCCCACTGGGCGCCCAGCACAATCAGGTTGCTCATTCCAAACTTATTATTGTAACGTGCGCCACGCGCTCACCTTCGGTGGTGCAAACTGGCTGTGCTAACCTGGAGGGAAATGCGGCTTTCGGACATCTTCCTGACACTCGGAGAGCCGGCTTTCCAGCAGCTCATCCGCAGCGTCTCAATTGGCAAACTCAAAACCTATCAGCTCTACGAACGCGTAAAACTGCGCTTTCACATGGCGAAACTCAATTCCGAGACACTGCGTAAAGCGGCGCCCCGGCTTTGGGCGCGCATTGTCGACCGCGACGAGGAATTCGCGGCCGATATCTCCCAGGTAGTGCTGGTCTCCCACCTCGACATGATTGTCGACGTGCTCAACCTCGTCGGCATCCCCCACGAAGATGGTTTCTTCGCCAAGGACCTCAATGCCACCGAGAACCTGACAGAAGGGTGGCAGCAGCGCGTATTGGACGCCTTCCGCGGCAAGTACAACGAGGCCGTTCTGCTGTTCTACATCAACCACCTCGGCTGGGAACTGATCAAGACCACCGAAGTGTTTCAGCCAGCCGTCCCAGCCAGCTGAAACGCCGGTTCCCGGCAACCAGTCGAAACGCACTACAACTCGTGTAGCAGGGCCAACAGAATAATAATCGCATCCAGTTAGTACTGATTTTATTTCGGTTCAATTCGAATGAAATAGTACGGATTTCGCCGATTCGTCCGATACTGTCCGAGCATGCGTTTCCTCACGGATCCACTGTCCAATGGGCTATCCGAAACTGACCGACAGCAAAATCGCCATGAGGCTCTCCCAGACGTTCAGTTACGACGTCACAGGTGGCGCAACTTTCGGCGTAGACCGCCTTGGCAGCGTCACCTACACCCCGGACGCCGTACCCGAGCCCGCGACAGCGGGGCTGATGGGCGCGTGTCTCGCAGTCCTGGCGGCCGCTAACAGCACTTTGCGCGGGCGTATTTTGCCCGCATTCTCTCGTCGCTGAACTTGCGCCATTCCGTGCCGGAATCACCGGCGCCATGATGCAGCAAATGGCGCCGGTACGCATTTTCGTCCGCGATCTCCCGCAAAATGCCGAGCACGATTCGGAAAAATGCCCTCATATTTCCTCCGGCCGTAGTTCCGTCATCACAAACGGAGTCTCGCGAACCCTGGCCTCGCGAGTCCCCCGCAGAATTCCCGTCCACACGCGAATCGCGTCGACCATAATCACCGTCACCAGTACCAGGAAGATCCCACACAAAACGGCATCGAGCCTCGCATTGAATATCAGTGTCTGATTCTCCGCGATCTTCGCCGCCGTCAGCGCTCCTGAATCCACGGCTTTCTGCAACACGTCCGCCTGCGCCAGGAACCCGATTCGCGGCGACGCATCGAAGATCTTCTGCCACGCCGCCGTGTAAGTCACAATCAACAGCCAGGCCAGCGGAACGCACGTGATCCACATGTACTTCGCGCGATGCATCTTGATCAGAATCGTAGTCGCCACGCACAGGGCAATCGACGCCAGCAGCTGATTCGCGATCCCAAACAGCGGCCACAGCGAGTTGATCCCGCCCAGCGGATCCAGCACACCCTGATACAGGAAATAGCCCCACGCCAGCACCACCATCGCGCTCGTCATCAGCACTCCGGGCATCCAGCTCGTCCGGCCCAGCGGCTTCCAGACATTGCCCAGCAAATCCTGGAGCATGAACCGCCCCACCCGTGTGCCCGCGTCGATCACCGTCAGTATGAACAACGCCTCGAACATGATGGCAAAGTGATACCAGAACCCGAGAATCGCCCTTCCTCCGCCGCTCCCCGCAAAAATATGCGCCATCCCCAGCGCCAGTGACGGCGCCCCACCCGTCCGGTAAAACAGGCTCTTCTCACCGACATCCGCGGCCAGCGACTGCATCTCACCAGCCGTCACCGGGAAGCCCCAGCCCGTAATCGTAGCGGCCGCGGCTTCAGGCGACGCGCCAACAATAGCGGCCGGTGAGTTCACCGCGAAAAAGATGCCCGGCTGCAGTGAACACGCCGCAATCAACGCCATCATCGCGACGAAACTCTCCAGCAGCATAGACCCGTAGCCCACAGGCCACGCATGCCACTCCCGCGCGATCATCTTCGGCGTAGTGCCGCTCGAGATCAGCGCGTGGAACCCGGAAATCGACCCGCAGGCGATCGTGATAAAGCAGAACGGGAATATTTTGCCCGCGAAAATCGGCCCCGTGCCATCGGCAAACCGCGTAACCGCCGGAAGCTGCAGATCCGGCCGGACAAACAAAATACCCACCGCCAGCATCATCACCACGCCGAGCTTCACAAACGTGCTCAGATAATCGCGGGGAGCAAGCAGCAGCCACACCGGCAGCGCGCTCGCAAGAAACCCGTAAATAATCACGCACACCGCCAGCACAATCCCCGACAGCGTGAACATCGGCCCAAGCGTCGGATGCTGCGAAACCCACTGCCCCGCGAAAATACTGCCGAGCACCAGCGCGAACCCAATCGCCGACACCTCCAGCACTTTGCCCGGCCGGATATAGCGCAGATACAAACCCATGAACAGCGCGATCGGCATAGTGGCTGCAATGGTGAAAGTGCCCCACGAACTGTCGCGCAGCGCATTCACAACCACCAGCCCGATCACGGCCAGCAGGATCACCATGATCAGCATCACCGTAATCAGCGCCGCCACTCCGCCCACCCGCCCCACTTCCTCGCGAGCCATCTGCCCCAGCGACTTGCCGTCGCGGCGCATCGAGCAGAACAAAATCACGAAGTCCTGCACCGCCCCGCCCAGCACCGCGCCCAGAATGATCCAGATCGTCCCGGGCAGATACCCGAACTGCGCAGCCAGCGTCGGACCAACCAGCGGCCCCGGCCCCGCGATCGCCGCAAAGTGATGCCCGAACACAATCCACTTGTTCGTCGGCTCAAAATCATGCCCGTTGCGAAGCCGTTCCGCGGGCGTGGCGCGCCGGTCGTCCAGCCCCATCACCTTAATCGATATGAACCTCGCATAGAAGCGAAACCCAATCAGATACGTGCCCGCCGAGGCGCACACAAGCCACATGCTGTTGACGGGTTCTCCACGCTCCGTCGCTACAAGACCAAGACTGAAAGCGGCGAGCACCGCGACTGCTGCCCAAAACAAACGGGAGAGAATTGTTGGGGCTGATTTATCGGCCATTGCGCGCCATTGTAACAGCGGGGCGAGCACCTCCTGGCTGCTATACTCAGGGGTTTGTCCAGCACAGAAAAACTGCTCTCCATTCTTATCCCCCTGTACAACGAGGAAGAGTACGTAGGCGTAGTCCTGGAGCGTGTTCTGCACGCCCCCATTCCCGTCGGGTTGCGGTCGGAAATCATCATCGTCGATGACGGTTCAAAGGATGCCTCCACTGAGGTGGTAGAGGCTGTGGCGGCCCGATACCCGGGACGCATCCACCTCGTTCGCCACAAAGTGAACCAGGGCAAAGGCGCCGCGATTCGCACTGCCATCGAGCACGCCACCGGCGAGTTCGCCATCATCCAGGACGCCGACCTGGAGTACGACCCCAACGACTATCCGAGGCTCCTTCAGCCCCTCGTCGACGAACGCTGTGACGCCGTCTTCGGCTCGCGATTCGTAGTCGCAGGCGAGCGCAAAGTTCTCTACTTCTGGCACGCCCTCGCCAACGGCATCCTCACTACCCTCTGCAACATGTTCGCCGACGTCAACCTGACGGACATGGAGACCTGTTACAAGGCCTTCCGCCTCGCCCTTGTCAAGAGCATTCCGCTGCGCAGCAACCGTTTCGGCATTGAGCCTGAACTCACCATCAAACTGGCACAACGCCAGGCCAGCATTATCGAAGTACCCATCAGCTACTACGGCCGAACCTACGCTGAGGGTAAGAAGATCGGCCTGAAGGACGCGATCCAGGCGCTGGGCATCATCCTGCGCTACGGCCTGTCCCGCGACGTGTACCGCGACAACGGCGCCGCTATCCTCGACGCCCTCGCCCAGACGCCTAAGTTCAACAAGTGGATGGCGTCCGTCATTCAGCCTTTCCTCGGCCACCAGGTGCTGGAACTCGGCGCGGGGATCGGCAACCTCGCCATGCATCTGGCGCGACACCGCAAGGTCTACATCGCGTCCGATTACGACGAAGAGCACCTGGCGCGACTCGGCACCCGCTTCCGCTTCCGGCCCAACTTGCGAATCCGGAAGGTCGACATCGAACTTGCCACCGATTTCGACGCCATCGACACCCCCGTCGACACTGTGGTCTGCCTCAACGTGCTCGAACACATCCGCGATGACGCCAACGGACTGCGCAATATTTTTAACGTGCTCGACGCCGGTGGCCGCGCCATCATCCTCGTGCCGCAGGGAATGGGCGTGTACGGATCCCTCGACAAAGTGCTCGGTCACTACCGCCGCTACACCGAACAGGAGCTCCAGACCCGCGTCGAAGCCGCCGGATTTCGACTCGAGCACATGCTTCGCTTCAACCGCGTCACACGCCCAGCCTGGTACTTTAACGGCCGAATCCTGCACCGCGAGCGCCTCTCGCGGTTTCAGCTCTATGTCTTCGACAACCTCGTCTGGCTGTGGAAAAAGCTCGACACCCTGCTCCCCTGGAACCCGGTCTCAATAATAGCTGTGGCACGAAAGCCGGAATAGACCTCCGCTTCGCTATCATAGGGACTTGGAGGAACGACACCCGGCATGCTTGTCCCGATGGTAGTAGAGCAGACGTCGCGCGGAGAACGCGCTTTCGACATTTACTCGCGTCTGCTCAAAGAGAATATTATTTTCCTCGGCACTCCGATTGATGACAATGTTGCGAATTTGATCATCGCTCAGATGCTGTTCCTCGCCTCGGAAGACCCTGAGAAGGACATCTCGCTGTACATCAACTCGCCAGGCGGCAGCATCACGGCCGGACTCGCGATTCTTGACACGATGAATCTGGTGGAACCGGACATCGTTACTTACTGCGTCGGACAGGCTGCATCAATGGGTGCCGTGCTGCTCGCCGCCGGGACGCGGGGCAAGCGCTACACGTTGCCGCACTCGCGAATCCTCATCCACCAGCCCCACATGAGCGGTCTGGCAGGACAGGCGTCCGATATCGATATCTACGCCAAGGAAATCCTGCGTATGCGCGAAACGCTCAACGGCATTCTCGCGGCTTGCACCGGTCAGCCCGTCGAAAAGCTCTCGCGCGACGTGGACCGCGATTACATCCTTGAAGCACACCAGGCGGTGGAATACGGCCTGGTCGACCGCGTCATCACCAGCCGCGACCTTCCTGGCCCAAATAAAGCCTCCTGAGGTCAGGCACACAACAGAAAAGCCCGGAGCCGCACTAAGCAGCTCCGGGCTTTTCTTTTTACAATCGACCCGGCTAAACGTTAGCTGTGAAGATTCGAATCACCAGCAGTGCGATGCCACCAGCCGCGGCCGCCGCCGGAATCGTCATGCCCCAGGCCCAAAGGATCCGCGTCGCGATACCCCAGCGAACCGCCTTGGTGCGTTTGATACTGCCGACCCCGGCGATGGCCCCTGCAATCACGTGCGTCGTCGAAACTGGCTTGCCCAGATAACTCGACACCATGATGGAGATTGCCGCGGCGGTTTCAGCCGCAAACCCGCCTCGGGGCTTCAGCCGGGTCAGCCTCGATCCCATCGTGTGGACAATCCGCCACCCGCCGCTTAGCGTACCCAGACCAATGGCGGCATGAGCCGCGAAGATCACCCAGATGGGCACATTCAGATCCGGAATTCGATGGGTGGTGAACAGAACGCCGGTGATGATACCCATCGTCTTCTGCGCATCGTTGGTGCCATGCGAGAAGCTGAACACGGCCGCCGAGACAAGCTGCAGGCGCCGGAACCACGAATCCATCTTCTTCGGCGAAGCGTTCCGGAACATCCAGTGAATCGCGATCATCAGCGTGTAGGCGATCGCTAACCCCAGCAGCGGCGCCAGCACGATGAAGTAGACCGTGGGCCAGATCGCTTCCGGATTGAGCGCCTCAAACGACTGCCCGACCCCGCGCGTCAGAGCCACCTTCGCCATCCCGGCTCCGGCGTACCCTCCCAGCAGTGCGTGCGACGAACTGGTCGGCAGCCCGACATACCAGGTGATCAGATCCCAGGCGATAGCGCCAATCAAACCAGCAAGGATGACGTAAACCGACACAACGTCCATGTTCACGCCATTCACCACGGTCTTGGCCACCGCCGTGCCAAAACCGAACGCCGCGACAAAATTGAAGAACGCCGCCCAAACTACCGCCTGACCCGGCGTCAGTACACGCGTGGCTACGATTGTGGCAACAGAGTTCGCCGCATCATGGAACCCGTTGATGTAGTCGAACACAAGGGCAACCGCGACGATGAAAATAACGAGAAGTAGCGTCGAGTCCATGCGGATCGTTCAGCTGTTCTTCACTAACACGTTCTGGAGCGCAACCGATACGTCTTCGCAGGAATCCGTAGTAGCCTCCAGCAAGTCGAGTACCTCTTTCACCTTGATGATTCGGATGGCATCCTTCTCATCCCGGAACAGTTCCCGAACTGCCTGCCGGACCTTAACGTCCACCTCTTCCTCGATTTTGCTGATGGCAATGCAGTGCTCCAGCACAGGCTTGTCATCCCGAAGCGCGAGGAAAGCCTGATCAAGCGAATGTACGCATCGAACAATATCCTCCATCACCTCAATGGCAACAGCAGGCACAGGCTCAATGTTGTACGCCACCATGCTGTAAGCAAGATCCTCAATCCCGTCGATGATGTCATCCAGACGGGTACCGAGCGAATGGATATCCTCCGCATCGATCGGCGTAATAAAGGTCTGATTCAGCCGCCGGAAAATGTCATGAAGCACATCGTCGGCCTTGTGCTCCAGTTCGCTAATTCTGGCGGCGGATTGTTCCAGCGTACTGTTGCCGGATTTCAGTCCCTGGACCAACAACTTCGCAGACTCTGAGATCAGGTTCACCTGGTCTAAAAACAGTTCGTAAAATTTCTCTTCACGTGGGAGAAATCTCATACAACCTCGGGCTGCTTGAGCATAACGTCGGGGCGCACTTAAGGAAGTCCTATCTTCTCAATGGGTCTGGTGTCTTAGCAACACAGATATGGTTACGATTCGATTAACACAGGAAGCAGGTCGGCTGCTCCGTTCGCCGGCTCTTCATCACTCCGGTCCGGATCGAAGTACCGCACGTCAAGCAAACGCTGGGGCTCGATATTCCCCATCGCCGACAACAGGCTCTCCTTGATCCGTGGATGCTCTGCTTCCATATCAGCCAACATGTCGCGCAGAGTGCGCCGAACCGTTCCTGTCTTTTGTGAACAGCCGCAGGGTATCACAGGCGCGCCCAGCGACTGCGCGTACCGGGTGGTCAGGTCCTCGGTGACGTACACAAGAGGCCGGATCAAACGGAAATCTTTCTTCTTCGACCAGGTGACGGGCGGCAACGCGCTGGTCCGGCCGGTGAACATGGCATTGCGAAGAAACGACTCGCAAAAGTCATCGGCTGTATGCCCCAGCGCGATCACGTTGGCACCCATCTCCCGGCCGATCTCATACACGGCCCGGCGGCGGAACCGGCTGCACATGTCGCAACCATGATCCGGTTGCTCGTCGATCAAACGCAGCGACGGCGGGTCAACCTTGTACAGCCACTCGATTCCACGCTGCTTCAGATACTCGCCAAACGGAAGAATCGGAGCGAGAAACTTCCCCTGCTCCACCGTAAACGCACAAACGGTAAAGGAGATCGGCGCCCGCCTCTGCAGCAGGATCAGTGCCTCAAGCAAGGTCACCGAGTCTTTGCCCCCGGACAGCCCAACGGCAACACGGTCACCGTCCCGGATCATCCGGAAGCGGCCCACCGCTTCCCCTACTTTTCGAAGAATGGTCTTTTCAAGATCCAACACTCCAGTTTAGCTGGCTTCTGGCCGAACCCCCAGGAACCGGGTACCAGTTGCGAAGCCTGCACCGCGAACCGCCTGCCGTAGCCGCGACCTACTGCACCAAAACCCGAACCACATTAGAAGCCACCCCGTCCGCAATCACCACCAGATCCTCCTCCCCACGAGCCCGCAGCGTCCGCTCCAGCCGCACATTCACCTGATCGAGCCCCGCGAATTGACTCTGCGCCCCGGCAAATTCCACCGGCACATCCTCCCCGGCAAACGTAACCCGAACACCCGAGCGGTACCACCGCAGCCCCGTAACAAATAAGCTCAGATACACAGGCCGGCCATCCCGAGGCTCCAGCGGCCGAGCCACACAAAGCAGCGGCCCCGAACACCGAAACACCTCGACCGCTGCCCCGCCCTGCACCGCAATCGCCGCCGGAACACCCCTGCCCGAAGCAGTAGCAGTAAACACCGCCGGAGCTACCGCATTCACCTGCACCGCAGTGGACTGCGCTTCCGACCCGTCCCCACGCAGCACCCGGACCCGCGCCGGCCCGACCGCCGTCCCGTCCGGCACCAAAAAATTCACCTGCGAAGCCCCCGCGTAGAAAACCGTGCCCGCGCGCTCGATCCCAGCCGTATCCACCACGGCGATCCGCAATCCATCGGGAGCAAACCCGGACCCGTACAGCGTCCCGATGCCGTTCGGTGCCAGCCCCCGGTCCGCACTCGCCGCCGAAACCGCCCGCGGCCCCGCCCC
>JAWXCM010000089.1:0-23612 GCA_034408745.1 Bryobacteraceae bacterium
ATGCAATGGTGAAGCAGGATGTAAGCCGTGCCCGGGGATTTCGGCCCGCCATTTGCCCCGATCACCCCGTCGGTGGCCAGCGTCACCTTGATTTGCTCGGACTCAAACCACGAATCGAGAAAGTCCGACGCGCTCTGAGTGAAAACGCGGACCAGCCCCACCATCTCGTCGCGATTCAGGCCTTTCAGCCGGCCCATGATCTTCAGCCAGTCGATGTAGTCGCCAATGCGGTTCGGTGGAAACTCCGGCGGAACGGTCAGCAGCAGGGATTCCACCACCTGCGCCAGTCGCTCCAGGTGAGCCTCATACGCCGGGAAACGGCCCGCATCGCGCGGTGAAAATTTGCCGATTTCCGAAAGCGTCTTCTGCCGGTCCTGCCAGAAAAACAAATGCCGCCCGTCCGGAAATGCCGAGAAAAACGACGGGTCTTTGGGATAAACCACGTACCCATGCTTCGGCAATTCGAGTTCGCGGATGACGCGCTCCTGCAGAAGGCTGGTGAGGTAAGCCGCCGTGGAAACGCGAAACCCGGGCCAGATTTCCTCGGTGACGGAGCAGCCACCCACCATCTCCCGGCGTTCCAGCACCAGGACCTTGCGCCCCGCTTTGGCCAGATACGCGGCGGTTACCAGCCCGTTGTGCCCGCCTCCAACGATAATCGCGTCGTAGCGCTTTGCCATTCGATGGAATTGTACCCGTTACCAGGGTGCGATGCGGCAGTGGAGCGATTGCGTAATTTGGGGCTGCCGGAAAAATAAGAATGACGCTCACGTGACCAACAGTTCGAAGGCGTGAGAAAATCGCAACGGCAGATGGAGAACCCTTACAACCAGGTGGCGTACCAGAGTTCACCATTCCCCCAGGCGCACATTAACCGCCTCGCGACGATGGCCACGCTGTTTGGCGTCGAACCGCCTGACGTGCACAGCTGCCGCGTGCTCGAACTCGGCTGCGGTGACGGTGTCCACCTGGTCCCAATGGCGATGGAGTACCCCGAAGCCCAGTTCGTCGGAGTCGACACGGCGGATCTCGCGGTCGGGCGGGCTACCCAGCTGGCTGCGGAAATGGAAGCCGAAAATGTGCGCTTCCGCGTCGCCGACGTGCGTCAGCTCGGCGGTCAGCCGGGTGAGTGCGATTACTTCATCGCGCACGGTTTGTACTCCTGGGTGGCGCCGCAGGTACAGGATCGAATCCTCGACCTCGCCGGCCGGCTGCTTGCCCCGAACGGAATCGCCTACATCAGCTACAACGCCTATCCCGCGTGGCACCTCCGCGAGATGACCCGCAACATGGTGCGGCTTCACGCCGCGGGCCTCGAAGACCCCGTCGAGATCCGCAACCGGGCTGTCGCGCTCCTGGCGACGATTTACAGAAGCCAGGGTGGCACTGAGACCTATCGCGAAGTGGTGCGCGGAGAGATGGAACGCCTGATCGGAAAGGATCCGGCGCTCTGCTTTCACGACGATTTCGGCGAACACAACCTGCCCGTCTACTTTACCGAGTTCGTGCGCCGAGCCTCTGCGCACGGACTGCAGTTCCTTTCCGAAGCCGATTCCAGCGATCTGACACAAAGCTCCGAACTGTCGGCGGAAACAAAGGAAGCCCTCGATTCCGTGCCCGACGTGATCGAACGCGAGCAGTATTACGACTACCTCACCTCACGAGGCTTTCGACGTACCCTGCTGTGCCGGGCGAACTTGCAGGTCGACCGCTCCATTCCCGCCAGCCGCCTGCGGACGCTTCACTTCGCCACCGCCATGAAAGCGCCTGACAACGCAGCCGAGGCTTTGACCACCAATGAGCCGATGGAGTTTGGCTCCGAAGGCGGTGGGTCGATTACCGTCAACCAGTCATTCGTCAAAGCGGCGATCCTCGAACTGGCCAGCGTCTGGCCCGCGACCCTGACCTTCGACGAACTGCTCTGCCGAACCCTGGTCGCAGTACCGCCACCCGGCAATGCCGACCCGGAAGCCATGCTGCGCGAACTCCTGCTCCGCATGCAACTGCCCGGAGTCATCGACATCAACATCGCCCCGTGGTCCCATGCCCCCACCATCTCGGAGCGCCCAGTCGCTGCCCGCCTCGCCCGTCATCAGGCGAAAAACGGTACCCGGGTGACGTCCCTGCGGCACCGTCCCGTCGAGCTCGACGAGCCCTTGCTGCGGTCGATTATGCCGCTGCTCGACGGTACCCGCGATGCCGAAGCGCTGCGAGCCACTCTCGGGGTTGACCCGGACGACGTGCGGCAGGCCCTCTGCCGCCTGCACGAGATGGCCCTCCTGTCAGGTTGAGGCCGTATGAAGTCGTATCGCAAAGAACTCTGGTTCGAAGTGCCGCAGCGGCGCGGTTTCGTCAATATCACTCCGGAAATCGACCGCTGCCTCCGGGAAAGCGGCATTCAGGAAGGCCTCTGCCTGGTCAACGCGATGCACATCACCGCCTCGGTCTTCATCAACGATGACGAGTCAGGCCTGCTCCACGACTACGACAAGTGGCTGGAGCGCCTCGCTCCGCACGAACCCACGGCGCAGTACCGCCACAATCAAACCGGAGAGGACAACGCCGACGCCCACATGAAACGGCAGGTAATGGGACGTGAGGTGGTGGTAGCTGTAACCGCGGGAAAACTCGACTTCGGACCGTGGGAACAAATCTTTTACGGTGAGTTCGACGGGCGCCGCCGCAAGCGCGCGCTGGTCAAGATTATCGGGGAATAGCCGTTGGTTTGCGGTACCCTGACGATGATGGGTTCTGACTTCCGCTACGCCATTTGCAACGAGGCATTTAAAGACTACGATTTTCGCGAAGCCTGCCAGGTCATGCGAAAGACCGGTTATACCGGTATCGAAATTGCCCCGTTCACCCTCGCCGACGACCCCACAACCATCACCCCCGGCCAGCGCGCCGAGTACCGCCGCATCATGGCCGGGGAAGGGCTCACGTTCGTCGGTCTGCACTGGATCATGGTGTCGCCCAAAGGTCTGCATGTCACCACTCCGGACGCCGAACTCCGGGCTCGCAGCTGGCAGCACATCCGCAATCTGGTCGACCTTTGTGCCGACCTCGGTCCCGGCGGTGTCATGGTGTTCGGATCCCCGTTTCAGCGCGGAACTACCGGCGGGCTCTCGCGCGAGCAGGCCACGCGCAACTACATCGACGGCCTGGCCCAGTGCGCGCCTCATGCCGAGGATCGCGGCGTGAAGATCCTGGTGGAGGCGCTTCCGGCCGGCCAGTGCGACGTGGTGCAGTCGCTGGAAGAAGCCGCCGGAATTGTCGCGGAAATCGGCAGCCCGGCCATCCAGACCATGTTCGACACGCACAACGCGGTTGACGAGGTGGAGAGCCACGCGCTGCTGGTCGACCGCTACTTCGACGTCATCAGGCATGTCCACGTCAACGAAATGGACGGCAAGCATCCGGGGCGTGGCGACTACGATTTCAAACCCGTACTCGGCGTTCTGAAACAGCGCGGTTTTTCCGGATGGGTTTCCCTCGAAGCCTTTGATTTTTCATTCGGAGCGGAAACAATTGCCGTCGAAACGATTCAATACCTGAAGAAAGAGGAGGAGTTACTTCCTGCATGAGCAATCGTTGTGTGGTTACCGGTGGGGCTGGGTTCATTGGTTCCAATCTTGTACAGAGCCTTCTGGCGGCGGGAGAGACTCGGGTGACCGTGATCGACAATCTGATCACCGGGCATGCCAAAAACCTCGACGGACTGGACGGCGCCGATCTTCAGAAAATCGACATTCGGAATTTTGACGCGGTCGTTCAAGCCCTGCGCGGCAGCGAGATTGTGTACCACCTCGCCGCGATTCCGTCGGTACCGAAGTCCATAGCCGACCCCGTTCCCTCGCACGAGTGCAACATCGACGGCACGTTCAACGTGCTTCGGGCCGCCAAACAGGCTGGCGTGCGCCGGGTGGTCTACGCCGCGTCGTCCTCTGCCTATGGCGACACGCTGGTGCTCCCCAAGGTTGAGACCATGCCGTCACTGCCGAAATCGCCCTACGCCCTCCAAAAGCTCGTGGGCGAACTCTACTGCAACTTGTTCTGGCACAATTTCGGCCTCGAAACGGTCGCATTGCGCTTCTTCAACGTGTACGGTCCGAAACAGGATCCTCTCAGTCCCTACTCGGGCGTGTTGTCGATTTTCATGCGCAGCATCCTCGAAGGGACTCAGCCCACTATCCACGGCGACGGCCTCCAGACCCGTGACTTCACCTACGTGGAAGACGTCACCGGGCTGCTGCAAAAAGCCGCCGTGGCCGGTCCGGTCGCTCTTGGCAAGACTTACAACGCGGGTAATGGCGGCCGGTTTTCCCTGAATGAGGTTTGGGAAACGCTCCAGAACCTGACCGGAGTGCGAATCGAAGCCAAATACGGAGCCACACGGGCGGGCGACGTGCGCGATTCCCAGGCGGACACCACGGCGGCTCGGCGCGATCTCGGCCATGAGCCTCGTTTCACACTGGAAGAGGGCCTGCGCCGCACTTTTGCCTGGTACAAGGCCAACGCCGCGACGCTGGTGGCTGCGAACTAACAGATTCGCGATAGAATAAAGGCGGCATTCCAATGTCGCTCATCCAAAATCAGTTCGAGCGGAACTTCGTTACCACTTCCGTCGACTACGTGTTCAACTGGGCACGTCAGTCCTCCCTGTGGCCGCTCACGTTCGGTTTGGCTTGCTGCGCGATCGAAATGATCGCTTCCAGTGCCTCGCGCTTCGATATCGCCCGATTCGGCGCAGAGGTATTCCGGCCCAGCCCCCGACAGTCCGACCTCATGATCGTGGCCGGTACGGTGACCCTGAAAATGGCTCCCGTGCTTCGCCGCATTTACGATCAAATGCCTGAACCCAAATGGGTTATCGCCATGGGTGCATGCGCCAGCGTAGGCGGCCCCTTCAACACATACTCGGTCCTGCAGGGTGTCGACAAGATTGTGCCCGTCGATGTCTATGTCACCGGCTGCCCGCCGCGGCCTGAGAACCTGTTCTACGCACTCCTGAAACTACAGGAGAAGATCGACGAAATGTCGACACTCGTGAAGCGTCCGACCGAAGTTCGACTCTCAGAAGCGATGCTCCCGCACTTCGCCGAGCAGGTTCAGGTTCGTCAAACCAAGGTGGAACTCTAAGCAGACATGTTTGAGCGCGGGAACGACGGCGTTTTCCGGTCGTCCCTGCTGCGGAGCCAGTCATGGCTCGAGCACGGATTCGGCTCCCGAAACGCGGGCACCTGGCCCGGCGAGTACTCGCGCGTCCGCCAGGTGCACTCCGCTCTCGTCGTGGCGTCCGGCGAAGTCAGTTTTTTGCCTGAGGCTCCTCAGGCTGACGGAATCGTGACAGCCAAGCCCGGCGAGTGGGTGGGAATTCGCACAGCCGACTGCGTCTCCATCCTCATAGCCGATCCGATGACCCGGTGCATTGGGGCATTTCACGCAGGCTGGCGGGGAACAGTCGGAAACATTGCAAGTGCGGGCGTGGCGGAAATGGCCCGGTTGTGTGGTACCCGGCCCCAGGATCTGGTCGCAGCCATCGGCCCGGCAATCGGACTATGCTGCTTTGAGGTCGGCCCCGAAGTCGCCGCTGAATTCGCACTGTTGTTTCCCGAAACCGCGGACGTCCCTGCGCACCTCGACCTGCCCGAAGCCAATCGGCGTCAGCTTCTTGCCGCCGGATTACGAAACGAAGCCATTGATGTCTTCGGAGCCTGCACCAAATGCGGACCGCTGGAGTTCGAATCCTGGCGCCGCGATCGCGAAGCATCGGGCCGCATGGTCTCGGCGATCCGCATCCGGCCGCAATAAGCCGCAAACAAAAAACGCGGAACCCGAGGGCTCCGCGTCAGTGAAACGCCGGCGAATCCGCCGGTGGAAAATTGGTGTGGTCCGCTGATTAGGCTGCGTTGACCAGAAGTTCGTCGAAGGTTTCGGTGTTGCCTTCTTCCTGCGCACGGTCGGCCTGCTCCTGGCAGTCGATGCAGAAAGGGGTCCACGGCACAGCCGCGATCCGCTTGGAGCTGATCTCCTCTTCGCAGTGCGCGCAAACCCCGAAGGATCCGTCGTCGATGCGGCGCAAAGCCGCGCGCACATTGCGCAGCAGGTTCGACTCACGATCGAGATTACGGATAGCAAGTTCGCGTTCGGCTGCGTTCTGCACTTCATCCAGTGCATCAGGGCTCTTTTCGATGGTGATGGCGTCCCGGTTGCGGAGGACTCCGACCAGTTCGGCCTGCCTCTCTTCCAGGATCTGTTTGTATTTGGCGATGTCGGTCTTCGTCATGGCTGCTGTCTCCTTGTTTTTTCGTTCTGCCTTGTTACCAAGTGCGTGTAGACGTCTTTTTTTCGCAAAAGTTTCAGTTACAACGTCTGGATCGGTACGGGCCCATCCAGGATCGGGAGTCTCAAACCCGTCTTTCTGACTCTGGCCCGTCCAAATCCCCAGAATCATAGCACAGCGTTTAGCAATTCTCTAGCCATCTCCTTCGACCATCCAAAAGACCTACTTTAGTCCCCCTAATGAGGGGTGCACAGGGCAAGTGGATGAGGGGAGAGCGGCTTTAGGATTCCCCTACACTGCGGAAAAATCCACACTGTAGCGCATCTTACGGGTCCAAACCCGCAGTCCTTACCTTCCAACAGATGCAACGCGGAGACAAAAAGTCAGAAAGATCAGCAGTGGGAAATTATTCCATGGGTCAAAGCGGTAATAGGCCAATAGTACTAGCAATTACGCCGAGTTCCCGCGTGTCCAGGGTGCCAGCGGCCAGAAACTTGTCCAGAACAAAGTCAAAAGTCACTGTTTCTCTAAGCAGTTGCGAAGCCGGGATCTCGGTTTCGAGCGCGTATTGCCCAGGTGTGCTCGCCGTAATCTTGCCAACCGGAGTTTGTCCGATCAGAGCCGTCAGGGTAATTGGGCCCAGGCGCTGAAGGGCGGAATCGGGCACCGAGAATCGAGCCACCAGCTTCGCGCCCTTCTGGCCCGCGCCTTCGGGGGTCCGGAGCGTGACGGCGAACCGCCCCATGGTCCAGCGCCACGCGTTTTGCTCCACCTGGTGGAAACCGCGCACCAGCTGCATGTTTACAGCCAGGTCGGCCATGTTGACCACAGAAGAAAGAGATACGGATCCTTCTTCGGTCGGCTCCGGGTGAATCACTTCCTGCCGCCGGCATCCGCTCAGAACCAGCAGCGCCGCCGCGGCAATCGGTATCAGTCGCCGCACTTCTCTACCTGAACCAGACAACTGAAGAAGGTGGGACCAGCGCCCTGATCGGTAATGCGCTGCGAAGTCAGCGCGTTTACCCCAACCCGTCCAGGCATGTGTTTCGGGGAACTGACGCCTGGTATGCGAACGACTCCTGGCCGGACAGCTCCGTTTACCTCGGCGCGAAGCACCAGCGAGGCCCGGTCATTCCACACCCGGACCGAATCGCCGTTCAGAATCCCCCGTGCCGCCGCATCCTCAGTGTGGAGGAATGCGGTGGAACTCGCCTTGATATTCTCCGGCCGGTAGGCAAACGTCGAGTTCATCGCGTCGTCGTTCTTCGACGAGATCATCTCCAGCGGGTAGCGGGACCGCAGCTCCCGATCGCCCAGCCGCGATTCTACTGGCGGCCTGTAATCCGCGATGCCGGCGAGATCGAAAGCCTGTTTCGGCGCGATCGGCCCTTCGGCGAACGGCAGGAACGGATCCGGGATGTTCAGCCGCACGCTGTGCTCCCGCTCCAGCCGCTCCCGCGTAATCCCCTCCAGGAAGGGATGATCGGAGTCCAGCGCGTCGTCGATCAGCTCTTCGTCCGACGCGTACACCGCCGGTTCGGTCAGCCCCATCCGCTTTGCCAGCAGACGGAAGATGTCGACATTTGGCTTCGTTTCGCCCGGCGGCGGCAGAGCGGGCCGGGCAAACTGAACATAGTAGTGCCCGTACGCCGTATACAAATCCGTATGCTCGAGAAACGTAGTAGTCGGCAGTACGATATCGGCGTAATCCGCCGTATCGGTGACGAAATGGTCGATCACGACGGTGAATAGATCCTCGCGACGCAGTCCCTTGTGGACGGCCACGCTGTCCGGAGCCACGGCCGCGGGATTGGACGAGTAGACGAACAGCGCTTTCACCGGCGGATCGTCGAGC
This sequence comes from Bryobacteraceae bacterium, assembly GCA_034408745.1. Lineage (GTDB taxonomy): Bacteria > Acidobacteriota > Terriglobia > Bryobacterales > Bryobacteraceae > JAWXCM01. The sequence continues at coordinate 8,139 of JAWXCM010000089.1, forward strand.
TTCAGCAGCGCGTCACCCAGCGTAGTCATGTTCACCAGCCTGGCCTCACGGCCAAGCGGCGAGGTCCACTGCAAATCGGGCCGCTGCAGCTTTGTCCGGTTCAGCTGGTGCGCCTGAGAAGTCGAGAGCTGAATTCCGCCCCCCAGCTCTTTCATCGACCCCGTCAGCACCGGCAGCATCGCCACAGCATGGACGGCCTGCGCCCCGCGGTCACTCCGCTGCACGCCGTAGTTCAGCCGGATCGAGGCGGGCCGCGTGGTGGCGTACTCCCGAGCCAGTTCCGCGATATCCGCCGCCGGAATACCGGTAAGCGCTTCGGTCCGCTCCGGGGTATATTCGCGCACCCGCTCCGCCAGCGCGTCAAAACCCGAGGTGTGCTGCTCCACATACGCGACATCCCACAGGCTCTCGCCCAGGATGACGTGCATCATCCCCAGAGCCAGTGCCAGATCGCTCCCCGGCTGGATTCCATACCACCGGTCGGCAGTTTTAGCCGTCCGGGTCTGCACCGGATCGATCACGTAGAACTTAGCGCCTTTGCGCCGCGCCTCGACAATGAACGGCCACAAATGGACGCTCGTCCCGAGCACGTTCGCGCCCCAGGCAATGATCAGCTTAGAGTGCCGGAAATCCTGTGGCTCGGTCCCGTATCGGTTGCCCAGCGACGTCATCAGCCCGACCACGCCCGCTTCCGAGCAGATGGTCCGGTCCAGCCGTGACGCCCCCAGAGCGTGGAAGAAGCGCCGGTCGAGACCGCTGGCGTTCAACATGCCCATGGTGCCGGCATAGCTGTAGGGAAGGATCGACTCCGGCCCGTATTCCCGCGCCGCCTTCGACAGCCCTTCCGCTATGGTGTCGAGTGCTTCGTCCCAGCTGATGCGCTCAAACCGGCCCTCACCCTTCGCTCCGACCCGCCGCAGCGGATGCATCAGACGCGCCTCATGATAGTTGCGCTCCAGATACCGCGCGACTTTGCCGCACAGGAAACCGAGCGTGACTGGATGTTCGGGGTTGCCGCGAAGCTTCGACCCGCGGCCGGATTCGTCGACGTTGATCAGGAGACTACAGGAATCAGGACAGTCCAGTGCGCAGACACTGTGACGTACTTCCGTCGCCATACCTAATTGTACATGGGCTAACTACGTTCCAGCCGGACGAATTCCACCACCACCGAGCGTTCTCTCAGGTCCGATGCGTCCGGCGGAAGAGCGTGGCTCATCTGGAACACCAGGTCCAGATGGCTGGCTGGCGCGGGAACCCGGCGCGTGACGCGGTGCAGTCCGGGTGTGCGGAAAACCTCCGGTGCGGCTGGCTCGCCGTTGATGGTCAGCGTCAGCGTCACCGGCCCGAACTGGGCAATCAGGGCGTCCGGCACGAACAGGCTCGCCGTCACACCCGAAGCGCTCATGGCGTTGCTGCTGGACGCGGTAAACCTCTGCGCCGCCCACCGCCAGCCGGAGTCTTCCGGCTCATGCCAGCCCTCTCCCGTGTCGAGCCCGATCTCGCCCCACGTGCTCTCCATCAGCACAAACGCGCGTTCGTCGTGCTCCAGCGTGACGGGCAGCGAAGCCCTGGTGTCGCCGACCGTTGTATACGCCAGCACACGCCAGTGAGACCGCGTAATCACCCGTTCCAGCGATTCCCTGGTGAAGATCCAGAAGTTGCTGTTGTCGCCATTCAGCTCGTCGGCGGTGAGGAAGTAGGCGATCGCAGTGCCCGAGAAGTCCTTCGTATTATCCGGCAGATGCTTCATCACCCGGGTGCTCAGCAGGCAGAATCGGGTTCGTTTCGCCAGCGTCTCCAGGAACAGAATAGGATTTTTCAGGTGATAGAACAGCCCAAGAGCGATGGTCAGCTCGAAGCGATCCGGCCCAATCTCGACCCCCGTGTCGAGGTCGTGCGTCCGGACGTCGACCGTCGAGCCGAGTTGTTCTTTCAGCGTCCGGATCCCCGCCAGATTGTTGTGATTTCCTCGCGGATGGTCGACAGCCACGACACGGGCGCCCAGGCTTTCGAGGAAAAACGCGAAGTCGCCGTCAGCGCAGCCCAGGTCAAGAATCGTCTTGCCCTGCACGGCAGCTTTGAAGTCGAACCCGGAGTGCTCCAGCAACTGCTCCAGGTGGACCATGTTGCCGAGGCTGTCATAGGGGTACCAGTCGAACGGAACCGGCTCGGCCCGCCGGCGAGCCGCTTTGAGGACAGCCCGGTACTCCTCGACCGCATAGATCATGGGCGAGACCAACAGGCCCCGGATGCGCTGGATCACACCGTCCATTATCTATCGAGGATACGGATGCCCACGCAGCGTGGTAAACGCCCGGTAGATCTGCTCGGCGAGTATGGCGCGTGCCAGCTCATGCGGGAACGTCATCGGCGACAGGGACAACAGGACGTCGCCGCGCGGCTTCCAGGCCGGAGGCAGCCCGTCATGCCCGCCGAGCACGAACACCGCGTCTCGCGCCTCGGTCTCTGTGCGCGACACCCACTCAATGAAATGGGCCGACGTCCACTGCTTCCCCGCCGGGTCCAGCAGCACCTTCACGGCCGACGGGTGCTTCGCCCACGGGTCAAAACGGTCCGGGTGAATCTCACGCATCTCGCACGGGGCGTAGCGGGACGTGCGCTTCAGGAACTCGGCCGCGATCTCATTGGCTGCCACATCTCTCGGCTTGCCGATGAAGTAGACGAAGAGCTTCACTGCCCTCCCGAGGCGTTGCCCGTCTTGCCGGGGGCGCCCAGATCCTTCAGCAACTCCCGAACGGCGGCGTCCAGCTGCGTGTCTTTGCCGGCATACGATTCGCCGACCGCCCGCAGAGCCGGTACGTCGACCGTGCGCGGGTTGCGCTCCATGTTGACGCCCTTCGCATCGGTGATCTTGATCCCAGGCAGGCGCAGATTCGAGCCGTCCAGTAACTCCACGTTCGACGTGTAGATGATCCAGCCAGCGGTCGGTTCGCCAACCACTTTGCCCAGCTTCATGGCCTTGTAGCCCTCGGTGAAATCCTCCGCATCGGACAGCGAGTGCTGGTTGGTCACGAGTACGGTTGGCCGCTCCAGGCTCCGCTGGCCCAGGAACGACCGCGCCGGAATGGTCGGCGCACCCCGGAACGTCATGTTCAGGAACGGCCTCCGGGCCAGCACGTCGAGCGCATACACGTTGACGAACCCGCCGTTGTTGTTGCGAATGTCCACCACCACGCCGTCGCGGCCCACGTTTTCCGTGTCGAGGTCCATGTAGAGCCGGTCCAGCGATGCGTCGCTCATATCCAGCATGTGCACGTATCCCAGCCGTCCGTTGCTCACTTTGTGGACGTAGTCGCGCGACTTCTCCACCCAGTGACGGTACAGCAGCGCTTTTTCCTGCGTTCCACTGACCGGGCTGACGGGCACGTCTCGGGCGCCGGTCCCGGCCGCGTCGGAGGCGACGGTCAGACTGACGCGCCGACCGGATTTGTACTCCAGCGCCTCCGCCAGGCTGAACTTAGCGTTCACGGCAGTGCCGTCGACCGCGGTCACATATTCGCCAACCTTGATCCCGGAAACTTCCGCCGGAGACAGCGAGATCAGTTCGGTGACCTTAAGAGCGCCCTTGCCTTCAAATTCGGAGCGGTCGAGGCGGAGCCCGAGGTGGCCGGTGGCCTGGGGCGGGGTCAGCGGCCCATTGATTCCGGTGTGCGAGGCGTTCAGTTCGCCGATCATCAGCGACAGCACGCGGCGCAGTTCATCGGGCGTCTGCGAACCTTCCACCCAGGGCGCGATCTTGCTCCGCGTCGCGTTCCAGTCGGCCCCGTGGAACTTGTCGTCGTAGAAATGCACGTTCAGATACGACCAGGCCTGCCAGAACAGCTCTTTCCTGTCTTTGGCAAAGTCGATGTCCAGCTCGGCCGAGACAGCGATGGGCCGGGCCACTCGCGTGTCCATAGAGATCGCCTGAATGCGCCCAGCCTCCAGGAAATAGACCTCCTTGCCGTCAGGTGTGAACTGCGCTTCCGATTTGCGGCCTGGCGTCGAGGTAAGCTGCCGCGCGCCGCCCGATTCCCGGGCCAGCTCGTCCAGGGAGTACGTCCACAGGTTCGACTGACCCGCCGCCACACCAGTGATCAGCAGCGTTTTGCCGTCCGGGCTGATGGCCAGGTCGTTGGCGTTGACGCCCGCCGGCAGCACGGTCAGCCTCCTGCGAATTCCGTCGGTGACGACGCGCGTCTCCTTCGAGTCGGCACCTGCCGCCGGGGCCGGAGTAACTGGCGGCGTCGGCGGGGCCGCCGGAGGTGGTGCCGTGGACGGTTTCGCGGGCGCGTCCTTGAACAGGTCTCGGAACTGGTCCTCACGGAATCGAGGCGTACGCGGAATCAGATCCACCCGCGCGATCTTGTTGTCCTCCATCCGCTGCCCGCTTTCGAACACGATGTACTTCCCGTCAGGGCTCCAGGTAATGGCTCCGCCACCGAAGTTGGCCAGGTAGCTGGCCTGAACCGGAGTGCCACCCGCCGCCGGAATCAAATTTACGTTCCAGAACAGGCGCGTGCCCCGGCTCCCGTAGGCGATCCACTTTCCGTCCGGCGACCACACGATTTCACCCGAGCTGTTCAGCGGCTGCGCACGGAAGTAGCCGCCGGCAAGCTCGCGCTCCGTCTTCGACTCGACGTCGATCGCCATCAGCTTTTCCGCACCGCGTACGAACGCAATGGACTTGCCGTCCGGCGACCACACCGGCGACATGTCGCTCTTCGGGCTGGTGGTCAACTGCGTTTCCGCGTTCCTGCCAAGGTCATAAAGGTAGAGTCGGCTGGCACCATCCCGGTCCGAACTGTAGACGAGGCGTTTGTTGTCGGGTGCCCAGCGCGGAGACTCCTCCAGACCCGCTGTCGCGGTGATCCGGGTGGCCGCGCCTGCATCTTTCGCACCCGATGCGAACACGTCACCGCGTGCGATGAAGGCGATTTTCTTGCCGTCTGGCGAGAGGCTCAGGTCCCCGAAGCCCGTCGTCAGCTGCGTGCGCGTTACGCCTGGAGCGGCAGGTGTGCCGCGCAACGCGATCTTCACCGGAGCCGCTTTCCCGCTCGCGGTGTCAAGGCTCCAGATGCCGAAATCGCGCTCGAACACAATCGTCTTGCCATCTTTCGAAACAGACGGCCAGAGCACGCGGCCATCCTTGAAGGTGGTGATCTGCTTCGGTGTGCCTCCCGCCGAGGCCGGCCGGGTCCACAGATTCTCAGCCCCGCTGGCGTCGGACATGTAGTACAGGTGCTTCCCATCGGCCGACCACATCGGCCAGGCTTCCTTCGCGCCGCCTTTGCTCAGCCGCTCGTACTTAGGCTCGGCGCCATCCCGGCGAAGCCAAATCTCCGATTCGTCGATGTGGCTGTGCCCGTTGCGCCACCACTGGGCGAACACCACGCCTTTCGCGGTCAGGGCGATGGTGGAGGCGTCGGTAGGGTGCGGCGCGGCGAAGTACTCGGCTGCATAGCGGTCTCCGCTGTAGATCATTGGGCTTCCGCCGTCGACCGGGACTCGCTGGATGTCGGCCATGGCGGCGATATCGGTGGCGCTGGAAGAGAAGTACACATACTTGCCGTCGGCCGACCAGCCATCAGCCCGCTCCAGTCCCTCGTCGAATGTGAGGCGCTTCAGTTCGCCCGTTGCCAGATGTACAACGTACACATCTCCGTTGCCCGTACGAGTCGAGGTAAACGCCATCCTTGTGCCGTCAGGCGAGTACAGGGGCCGCGACTCGGTGGCCGGGTGCGACACCAAAAGTCGCGCAGTCCCGCCAGCGGAGCCGACTGTCCAGATATCGCCACCGGACACAAAGGCAATCTCGGAGCGGTCGGGCGAGATGGAGGGCTCGGCCAAAGGTGCCCGGCGGTCGTTCTGACCGGACAAGGGCAGTAAAAAGAGGCAGGCAAGTACGATTCGCAGACCCATGTTTCTTCAGCTTACTGTGGAATTTCACTAACGGTACGTGAAAAGTTTCAGATCGTCGAGGTGAGGAACCGAGTTGAAGGCGTGCAGCGAAAAGCGGTCTCCCGAGAAGAGGAACTGCGAGTAGGAGCAGTTGCGCGACAACCAGACGAACTCGACCGTCTGCACCGCGTTGAGCCCTAAGCTGTGCCCGATAGTGGCGGCAATCGGTCCGCCTGAGGTGAACACCACAGTGTGGGTGGACGGAACGGCGGTCTGTCGCACATGATCCACGGCGCTGGCGATCCGGCGTCGGAATTGCGCCCAGGTCTCGGCTTCGTCGTTGTCGAACGCGCCCCCGCACCATTCCCGGCAGACTTCCTCAAAGAGTTTTTGTAAAATTCTTCCCGCCTCAGGCGAGTGCCTTAGAGTCTCAAATTGTTCCGAGAGTCGCCTTATCCCTGTATTGTGCGCGGTCATGCGAGGTAGCATAATTCTCATAACGGTAAAGGCGTCGAACTCATCGAAAGCCGGCTCGGAAATCGGGTCCGGCCAGAAAAGTCCAGCGTCCTGAACGATTTGGCCTGCTATCTCCATGGTCCGGATATGTCGTTTCGCCGGACCGTGTATGACGCGGCCGGGGCTGATTCGGTGCCGTGCCCAGTACTGGCCGAGCTTCCGGGCCTGCTCCTCGCCAAGGGTGGAAAGCTTGTCGTAATCGGCCTCCATGTAGGATGCCTGGCCGTGACGGACAAGTGTAAGGGTGCTCATTCTGTTTTTAGAATAGCGAGCAGTTAAACGGGGTAAAAGGTGGGTGTTGCATTCATGGCGATCTCCCGGATCGAGAGCCTCTCCGTATTTTTTCCGGCGTACAACGACGCGCCGTCTCTGCCGAAGCTCATAGGCACGACTTTCGAAGTGCTTCAGGAGTGGGTGGATGACTACGAAGTCATCGTTGTCAACGACGGTTCCTGTGACAACACTGGGGAAGTGTTGTCAGAACTACAACGCCAGTATGGTTCACGGATGCGCATTGTCACGCATCCCGAGAATCGCGGCTACGGCGGTGCCCTTCGCACCGGGTTTGAGTCGGCAACGAAGGATTTGGTGTTCTACACCGATGGCGACGGCCAGTACGACCCTTCGGAGATTCCCAACCTGCTGGTCCGGATGTCGGACGACGTCGGACTGGTGAACGGGTACAAGCTGGAGCGGAGCGACCCCGCACATCGTATCTGGATTGGTAACGCGTATAACAATTTCGCGCGATTCCTGTTCCGGGTAAAGATCCGCGACATCGATTGTGACTACCGGCTGATTCGGCGTTCCCTGCTGGAGATGATCCAACTCACGTCAACCAGCGGAACGATTTGCGTGGAACTGGTTCGTAAGCTGGAGATGCTGCCGTGGCGTGTAGTCGAGGTCGGCGTACACCATTACCCCCGTCTGCACGGCCGAAGCCAGTTCTTTCGCGTCAGGTCGCTTCTGCAGACGTTTGTGCAACTGATGCGGCTCTGGGTGAAGGTCGGGCTGCGGAATCAGACAGCCCGCGCTGCCCGCACGTGGAACGCGCTGACGTCGCCTACTTCAAAGCAAGACTGACGGTAACCGGCTCATCGCCAGAGGCCGTTCGCAACGTGACCACGTGCTGTCCCCGGGGCAGCACCAGCATCTTGTCGCCGAAGTACTCCGGTCTGACGGGCTCGCCATCAATCTCAACCCTCGACGGCATAGCGCTCAGCTGCGCCGTCGCCCGCGACCCGGACTGGTACGCAAACTCGATTCCCGCATCGCCCTTAAGCACGGAGGCCGACCGCAGCTCCGCGTTCAGATTCTCCACGCGCAGACTGGTTCGGAGCGGTCCGGACGCTTTGGTAACCACGTGGGCCCCCGGCGCAAGCCAGACGGTGGTAGCCGACGCGACAGGCCAGGGCTTGCCGTCGACCAGGGCCGGGCCGGGGAACCGAACGCCAGCTCCGTACCTGGAATCTACGATCACCGTGTTGGCGCGCGTTTCGAGGCGCGTGATTCCCGAGGCTGCAGCAGGCAGACGGTCCAGATCGGGGCGGGGCAGCGAACTCTCAAAATACAGCGCGACGCGTGGGAAGGACTGCGCGGCTGTGTGGATTAGCCGGAACAGCTCGACTCCAGTCTGCTGCTTAGTCGGGTAAACGTCCTGGTAGCGTTCGACGATATTGATGTCGATGGCGAGCTTCTCGGGGCGCGGGGTGATCGGTTTGTAGCGCTCGGCGATCTCGCGGTAGCGCGCAGGGCCCAGGTGCCAGACCGTCGCCGGGTCCTCGATCAGGAAAGTGAAGTCGTGCTGGTTCAACAGCGGGAGGACCCGTTCGGCATCCGCGCCAATCTTGTCGCGCATTGTAGGGTCGAAGCGGTCGTCTACGTGGGTCAGCACGAGGTCCAGAAATGGCTTCGTTTCGCGCAGGCTCGACGCCACCTGGAGCCAATCGGACTGCATGCGCCGAGCCGATTCCGCCCGGTAGAGCAGGAACGCCGCCATCTGGCTGGCTTTCGCGCCAGGGTCGAAAAGGTTGAGCGGGTCGACGCCGGTTAGGTCGTGATACTCGGCTCGAATGTCCGGGTTCATGGGGGTGAACCGGGCGGGATTGCCGGCGCCCTCCAGCGATTCGTAGTAGAGTTCGCCGAAGTTGATGCCATCCCAGTCGAACCGGCCAGTCAGGTCGCGGACCGCGGATTCCACGGCTCGGAAGCAGTCCCGGTTGTTCAGATTCATCAGCTTGCGCCAGTCAAGGTGCGCATCCTGGAGAACGGCGGTTTTCTCGCGCCACTCCGGGTGATCGGTCCAGAATTTCTCGCTGACATGCGGAAGTTCCAGCCAGGCGTAAACGAGGATGCCGCGCTTGTGGCAGGCATCGATAACCCGCGCAAGCCAGGCGTCACGCTCGGCCGAAGGTTCGTTGTAATGCCATGCGGCGACGTGCAGCGCCGAGATTCCAAGCTTCTGCCAGCGGTCGGCGATATAGTCCACGTCGACGCGCGTGCGATAGCTGGTGTCGAGGAACGCCCACAGCCGGTTCGACCGCGCAGGTACATCCAGCCCCAGATCGCTCAGTGCCTGCAGCAGATAGGGGTAACGCGCATAGCCTCCCGGACCCGGCGGGGTCGCCACCCAGAGGACGGCTCCCTTTCCCCGCCGTATGCCAGCCAGCACGGGCATGTTGCTCCAGCGCTCGCGGGCAAACACGGTGGCGTCGGCGGGCAGTGCCACCTCAGGCAGATCCAGCGACTTCTCCCAGATAATCGGCAGCGACGGCGCCCGAGCGTCGCGGATTTGGCGTGTCGGCACCAGCTTTGGACTGGCCTGCCGGATCCCGAAGTGCTCAGAAAATGGGGATATTCCCTGCAGAATCGCGATGGCGCCCGATTCCACCCGGCCCGGAAGCGCGGCGGGTGGAAGATCGCTGGCCTCCCCGAGAGTCAACCCGACCGACGCGAATATTTCGCGCCATACTCCGGGTTCGTCGGCGATGAGGATAGCGGGTCCACTGGCGAAGGAGGACCTGGTCAGCAGCAGGAGGAGGAGGGCGGCGATCTTAGTAAGAGTAGGCATACCAGATTCCGAAGCGAACGTCGGTATAAGTGGGGGGCCGAGTCCCGTCGGGCACTGTATAGCGGCCGGAGAGGATGTCGAGCGAGAAGACAACAGGTTGAGGGAGTGCGGTCAGTTTCAGGCGAAGGCCGGGGCCCGATTCGAAGGTGTTGGCCCAGCTCAGGCGGCGAACGTCGGCTGTCACATTAAGATTCCAGACGAATTGCGCTTTGAGCGGGCCCACAGAGCGGAGCGTATAGCCGCCGCGGTTCTGCGCGTAGAGGATCGTGTCCCGCTCGAATCGGCTGATAAAGAGCAGGTCTGCGCTGGATTCGCCGAAGATGCCGCCCTCGGCTCCGGCAAGCCCCCGGCCGAACGAACGTGCCGTCGATACCCCGCCGCGCAGGTCGGGGCGAATGGGCGAGGCCGTTCCCTGCCGCAGATACTGGAACGCCATGCCAGCCTCGATCCAGGCGCGCGTGCCGCCTCGAACTTTGGTGGTTAGTCCCACTGCGGGAATGATGGCCGATTCGGACAGGTAGCCGCCTGCGGCGAGTCCAGGAGCCGTGCGCCGCACATCCCCGGCGAACCTCGCCGAAATGTACGGGTAGACACGCGCGTTAGGGTGGAACTCGGTTTTGTACTGAGCCCACGAGAACAGGTCGTGCCAGCGGGACGAGTACATCGGGTAGGCCCAGACCGAAGTGCGGGTGGTTGCGAACTGCGGGCGCAATGCTTCCCAGGCCTTCTTCGCCTCTGCCGAGATTTTCGGATCGGAACTGCGGCGCGCGAGGCGGAACCACTCGAATGCCTCGCGGTCCTGCTTCAGCATGTTCGCCGTCCAGCCGAGCTTCAGGATTACCTCGAAATCGACGGGGTCGTTTTCATGCTGGATGCGGAGGTACCGGGCGGCGTCCTTCATGTAGCCTAAATCGAAGCTCTTTTGGGCAAGCACGCGGGCTTCGGCGAGCGTGTCCTGCCGCCGGACGTCGGGCCGTGAGCGCAACTCCCGAGGAAGCTTCAGCGCCGACCGGATACGGTCCTTCAACTCGTCGTCTGCCTGAGAGAGGGCTCGGTCCAGCAGAGGGAGTGCCTCGGCGGGCTCGTTTCGCGCCATCAGCAGGAACCCGAGCTGTGCCAGTGCCCAGGCGTCTTTGGAGTCTCGCTGAACCACCTCACGAAACTCGCCCTCAGCCTCCGCTGCGCGGTTCATGGCGAGAAACAGGAAGGCCAGTTCGCGATGCAACGCATGGTTTTCCGGGTCGAACGCGAGGGCGTCGCGGAACTCACTTACCCATGGGTACCGTGTGGGAAGCAGCTCTTTTGCCAGTTCCGCAGTTCGCGACTCGGCACCTCGCGACGCGGCGAGGAGTGCGGCGAAAGACCTCGCCGAATCACCCTGGCGCAACCAGACGCGGCCCAGGTCGAGCAGGAAACGCCGCTCGCCGGGTCGCAACTTCCATGCCACTTCGTAATGCTTTGCCGCCAGCGCGAAGTCATCGCGGCGTTCGGCCAGCCCCGACAGCTCCTCGTGAGCCGAGTAGCTGTCGGGGGTCAGTTCCACCGCTCGCTGCCAGCGCTGAATGCCGGACAGCAACTCCGCGTCGATGCGCGCGAACACAGCCGCTGCTTCCGCATCGCCAGCCGCACCGAGCCGCTGGAATGTGCGCCGGGCTTCGGCCTGCTGGCGGGTCTCGAAGCACAGGAAAGCATACTCGCGGGCGACGTGCTGGTCATCGGGCTGGAGGCGGACCACTTCGGCGAACTCGTCGCGGGCGGCTTCGCGTTCTCCGATTTTCAGAAGGGTGTAGGCAAGATCTTTACGGATGTCCGGGCGCCCCGGGGAGAGCGCCACCGCGCGCCGGAAGGCAGTCACAGCCGAGTCGTACTGGCGCTCCCGAAGGAGCCGGTACGCGCTGTCCAGCGCTTCCCAGCCGGGGTCGGCGGCGGCGCCCGATACTGCGAGCAGAACCAATAGTAGTGGAGTTCGGGTCATTCCGGTCGCCACCCATAGAGTGGCGGCGAACCAGGAGAAATCTCAGAGGAAGTTAATTGACTCGGCGGCGGGCTTCTTCGAGGGCGGCTTCTGTGTCGTGCTCCACGTGGTAGTTGGCGTAATCCACATTCAGCTCGGCCGTGCCAACAATCCGCGTGTCTGTCCTGGTTTCCATGTGCATCAGGAACGCGACCCCGTCACGGATCTCGTAATTTCGCACAAACTCCACCTTCTTGATGAATACAGACGGGCTTTTGACGAACCGGCCCTGTTCCCGCACGGGCATGTAGGTTTGCTCGTCGAGCCAGATCTCACCCTTGAACAGTCCGACGCGCTTCTTCTTCGGCTTCAGTTCCAGCACATGTACGCGGGTGTCGCTCTTATCCTTGTTCTGCAGCCCTTTGTACTTGAAGTTGTAGTTTTCGGGAGTGATGGCCATCTCCCCGGAATTCTTGCTGGCCGAATCGAGTTCGAGCGTCATATACCGGGCTATGACTTCCTTTTTGACGGTGTCGTCGCCCCAGAATCCCAACACTTTGTACGTGACGCGGCCCACGGCGGAGATCTTCCTCAGGGCACTCAGCTTGCCTTGTTTCTTCAGCTTCGGAATCGAGGCCTGGAAGATCACATCGGACGCGAGGTCTTTCTGTGTACGCTGTTGTTTGTCCATCGCCTGCATGTAATTCGCGACGATATCGGCGGCGGGAACCGCGGGAGCACCAGCACCAGCGGGCTCTCCGGCAAAACCAGCGGTCGTCAGCAGGGATATCAACAGCAATGCGGCAGCACGTTTCAAATCTGAGAATCTCCGACGGAATCGAGATTTCATAGTAACATTCCGTCCCTTCTTAAGATGACGCGAGGATGACAGACGATTCCGGCTCAACCCGAATAAGATACCTTTCGATGCGAAAAGCAACCATTCAGGAGCACGGACGCATCCCCCATCCGCGGGAGGTACGGTAGCGGGTACTATTTCGGTATGTCCCTGATCCCGGTCGGAACGGTGGGAGAGCGTCGCTTTCTCGTCGACGCTGCGAATGCCATATCGTTCCTGGGCCACGACGACTGTCGCGTCCTGGCCACACCCTGGATGATCCTGTACATGGAAATGACCAGCCGGGATTTGGTCAAACCGCTGCTCGAGCCGGGTGAGGATACGGTGGGGACAGAGGTGAATGTGCGTCACCTTGCTGCCTCCCCGATGGGTTTCGAGGTCACATTCCGCGCCGAGGTGATCGCGGTGGACGGTCGGCGTGTGAGCTTCCGGGTGGAGGCGCGCGACAGCCAGCACGTGATCGGAGAGGGCACTCACGAACGCGCCATCATCGATGTTGAGCGATTTGCTGACCGGCTGCGGAGCAAGCGTTCGGCCCCAGCCTAACTGTCCCGCCGCAGCACCCGCGCCGGGGTTAGGTCCACGGGTCGGCTGCGGTGACCCCAGGCAAGGCTCGGAAAACGAGGCCAGGGTCGGCACGGAAAGCAAGGCGTATTCCAATTTCGGTACGCCGGTCGGTGACGCTGCCGGCCACCACTGGGTAGATCCCGACCCTGATCGAGGGACTGACGAATGCCACGAGAGCATGCCAGAAGGGTGCCTACTCAAAGGGAGATCACTCCTTCCGCACCCTGGCACTTGTGGGCCCTCGCCGAGTGACAGGAGCAGTCTCTTTACTGGCTGCGCTGGACCAACTCCGCCAAGTCTGCTAGCGTGACTTCTTGCGCCTTGCGATTTTTGGCGGGACGTTCGATCCCGTTCACAACGCTCATCTGGCGGTCGCCCGGGCGGCCCGGAGGAGCTTCGGGCTGGACCGCGTTCTGATGATTCCGGCCGCGGTGCCGCCTCATAAACAAGACCGGCTGGGAGCGCCGTATGACGGCCGGCTCGCGATGGTGCGGCTGGCGTGCGAAGGCGAATCGTGGCTGGAGGCCTCCGATCTGGAAGCGGGTACCCTGAAGAGCTATTCGGTCGACACCATCGCGAAGGTGCGAGCCTCCCTTTCCCTGGATGCACGCCTGTTCTTCATCATCGGGGCCGACGCATTCGCTGAGATCCGCTCGTGGTTCCGCTGGCACGATGTGGTCGCGGCAGTCGAGTTTATCGTGGTCACGCGTCCCGGGCACACCTATTCGGTGCCGGAAGGCGCCACTGTGCACGGGCTGGACAGCGTTCAACTCGACATCTCGTCGTCGGGGATCCGTGAGCAGCTTGCCCGGGGCGAACCGCCTCCCGAACTGGCGCCACAGGTGTTCGCTTTTATTCGCGATCAGGGGCTTTATGGCTTTGGTTCGGCGTGTGGGGAGCAACCCTTGCCGGGGCTAAAGCAGGACCCTGTTTCAGGGTAAATGCTCTGTAGGGCAGACCTCGTACTGCTATACTTAGCTATTCTATGCAGGCAACCGGCCGCAAAATTATTCTGGTGAGCCCTCGCGGCTTTTGTGCTGGTGTGGTCCGGGCGATTGATGTGGTAAAACTCGCACTGGAAGCGTATGGGCCTCCCATTTATGTACGCAAAGAAATCGTACATAACAAGCACGTTGTAGACGAATTGCGCGAAGCTGGCGCGGTGTTTGTGGAAGAACTCGCTGAAGTGCCCGAAGGCGCGCGAGTGATCTTCAGTGCCCACGGCGTATCGCCGGCGGTTCGTTCGGAAGCGAAACTTCGCAATTTAAGTGTTATCGACGCGACCTGCCCGCTCGTCACTAAAGTGCACCTGGAAGCGGTGAAGTTTGCCCGCCACGGTCACAGTATCGTGCTTATTGGACACCGCGATCACGACGAAGTCATCGGAACGCTTGGCGAAGCGCCGGCCCACTCGATTCTGGTGGAAACGGTTGACGACGTCGCAAAGCTCCAGGTTGCCGATCCTTCACGCGTTGTCTATTTGACGCAGACCACGCTCAGTCTCGATGAGACCAGCGACATTATTGCCGCGTTGAAAGAGAAGTACCCGCTGGTGAAAGCACCGCCGGCCCAGGACATCTGCTACGCCACGGAAAACCGCCAGCTGGGCGTGAAAGCCGTCGCACCGCAGGCCGACCTCCTCCTGGTTGTAGGCTCGCGTAACAGTTCCAATTCGCGGCGTCTGGTTGAGGTTTGCCAGGGAGTCGGCGTCCCCTCTTATCTGGTCGACGACTTCGGCGAAGTGAAGCCGGAGTGGCTCAGCGACAGCGTGCGGACCGTGGCTGTCACAGCCGGCGCGTCCGCGCCCGAACATCTTGTGGAAGAGTTGCTGGCGGCCCTCCGCTCGCAATACGGCTTCTCTGAGATGGAAGAAATCACGCTCAAAGATGAGGACGTGCGTTTCTCCCTTCCTCCCGAACTGGCCGTCTCCGGTCAACGACTCCACACCATTTCGATATGAGCAGTCCTCATCAGCTTTCCGCAGCCGAAGCACTGCAGCGGGACGCCGTGGAGGCCACGCGCCGGGCGTCTGCCGCCCTGCTGTCTCTTCAGACAGACGAGGGGTACTGGTGGGCGGACCTTACCGCCGACACCACGCTGGAGTCCGATTACATTCTGCTGCAGTTGTGGCTTCACCCGCCGGTGAATGGCGAGTGGAAGCCGAAGACGCGCCCTCTTATCGACAAGGCCGTCACGTCGATCCTTCGACGGCAGCTGCCGAACGGCGGGTTCAACATCTACCCGGAAGGTCCGGCCGATGTCAGCGCGACGGTTAAGGCCTACTTCTCGCTGAAGCTCGCCGGCGTTCCGGCCAGCGATCCGCGTATGGTCCGTGCGCGCAACACGATTTTGTCGCTGGGAGGCATTCAGGCGGCCAACAGTTACGTCAAGCTGAACCTCAGCTTTTTCGGCCTGTTCCCGCGCGAGTTTTGCCCGTCGGTTCCGCCTGAGATGATGCTGCTTCCGGGCGACTTCATCTACCAGATGTCGTCGTGGACGCGCGCCATCGTGATTCCGCTGTCCATCATCCACGCGATGCAGCCGAAGCGACCTGTTCCGGACGGGTTCGATCTGCTCGAGCTGTTCGTTCCGGGCGGGACGCGG
>JAWXCM010000090.1:0-49545 GCA_034408745.1 Bryobacteraceae bacterium
AAATTGCCCCACTTCGTATTGCCGTTGACGTCGGTGAAGTGCACGAAGAGATCGCCGCCAGCAGTGATCCAGTTCTGCAAATACTCGCTGTACAGCGAGCCCATGCGCGTGCTTCGGTTGGAGGCGGAAAACAGCGACGTCAGGGCCGCGTTGTTCTCGGCGCCGCCGTAGCCCACCAGCGACTGCCCGCCTTCGTACGCCACCATTTTCACGCCGTACTTGCGCGCGATAGCGGAGCTCGACGTCATCTGCTGCATGGCACATCCCTGGATGTGCTGCAACTGGATGTCGTTGACCTGTTCCACGGACATCAGGGCAACCTGCGATGCGGTGGCCGGGTCGCCGAGAGTGCCGAATCCACCCGTGGCCTCGTCATTGCAGTTGAAATAGGGCGCGATGGCCAGCATGTCAGTCTTTGCAGACGCGTTCCGATAGCCGAGCATCTGGTCTGAAGTCCATGAGTTGGCCGCCTGCGAGGCGATCACACGGCGCATCCGGCTAGTCCCGGCAAATACCGTTTCAAACCGGCCGAAGATCTCTACCGACCTCCGCGACGTGAACAGCGCACCAGCAAGATACTGATCTGTGCTGAGGCCAGTTGCCACTCCCTGCTGCCGGATCCACGCTGCCTGGGAGAACCCGTTGTTCCAGGTTTCGTTGGAATACTCCAGGTAGAAGGAACGGGATTTCGAGAGTTTCTCCTTCATCACGCCGGCAAAGCGCGTCACGTAGTCGTCCGTCGCTTTCGCCGGGATGTTGAACCACGGCGTCGCGCCGAGCGCGTTGGCAAGCTGAATCATGACTTCCAGCGGCGCTCCACGCCACACATACGTGTAGTCGGCGATGGTCGGACGGTCGGCCCAGTTCTTCTGTTCGGAGCCGTTGATCAGCATCCACTCCATGAATCGCAGCACCTTGTAGTTCTTCAGTCTGGCCAGAAACAAGGGGTGAAATGGGTTCGTTCTGTACGAATTCTCAAAGCCGGGCATGATCAGGCGGATGTTGCGAATCGGGTTTGCCGGATTCGTCGCTGTGATCGTCAGGTAGATGCCATTCGTTCCGCCGGGGACGTTCACCACCATGCGGCCCGTCGACTGGCTGACGATGGTGGCGCTTCGCAAATCGAAGCCAATTGTTCCCTGTCCGTCGTAGAGCAATGTGTAATTGCCGGTGGGGTAGCTCTCGCGGCCGTCGAGCGCGTTATCGAAGATGATGGTCTCGACGTACTGGCCGGGCTGCAGCGACGTCGGCCATCCGTTGGCGTCGGTCGCAATCGCGGGACCCGAACCCCAGGCTCCGCCCTGCACCTGCGAAATCCAGGGACGCGCCATTTTAAACGCGTCGACAAACGGCCACTCCCGGGAATAATCGGTGATGGTCGAGAGGTTGGTACCAAGGGCTGGCTGCGCGAGCGGAACAGGGCCGACGGGCACCGCGGTCACCTGAGCGGAAGGGGCGCCCGCGCCCGCCGCATTCAAGGCCACCACGTAGAACGTATAGCTCTGGCGGTTGGTGAGACCCGAAATTACTGCGCTGTTGGTCGCTGGCGAGGCCTGCAGCCGGGGTGCTCCGGCGTACATGTCGTACACGCGACAGCCAGTGGCTCCGACCGTGGCGTTCCAGGTCAGGCTGACCTGCCGGTCTCCGGGCGTGGCGGTCAGTCCTGTGGGCGCTGCTGGAACACTCGCGCCGGGCGTCGACCAGGCATCGGTGAAGCGCAGCTCATCAATCGAGCTTTGGCCCGATCCTGAGCCGCCATAAAACGCCAGGCTTCGAAATGAGACTGACGCCGCCGTGCTCACCTCCGCTGCAGCGGCCGCGGGCAGGGAAGATGCGGGCGGATCGACGAACAGGCTGACCACGTTCGTGGATCCAAAAGTGACGCGGACTACCAGTGAAGCTGACTGGCCGACCGTGATCGGGACCGTGGACCGCACCAGAGCGCCGTTCACCTTAAGGGACCAGTACTGTGTTCCGCCGAAGTACCCAACGGAGATCGTCGAGCCGGTGGCAAACCAGGCCGGGCTGGAACCCGAGTGCAGGGTGACCGACATGTCGTCGTCGGCCGCCGTATCTTTGCGCATCAGCAGGGAAACGTAAACAGTCTGTCCGGCGGTGCCTGCCGTAAAGCCGAGAGGACGGCCCGAGCTCTGCCAGTTCGACCCGCCAGTGGCGTAGCTCCCGGAACTCGCGGACAGTGGATTTTGCGAAACGAACCCATATCCAGGGAGAGCCGTGCTGCTGTTCTGCACTTCCCAGGGACCGGCCCAGCCGCTGCCACCGCTGCTGCCGTGGAGGGCGCCCGACGTGGAGGCGAACGGCTCCGACGCCATCACCGTCTGGGCGGTGGCGGCCGGTTGAATCATTAGAACGAGCAGGACCAGCAATGCGGCGCGCAACATCAGGTACCAGTATCGCCGGAGCGCATTACTCACTGTGAAGTACTACTTTTTGACCTCGATTTGACCGTCCCGTACCCGTACGTCCAGGCGCGGCTGGGGGTGCACGGCGGGGCCGTTCCGGACGCTGCCGTCCTCGAGCGAAAACCGCGATCCGTGCCATGGGCACTCCACCTCGCAGCCCTCAAACTTGCCCTCATGCAACGGTCCGCCGAGGTGGGAGCATTTCGCCCTCGGGCAGGTCGGCCTCCGGCAGAACCGGGGCAAACTCCTTCGGCAGGTCCATGTCTTTGGAGTGATCCATCCCGATCCGTTCGCCGAACGCGAGGTGTCCTCCCAGCCAGGCCGAACCCATCGCCACCACAAACCCCATCGTCGAGAGCCCCTGCCCCAGGGAGCGGTTGCCGCTGCGTCGCGCCGCCAGCGACGCGCCGTAGAGCGCCGAACCACCGACGTTAAGCAGTCCGTGCATCAGTCCGAGGCGGCGAGCGCTGGCGTCGGTCTTGTGCCAGTCTGTGATCCCGGCGGCAGCCGCGGCCACGGCGCCAACCAGTCCGATGGCGACAGCGGTGTCGGCCGCCACGCCGAACTCTTCGCGCCCGGTCATCTGCTCCATGGAATCCATCACCAGAGCTGACGTCCACGCTCCCAGAGGCACGTCGGTCAGCGCGGCATGCAAAGGGTGGCCCATCCAGGTGCCGTGCAGGAAATCCTGACCGATGCGCAGCTTGCCGAACTCCTGCGGCGGGAGCAACGGCGGGCGCTGGAAGATCAAGCGAGGGACAGCGGCCGATATAGAGACCTCGATCATGGGCAGGACGAGTTCGAGCGCACGGCGCGCGAGCTTGAGGCCAAAGGTGCCGAGTACAGGCAGGAGCGTGACCGGATTATGACGGATACCGCGCGGAGCGATCAGGAACGACAGCGTCGGCTAAGTGATTTGCAGGAGAGGGTTGGTGGGGCTGTTGTCCTGGAAGCGGCAAGGCAGGAGCAGGACCAGAAGGGCGGAGACCGAACGAACGCGGGATGCTTCGCAAGCAAAGGAGGACAGATCTCCGTTCCTGACGCTCGCTAGTGTAGTGTTCATCAATTAGCTGGCCTTTCGTTTACGTGTTTTGGGAAGCGTGCAGCCGGGCTGAATCTGTTCCAGAGCGGCGGTGGCCCTGGTTCACCGGTCTCGGCCTGGTGATCTGGCTCGGCGGAGCCTGGTACTTCTATCAGGACAACGAGAAGACCTTTGCCGAGGCGAGAAACCGGGGCGTGGAGATTCTCTCAACGGATGAGAAAACAGGGGTGGTGACGGCGCGCGACAAGCAGACCGGCAAGATCATCACCATGGATTTCAATGATATTGGACGCGACGCCGTCCATGTGGGAGTAATCGGCATGCCTGCGTGGGCACCGGCATACCCGAGTATCGAGGATTCCGAACCGTCGCAGGGGGGCTCATTTACGTTCTCCACCGCTGATTCCGTCGCCCAGGTCGCGCGTTTCTACGAATCCGAATTCCGCGAGGCAGGCATGACGGTGGACCGGCAAAGTGGGCCCGCGGGAGTGACGCTCAGCGCGAGGGATGCGGCACGGGGTCGCGCCGTCATCGTGGTGGCCAGAACGGCGATCACTTACCATTAGCAACGCCACTGGCGACACCCTGAGCAAGAAGGCACGGTAAGCATGGATGACGAACAGACCACTCACCTGGGACCGGTTTCACTCAAACTGTACGACAAGTTCGGCCTTATTCTCCGGACCGAGACCGCGGTCAACGATACGGCTTTTTTCAACCGTCGTCGCCCGACCGGGTGAAGACGGCCGGCAACATCTCCGCCTCCTCCTTATGGATAATCTGGTCCGGAAGGGGCTTTATGGGAAGAGGCGGCGTGGCGGTCATCGGGGCTCAGTTGGATATAAGATAACGTCCTTTATATTACGTCGAAACAGAAGATGGGACAAATGGTTTTTGGTGTTCGGATTATGGAATCCAGTCTGGGACGGTATCGCGGGCTTGTGTCCCGTTCTGACTTGCTGGAATTTTTCCGCGCCCGAGGGGCCGTTCCGCGCAAGGCTCTTGAAGGCTGCACGGCCCGGATGGGCGGCTGTCCCTTGCAGGGAGAGACAAAGAGGATAGAAGTGGTACGTTTGACGTCACTCATCTATAATGATATATACCACTGGATGATAAGGAGTTATCGTGACAGAGACACGGAAAGGCTCGCAGCTGGCGAAAAGGTCCGTCATTGGGAACCGTTCCGCCGCCAGGCCGAGAAGCGTTTGCGCATTCTCGACGCGGCCGCCTCGCTCAACGATCTGGCCGCGCTCAACTCCAATCGTCTGGAAGCCTTGAAGGGAAACCGCAAAGGCCAGTATTCTATTCGGATAAATGCCCAGTGGCGCATCTGTTTTAAATGGGCCAGGGATGAGCCTGGCCCATCGAACGTTGGAATTGTGGACTACCACTAAACGAAAGGAAACACCATGGCACGCACACCCATTCACCCCGGAGAAATCCTCGCCGACGAGCTGGAGGAGATCGGTCTGACGGCGAAGAAGCTCGCCGACGTCATCGAGGTTCCGCCGAACCGCCTTTATCAACTTCTCGCGGGAAAGAGGAACGTGACGGCCGACACGGCCCTGCGCCTCAGCCAGTATTTCGGCATGTCGGCTGATTTTTGGATGAACCTTCAGAGCGCGTATGAACTTGACCTGGCCCGTCAGCAACATGGCAAGGAAATTCAGCGCATCCCGAAGCGCAGCGACGCGCCGGCTGAAGCAATGCCACGTTTGTGATATCTAGCCAGTTTCCGTAGAGCTTTGGCCAAGTGAAAATCATCAGGAACATCGGGAATGATCGCGTGTACGATGAGCTGCGCCCCTCGCTCGCACCGCCTGAACCTTCTGGCCCACCTCACCTCCGGATTCGAACGCCGCTTCCACATTGCTTTGCAGCGTGTCGGCGAGCGGCTCCAGCCAGTCCTTCTGTTTCTCGATCAGTTCCACAACCAGCGTATCTGCCATTTTGGGCTCCGTTCATAGACGCCGTTATGACCGTGCCCCGGGTTCGAAACCGTTACTGAGCGTCGTCGATGCGGAAGGTGAGTGTGTGATCGCCGATGCGCGGGGGGCCGCCGCCTGCCAGGAATTCCACACGGCCCAGCCTTCCACCGAAACGAACCCATTTTCGCCCGAGACGGGCAGTGTCTCACGGGCGGAGATGTCGCTGACGCCCTGTCGGTTTACCCGTTCCAGCATCATGCGCTCCATCTTGTCCGGTGAGAGGGACATGCTGGGCGGCGTTTCGGTTCCGGGCGGCGGCGAGGGCAGGTCGAGGCGGAGCAGCGTGGCGGTCAGCGGCGACTGGAAGGACCGCCTGCCTGGGCCGGACAGAGCCACTGTGTCGAACCTCTCCCTCAACGGCCTGCCGGCGAAGAGGTTCTCCGCGTCGTCAAGATCCATGGGTACGATGTTGAGCGGGACCGGCGCATCAAGGACCAATGGAGGCACGCGGACGCCGAACACATGTCCGCCTGGTCCGCTCAGCGTCAGGTACTGTGCGAGTGCGATGCGGTCCTGTACTGGCGAGTGCACGGATTCGCCCCATCCTGTCTGCTGCTGTTTCACCTGGGTCGCTTTGGCTGCGAGCGGCTGGGTTCGTTTTCGCAAAAGCAAGAGTGGACCGAACCTGTGTTCGAGTTCGTAGTTCAGGTAAATCGCCAGGAACGTCGACGGGCAATCGAGCAGCGGGTGCCGCCCGTCAATGGCGTCCCAGTGGAACAGGACCACATCGGGGCGGGACCCGGCGGCGAAAAACTCCGCATTCAGGGCGTCCAGCCAGGGGGTATACGCCAGGTATGCCTGGAATGTCGGCATGGGCTTGTGCCGCATGACATTCGCGGCAGCATAGGCGGTCTCCCAGGGATAGATGGTGACAGTTCGGCCTTCCAGTCGAGCCATGAGATCCGGGGAAAGTCGATCCGGTGCCAGTCCGGCCTGCGACTCGGCGATCAGTCGCTGTTTGAGGCTGGAGAACGAGAACAGGTCGGTGACTGTCCTGCCGGGAAACAAACGCGTGCCCGCCTGGTAGTCCTGCAGGCCGACTATTAGAAACCAGGGCG
This sequence comes from Bryobacteraceae bacterium, assembly GCA_034408745.1. Taxonomy (GTDB): domain Bacteria; phylum Acidobacteriota; class Terriglobia; order Bryobacterales; family Bryobacteraceae; genus JAWXCM01. Next base: position 6,512 of record JAWXCM010000090.1, read on the forward strand.
CCAGGATCAAGGCCAACCCAGCGCAGCCGGCAAGGACCGGACCCGCTGAGCGGCGGGACGGACCGGCGAACTCGAATCGTACGAAGCAGAGCACCGTCAGTAACAGGAGTGGTGTGAACGTGAACAGGATCCCGACGTGACTATCCTGGCGCATGAAGGAATGCTTGAATTCCAGAAACAGCGGCCCGGCCAGTGCGCCTGCGAAGGCCGCCAGGTGTTTCTCGCCTCGCCACCAAAGCGCCAGTGCCAGCACTGCAAAGCCGAGCAGGATCAACAGGCCCGCGTACACAGGCGTGGCTGGGCCGGTGAGGCTCAGTGCCATGCCGCCGCCTGAGGAGAAGTCGAGTGCCGAACGCAGATATCGTCCGACGGCCCACCAGCTTCCCGAATAGACGCGAAACAGGGCGGCGAATACAACAGGCACGCCGACCCACGATGCGAGACCGAAGCGGAGTGCGTCGCGGTGGCGGATCAGTGCCAGGAGAATCGGGAGCAGCAGAATCGCCGAGAGTGCTCCGAGTGCCGTACTGAGTTTGATTCCAGCCAGTAGTACCGCTCCCACACAGGCCAGATAATAGAATTTCTTTTCGACTTGCACCGCGCATGCCAGCCAGAAAATCACCAGAAATTCCAGAAAGAAATCCGGTCCGGCATATCCGAATTCGTGAATGAGCCGCACTCCAGGCGGGACGCAGACAGCGGCGATGGCGAGGTTGGTGAGGCCAGCGCGGTTTCGCGCGACCAGGTACCCGATGGTGGCGCCGAACGCTGCCCACAGCAGGAGCTGAAACGCGATCCCCTGCTCCAGGTTCGAGCCCCAGGGCATGGGAAAAATCAGGTACGCGAGCGGCCCATAGGTCAGCAGGACGTCGCGGCCGAACAACACGCCGTCCACCTGGAACTGGTTGAGTGAGACCGCCCAGGACGGGTCGAGGCCGGCCTGCGCGGAGTAGTAGCGAACGGGGCACAGCACCACAACCACAAAGAACGCGAGGAACCATCGGGCAGCATTTTTCGAGGTTCTTGCCAAGGGCCTAATAACTGCATCGTCCAGCGGTTACTATGAGCTTGATGGCATTCCGAGGCGTAGACTATATGCTGTTCGACTCGCAGTTGAACAGCGATCAGCTGCTTGTCAGACAGACGGCCCGACGCTTTGTGGACGAGCGCGTTATGCCGCTGGTCCGCGAGGCCTGGCGCGATGGTCGATTCCCATCGGAGCTAATTCGCGAAATGGGCGATCTGGGGTTCCTCGGTGCGACCCTTGAGGGCTACGGTTGCGCCGGGCTCGACAACATCTCTTATGGCCTGATCATGCAGGAACTGGAGCGTGCCGATTCCGGGCTGCGCAGTTTCGCGTCGGTGCAGGGTGCGCTGGTGATGTACCCGATCTACACATTTGGCACCGATGAACAGAAGGAGCGCTGGCTGCCGCGCCTGCAGTCGGGCGAGGCGGTCGGCTGCTTCGGGTTGACGGAGCCGCAGTTCGGCTCGAACCCGGGTGGCATGACCACCACGGCGAAGCGCGACGGGTCAGAGTGGGTCCTCAACGGGGAAAAGACGTGGATCACGAACGGCAGCGTGGCCGATATCGCGGTGGTGTGGGCGCGCACCGACGCTGGGATTCAGGGCTTTCTGGTGGAGCGCGGCACCCCAGGTTTCGCGGCGTCCGACCTGCACGGCAAGCTGTCCATGCGCATGTCCGTCACGTCGAGCCTCAGTTTTTCCGGCTGCCGCATTCCCGAGGCTAACGTGCTGCCGGCAGCTAAAGGGCTGAAGTCGGCGCTGAGCTGCCTGACGCAGGCTCGATACGGGATTGGCTGGGGGGTGATTGGGGCCGCGATGGACTGCTTTGAGACGGCCCGCACTTATTCCATCGACCGGAAGCAGTTCGACAACCGGCCCATCGCGTCGCATCAACTGGTTCAGCAGAAGCTCGCCGACATGATCACGGAGATCACCAAGGCTCAGTTTCTTGCGCTTCAGGCGGGCAGGCTGAAAGACATGGGCCGGCTGGATCCGGCCCATGTCTCCATGCTGAAACGCAACAACGTGACCATGGCGCTGGAGTGCGCCCGGCTGTCCCGCGACCTGCTGGGCGGCAACGGCATTATGGACGAGTATCCTCTGATGCGCCACATGTGCAATCTCGAAACCGTGCGGACTTACGAGGGCACGGACCACATTCACACGCTGGTGATAGGGGAACGTGTCACAGGGATTGCCGCATATAAGTGACCTGGTTCGTACTGCTGATACAATTACCTTTCGCTCAAGTTGTACCCCGGAGCTTCGGCAACACTGCCGTGCCCGGCATCTCTCGTCCTTCTTCGAGTCAGGAGGTTGTCAACCACGTTGGTGGCAAGAATTCTTCGTCTCATCGCGTATCTGTACCACCTGGTCTTTGCCCTGTATTTACTGGGTATTTCGATCGTCGCGCTGACCAGCCACAACACGCTTCAGATGCCGTTCCTGCCGTGGAGCGGTGAAGCTCTGACCACCTGGCTTATCGGCGGCGCCGTCATTGGCATCGCAAGCATCATTCTTGCGATAACAGGGATCTTCAGATACCTGTTCCCGGTGTGGGCATTCGCCATGCTGGCTGTACTGGTCCGCGGGTTTCTGCTTCGGCCGTATTCATTCGATGGCGGCAAGGCCGAATTTCAGCAGATCATGATTATCATTGGCGGCGCACTGGTCGCCTTCCTGATCAGTCTGACGCTGTTCTCCAAACGGGCGCCGCGCCGGTAAAGTTTTTTGACGTTGTCTGCAAAGGGCCGTGTCGAGGAGGAAATCCGCGACGCGGCCCTTTGTGTTTTTCTGCGCGAGGACGGGTGCTTTCTGGTGGCGGAACTGCACGATCCGGTGGGCGGATTTGTGCTCCACCGGCCTCCCGGCGGAGGTGTGGAGGCGGGAGAATCGCCGGAGCAGGCGATACGCCGCGAAATTCTGGAAGAGCTTGATATTGCGCTGAAGGGCATCCACTCGCTCGGATTTATGGACCATGTCTGGATGTGGAGGGGTCGAGTGGTTCGCGAAAGGGCCTGGATTTTTACGGTGCCTGCGTCCGATTACGCTGCTCTGCCGGCACAGCTTGTGGAGGCGAACGGGACACGGGCTCCACTGCTTTGGCGGAGCCGGGTGGAAACGGACCCTGCGTTGTGCCCTGCCGGACTGATCGATCTCCTGATAAGTTAGTGCCGTGAACGACGAATTCAAACTGGCGTACCGGCTTCGCACGGAGCTTCCGCCCGAAGCCAGCGGCTGGCTCTGGAGTGAGTCGGTGCGGGCCAGCATGACCCGCCGCGAGGCTTGCCTGCTGCTGGGCTCGGGATTCCTGCTGACTTTGCAGGCGCAGCAGCAGCAGGAACCGCGGCTGTCTTCGCGCTTCCTCATCGGCGATGACGGCCTGGTGACGCTGCTCACCGGCAAGATGGACATGGGGCAGGGAAGCCGGACGCTGCTGACGCAGTGTGTCGCCGAGGAACTGCGGCTGCCCGTGGCTCGCGTCCGTGTGGTGATGGGCGACACGGCTTTGACTCCCGACGATGGCGGTACGTGGGCCTCCTCCACAACCCCGGAGACGGTGCCGCTGGTGCGCAAAGCGGCGGCTATTCTGCGCACTATTTTGCTAACTGCGGGGGACCTTCCAGCCGCGGCCAGGCTCGACAGGGCCGACCTGCCTGCTCTGGCGAAAAAGGCAGCGTGGGATCAGCCGGTTAGCGTGGCGAGTCCGGAGACGGCTCCGAAAGACTGGAAGACGCTGGGCCAGTCGGTGCATGCGGTGAATGGGCGCGACATCGTCACGGGCCGCCTGAAGTATGCCAGCGATCTGAAGGTCCCCGGCATGTTGCAGGCGAGGGTAGTGCGGCCGGTGGCGTACTCGGCGACTGTGAAGTCCGCGCCTGAGTCGGCTTTGCGTGACGGCAATACCGTGGCGGTGATCGGGTCGGCGGCCGAGCCGGTGGTGGAGTGGACTGCGGCGGAATTGCCGCTTCGCGATGTCTACTTTCGGCGGTTACGGGAGACGGCGCGGGAGCCGGACCCGAATCCAAAGGTGAAATATCCGGCGCTGTTTGATGTGGGCTCGGCTGTGTCGAAGATTCGTGAGGCGAACAGGGTGCACTCGGCGGTTTACGAAACGGACCCAATTGCCCATGTGCCGCTGGAGTGCCGGGCGTGCGTCGCGCTGTTTGAGGACGGCAAGCTCACCATCACGTCAGGGACGCAGGCTCCGTTTCTGGTTCGGGAGGATGTGGCTCGGGCAACTGGCATCCCGGCGCGGAATATCCGCATCATCGCTCGCGATACAGGCTCTGGATTTGGCGGCAAGCAGAGGGGCGAACTGGAGACTGAGGCGGCGCGGATTGCGCGGCTGCGGCCAGGCGTCACGGTGCGCGTTGCCTGGAGTCGACAGGAGGAGTTCGAGCGCGCGTACTTCCGGCCGGCTGCGGTGCTGGAGATGAAGGCCGCGCTCGCACCGGATGGGCGCATTGAGGCGTGGGAGCACCACAACTACAACTCGGGCGCCAGCGGTCTGAAGCCGCCGTATGCGTTCTCCGACTACTGGTGCGGATTCCATCGGAGCACGGAGTCGAGTCTGCGGCAGGGCTCGTACCGGTCGCTGGCCGCGGCTGCGAATACGTTTGCGCGGGAGAGCTTCATGGACGAGTGCGCCGTGGCTGCCGTGGCTGATCCGCTGAAGTACCGGCTGCTTCATATCAAAGATGAGCGTCTGATCCATGTCGCGAAACGTGCGGCTGATGCGTTCGGCTGGGGGAAGAAGCCGAAGGGGCAGGGTGTCTCGCTCAACATCGAAAAGAATGCGCGAATGGCGTCGATGGTGCGCGTCGAGGAAGGCGCGGAGGGGGAAATCCTGGTGGTGGAGGCCGTGGTGGTGGCGGAGTTTGGCGCGGCTTTAAATCCAGGTAATCTCCACAATCAGCTGGAAGGCGGGTTTATTCAGAGTCTCGGCTTTGCGCTTTCCGAGAGAATTAAGTGGAATTCGGAAAGAATTATCAATAGTTCACTGAGTGCGTACCGGGTGCCCAGATTCAGCGATGTTCCGGGAAGCTTCAGGGTAATTCTCGTCGACCGGCGCGATCTGCCGCCCGGAGGTGCCGGCGAGGCTCCTGTGACCCTCGCCGCTCCTGCCATTGCAAACGCCTGGTTCTCGTTTCGCGGCGAGAGGCGCCGGCTTCTTCCCCTGAACCCTTAGCCCCAGAGTTCGTTGATGGGGCCGTAAAGGTCGCGGTCTGCGAACGGCACGTACTCGAAGCCACGGCCGAGTGGATCGTCGCGACGAATGGTGGTCCAGTCGATTCCGAGTGCCGAGTAGATGGTGGCTTCGATATCCTCGGCCCGAATCTCGCGGTCCCTTGACCAGCCGGTCTCGAGAATGCGGGAGGCTGTTGCGTCCGTGGCACCGATGGCTCGCCCACCCCGGATTTTCGCGCCCGCGAACATGACGGACTGCTGCAGGAAGTGATCGCGGCCCGCGGTGTTGTTCACGGTGCCCACGGTGCGGCCGAATTCACCCATCACCACGATCAGGGTCTGGTCGAGATCGGGCCCGCGCAGATCGTTAATCAGATTGCCGACGCCGAGATCGAGTTGCCGTGTGGCCGCTTCGAGGTTCGCGTTGCGCTGATAGATGTTGACGTGGTTGTCCCATCCACCCAGCGTCAGTTGAATGAACCGGGTCCCGAGATTGGCTTTGATCAGGTTTCGCGCCACGATGCAGGCGTTGCCGAACCCGGTGTTGCCGAAGCGATTGCGCGTATTGGTGTCGTAAACGAAAGCGCTGTTGACGGTGTTGTTGTACATCAACCGCTTTGCGCTGTCGTTAAACGAAGCCATTTCCACATACGAGGCGCCGCGAGGATCGCCGCTGCGCTGTTCCCCGTCGAGGTCGGCCACGAGTGCATAACGGCGGTCGAACGCCGGCTGTCCGTCGCGATGCGTGCTGTTCGGCAAGCCGGTGCCATTCAGGCCGTTGATGTAGAACGCGGTGTGCTCGGGCGGCAGGTAACCGGGCCCGGGACCCGTGGTCACGTTCAGCGATACGAACGCGGGGAGTAGATTCTGCTTCGGCTTTCCGAGTTCGAGCGATACCACCGACCCGATGTGCGGAGCGATGCGGGCCAGACCCGATACCGGGTTGCGGCCGATCTGAATCCACGCCTGCGCCAGTTGATGCACGGCCGCCCACGATCGCACGGAGCGAACGAGCGCGATGTCATTGATGTTCTGGCCCAGCGTCGGCATAATTCCCTGGGGCCACCGGACGTCGCCGTAGGAGGTGGGCGCAAGGAACGAAGGCGTCCATGCGCCCTCTTTGAGGTCAAATGTATCGGCGTGGCTCGGGCCGCCGGCCAGCAGCACGAAGATCACGTTCTTCGCGGTCCCGATGGTGCGGCCCGCGGCTCGCGCGACATTTTCCAGGGGCCGCGACGGCATGAGGAAGTAGCCGCCAACCGCTGAAGCGGCATGCCGGAACAGCATGCGGCGGCTCAGTTGCGGACGCGCCCAGAAGTGCGTTCCGCGGATTCCAGACCAGTCAAATCCGAAACGATTCGTCTTCATAGTGGCGCTCCTTAGTAACTGAACAGGAAGTCAAGCTTGTTCATGCAAGCCCAGGCAAGGTCCTCAATGGCAGCGTTCCGGTTTGTAGCCCGCTGCATGTAGGTGAGCGCCTTGTTGCGTTCCGATTCCACTGGGACGCGCCCCAGGAATCGCAGCCACATATCGTCAATAATTGACCCGTTATCGGCGAATTTGAGATAGCCGGCCAGCACGGGTGAGGCGGTGGTGCCGGTTGTCTTCGCGCGGCTGGTGATGAAATTGTCATTCATCATGTTTAACTGCTGAATGATAGACCCAGAGGTCGACCGGGAGGCAGTGTCGCGGTTGCCTCGCAGGAACGAAGCCATGAACTGCAGCACGGCGCCGTTGTTTCGAGGCTCGTTGACGTCGGGCAGTTTGTACGCCGATTCCACGGGGTCGCTCTGCTGGAGTGCCGAGCCCTGAGCCACGGTCTGATTGTTGACCATGGGCCATGTGTAGCGCTGCACCGAACCGGTGGCCAGCGCGATGGCGTCGATGATTTCTTCAGCGTCCAGCCGCCGCGGATAGTGGCGCGGGAACTGGGTGAGGTACTCGTATTTCCACTCGTAGTTGTAATCCGAACTGAGCTGATATGCGTTGGATGCGACTAGCAGGCGGATCGTGCTTCGGAGGTCCCCATTGCTTTCGGCGAAGTGCTTCGCCAGCTTTTCCAGCAGTTCGGGATGGGTGGCCTGCAGGGTCCACGGAGCGGGCGGGGGATTCTTAGGATCGAGGCGGTCCGGGTCGAGCGTGTCCACAGGGTCCACCAGCCCCATACCGAAGAATGCTTTCCACAGGCGGTTGGCGAAATTGCGGTCGAACATCGGATCGTTTACCAGCTTCTCGGCGTAGAACTGGCGCCACGTCTTGCCAGTGGCCGGTGCCTTCGATCCATCGCGATACTCCGCAGTGAGCGAACGCTCCGTGCCGACTGCAACGCGATTCGGCCGGTTTCCGGAATTCGTATTCAGGTCGTAAGTGCCGGTTGCGGCGTCCTGCACGTCGGTGCTGTTGAACAGCGGGTCCATGTACTGTCTGGCACCGGCTGGCGCGCCGTTAACCAGGCGGACTCGCGAGAACGATGCGGCCATGCGCTGCGCATCCGACCGAAGGGCTTTTTCACCCCAGGCGCTGATCCCGGTAAGGTGACCGCGTCCGTTGTGGCAAAGGACGCAGTCATAGTGCGCCACGCCGAGGAACTGAGCGGTTGTGCGTGACAACAGCATGTCGTAGGTGTCCTGGTTCGGCCCCATCGCCGTGCTCCAGAGCACCATGTAGCTGGCCGGCCCATTCTCAATAAAGTAATTGTTGCCCTTACCGGTGAGCAGGTCCGTCACCATCTGCTTCAGGGAGATGTTGTTCTGGAAGGAGTTCCGGATATGTAAGTCGAGAGCGTTGCGGCCCTCGACTTGTGGTGCCCTCTGGCTGGTGGACAGGCGCTCCGTGTTCTGAATCAGATCCGCGAACCATGTCGACCATTTGTCGCTAAATTCCTGAGAATAAAGAAGGCGGTTAATAAGGTCTTCGCGCTTCAGGCTGGAATCGGAACTGACGAACTCGCGGAGAGCGGAAGGTGTTGGCAGCTTGCCGGTAAGGTCTAACGTAATACGCCGAACAAATTCAGCATCGGTGGTCAGGTCGGCGGCCGGGATGCCAGCCGTTTCGAGTTGACCGAAGATCTCGTCGTCGACGAAGTTCTTTCGAACCATAGCCGACGCATTGTTGACAGTTGCCGAGCGCGCACCGGAACTCTTGAATCTGCGCACGTTCTCGAAGATTTCCTGGCGCACGCGGGACTGAGCCTGAAGAAACTCGGAGGGATTCGCCCGAAAGCTACAGCCATCGAGCGGAAGTTGGGACTCGTCGTCCTCGGCTGCAAACGCCGAGACATTGGTAAACATCGCCGTGCCAGCCAACAGGAGTGCAGCGACTCTCGTCATTTTCATACAACAGAACTCCCCGGTCACAGAGGGACCAATACTGTAAACCCATGATGGCATGCCGGGTTTTGAAATTTACAAAATTTAATCGCGAGGCTTGTAACTTGAGGCAAAATAGTGGCGACGTTGGGTAACTCGGTGTAATACTGCCGCGTCCAGGGGCATATGCGAAGGGTAATACCTCTGGCCCTGGCCTGCTGGACGGGCATCTTCTCTCTGAATGTGACGGCGCAGGAGTACCGGCGTCATAACGTCAGCGTCACCGCCGGGGCTGGTTTGCCTCGCGGTGAGTTGCGGCCTCTGCTAAACAACAGCTTCGGCGCTGGGGTTAACTACCACTATCGCCTGATTCCTTACCTGGCTCCGGAGGTCGGGTTTGACACGCTGTTCGGCGCTGCCGGTGTGCGCGACTTTCTCGACACCGATTTCGGCAGCCTTCGCATTCGCGATTACCAACAGTTTCTTACATTTGGCGGGCGCGTGATTCTCCCCGTCGCAAAGGACCGGGTTCAGTTCTATGGCGGGGGCGGTGGCGCGTATCTGCGATACAGCGAGCGGCTCAGCCAGCCGTTCCAGGGCTCGAATTTTCGGGTCAGCTGCCCGGTGTGCTCGCTGCGCGACGGAGTTGGGTACTACGCAAAGGCCGGGGTCGACGTGGCGGTCGACCGGGCGCAGCACTTCCGCATTGGTGCTGGTGTGAAAGTGATGCGCGGAGCGACGGGTGGCGATCCGCTGGGTGCACTGCCCGGGTTTGAGACTGCCGACCGCTGGGTGAACCTGTACGCGAGCTTCGGTTTCAGTTTTTAGACGTGCAGGCTGGTAGTGGGTCAGTTTGAAATCCGACCCTCTTGACTTCCCGCCGCGCTTCGCCCCACGCTGGTATTTCAGTGTGGTCGTGGACCGCTCTGGACGCGGTACGAAACTGGTTCCATGCTTTATGGTCGGTCCGCGCGATAAGACGCTCCGCGTTACTCCGGCTATGGCTGCTGGCGTGACGGATCGGCTGTGGGAGATCGCGGATGTCGTGGAGCTGCTGGAAGCGGCAGAAGCCGATCAGCACGCGGGAACCATCGAAGCGCGTCAGTGGTACGGGGAGGGCAAGGAGTGGAATCGGCAGGAGCCATCCCTCTCGGCGCTATCGGACCTACTCACAAGACGGTTGAAATCTTGTCGAACTTGCTGCACACTAGTGTGAAGCAAGTTCTTGCGGGATAGGCGAGGACATCCATGTTTGGTTAACCTCCCGCCCTGTTGGTATGATCTCTCTCTCTCTGAGGCTTTAGCGAACCATGCTGATGATGGCTCGCGTCTAAAAGCTGAGATGGTCAGCAAGGAACAGAACACAATGTCAACAACAGCGCTAGCGTTACCGGGGTATTTTGCTGACATTGATCAATACACCAGGGATGCAAGTGAAAACGTCACGGGCGTTCGGCGCCATGCGCGCCCGAAGTGGCTCGTAACCTTCCTTACGCTCCCTCTATTGTGGCCGCTTCGAGCTTTAGACTCTAGCCTCGGCCAAACCATTCGCGTTTTGAATTCGAACGCGCTGGATTCGCTTTCAGACAAACAAGTCCGATTGATCGCGCACAGCATAACGCAGTCTAATGGTCGTCTTTGCAAACTGTTAGCTTCAGCAGAAGAACTCGGGCTGTTTGGGAGCATTTTCTCCTACTACTGGACGGCCATCAGCAAGAAGCACGAACGGATGCAGAGTATCGCAGAAGGATTGTATATGTCTCTGGATGAAGAGACTGTGGAGGCGTTGCGGGATCTGATTACGGAAGCGACAGGACAACAAACTCCTAACGGTCCCCAGCAGGGATCGTTAATTGGCTGCGTGTAAACTCGACTACACTTCGAGTACCAGGGTAAGCCGCTTTTTGAAGAAGGCTCGCCCTACCTTTCCCCACCTCGCTAACGACCTGCGCAAGCTCGTGCAAGAAGTTGAGTCCGACTACGAAAACGCTTGCAACGCAACTCGACTGCGGATGCCGGGGAACCCAGACTTGCAAGGAAAGGTGTGGAAGTATGATCTCCCCAGCAGTGACCTTCGAAAGAATCCGCGTGACTGCCTGCGGCTCATCTGCCTGATTGAAGACCCAATTGCGAAGGTCCCACTTTTGCGCGCAATCTACTGCGACTTCCGAAAAGACATCGAATCTGGGATTACGCATAAATTGGTAAAGGAATGGGCGAAGTCGTTGCGCTCCTTCGCGGACGACGATTCAGAAGAAGAGGATGACGAAGAAGAGGATGACGAGAGCGAAGCAGTCTAACTAAGATTTCTGCCTGTTCAGGGAATCTCTCGTGTAGCCTCGTTCGGGCGGACGCGAAAAAAACGCCGATGCTCAAACTGACCCACCACCTGCAGGCTACTCCGCTGGCTTTTCCGCGGCGTAGTTGACCAGGCGGACGCGTTCCATGCCGAAGTCGGCGCGTCCAATCGGCTCTTCGTATCGCAGCACGCGCAGCTTTGGGAACAGGGAAGGGAGTTCGCCTGTGTCGAACACGACTCCACCACCGATGGAACGGCCCTTTGTGGCGTCGCGGTGAAAGCCTGTGATGATAAGCACGCCGCCGGGCCTCAGGGCTCGGGTGACCTTCTCAGTCAGGTCTCGGCCACCGGCGTAGGAGATCAGGATCAGGTCCCACCTGTTCTCGCCGAAGTCGAAGTCTTCGGACCGCCTGACCATGGTAGTCAGCCTGGTTCCGGCTTCCGCGGCGGTCTTCTGAGCCAGTGCGACCGCCTGTTCGGCCGGGTCGAAGCCAGTGACCTGCCAGCCCTGCTGTGCAAGCCAGATACCGTTTCGACCCTGCCCCATCCCCACATCCAGAGCCGTGCCCGGCTTGCGAGTCTTTGCGATTTCCGTGAGGAAGTGGTTGGAATTTGTGTTGAAGGTCGGCCTGGGCGCGGTCAGGATCCGGTTCCAGCGGGCGGTCTCGCCCTTGTCGCCGAGCGCCTGAATCGTGCGAACCTGCGCGTCGGCATCGGTGGCCGAAACGCCCTTCCGCACCAGCCATTCGCGGTACTGCTTCTCACCTGGGTCACCTTGCGGGAGTGCTGCCCCCTCCGCATTCCGCCACCGGCGGTACTCTTCGTAAATCGTGATGTCTGCGGGGGACTGGCCTGCGGCCATAAACGACGCCATCAAGCTGAGAGTACAAACGCATGCGGCGCGATTCATGGGCGAAATCGTACCACCTTGCCGCGCCCGGCGTATGTGTTGTAACGTCAGTGTGTCGGTTACTTAGTCGCGCTGCCAAGTTCAGGACTGGTAGGTCCGGCGGGCTCCGCGGTCCAGTTTTGCCGAATTACCAGACTCTGGTCGCTGTAGAACGTTCGCCGACCCGTGTTGCCGAAGGCTTCCGGCACCGCGACAATCGAGTAACCCTGCGCATTGCCGATGACCGTGTACTTGAAGCCGCTGTGAGCGCCCTTGGCCAGTTCGCCGGGGATTAGATCGGCGCCGCTGGGACCGGCCTGTCCGCCAGCCGGGGGGCCGAGTTCGGCGAGGTTCGCCGCATAGCGGCCGAACTGCGAGTAATACTGCGTCTGAGCCGTGTGGATGGTTTTCACTTCACTCACCGCGGCGGTTTCCTGCGCCTGCATGCGGTTCTGATTCAGCTTTGGAGCGGCGATGGCGGCCAGAATCAGAATGATCGCAACTACGATCAGAAGCTCGATGAGCGAAAAGCCGCGGCTGTCACGGCGTCGGCGAATGGTTCCCATATCACTCATAATGACGTAAATGCCTGTCCGTCTGTTGACTCTCCTGTTCTGTGGCGTCGCTCTCGCTCAAAACCGGCTGCCGCCCGATGCCGCGGGGCTCTACCGTCAGGCTCAGGACGATTTTCGCGCCGGCCGCGTGAAGCAGTCGGTCGAAGCGTTCGACCGCGTCGCCGCCATGGTTCCGGACGGTGCACCGATGCTCTGGCAGCGGGGTATCGCGCTGTACTACGTCGGCCGGTACGAGGACTGCCGGCTGCAATTCGAGTCGCACCGCACTGTGAATCCCGACGACGTGGAGAACGCGGCGTGGCATTATTTGTGCGTCGCCCGCCAGTCGACTCCGGCCAAAGCCCGTGCCGCCCTGTTGCCTGTCGGCCCCGACCCACGTATGCCGATGCGCGAGATCTACCGCCTGTACCGGGGAGAGCTGAAGCCTGCCGATGTGCTGTCGGTGGCCGGGACTCGGGAGGAAGCGCTGTTTTCCGCACATCTGTATATCGCCATGTGGTACGAAGCCCAGGGTTTGCGCGCCGACGCTCGCAGACACTTCGCCCTTGCGGCCGAGCCTCGGTTCGAGAACGCCGGCGGGTACATGTGGGATGTCGCGACCGTTCATCTGAAACAAATGAAATGACGAGCGAGCCCTATTCCTCGCGCAGCGCGGTGGCAGGCTGGATGCGGGTCGCGCGCAACGCCGGTATCGCGGTAGCGGCGGCCGCGACCGTGAGGCTCAGCAGTACCGCGGTGATGAGCATCGGCACGTCTCGGCCCTGTACGCCGTAGAGTTTCGATCCTGCGAAGTCGCCCGATAGCCACCCGAGACCGGCGCCAGCGGTGACGCTCACCAGGGCAACTATTGCCAGCTCTCGCATCACCAGTGCCAGCACCCGGCCGGCAGCGCTCCCAGCGCGATGCGGAGGGCGATTTCGTGAGTTCGCCGTGCCACCGTCCATGCAATCACGCCATATACACCGAGCGCGGTCAACAGCACGGCCACGCCGGCGAATGAAGTGCACAGGATCGCCAGTACGCGGTCGGCCGCGGCGGCGGAGTTGATGCGCTCCCGCATGGTCTTGATCTCATCCACCGGCACGTTCCCATCAATGGACCGCACCGCTGCCCGAATCGAGTTGGAGATGCTGGCGTCCTCGGCCGCGGTTCGGAGGTAGAAGGTCATTTGAAACAGTCGAGGCTCCTGACCGTGCGGGATGTAGATGTCGGGAGCAGCCTCGTCCCGCAGGCCCTTCCGCACATTTTTCACCACGCCTACAATCTCGACATTCGGCACCACTTTCCCCGATCCCCACGCGATTTTCCGGCCCAACGCGTTGCCCTGGCAGTACTTTTTCGAGAATGCTTCGTTGACGATGACGACCTGGGGTGCGCCCTCACGGTCGCCTTCGGTGAAGTCGCGGCCCGCCAGCAGCGGTGTGCTGAGCGTTCGGAAAAAGCCCGGTACGGTGGTGTGCTGCGACACTCCGGCCTCTTCACCCTGCGGTGGAACATACCCCTCCACCGTCAGGTTGGAGCTGCGCTCACTCCCGCTCATCGGCCCTGGGTTCGATCCGCCCGCCGCGGTCACGCCAGGCAACGACTGCAGCCGCGGACCCCGACTGCCCGGGGTTGATGTCGAACTGCACCAGGCGTTCCGTCCGAAAGCCGGGATCGACGCGCATCAGGTTGTTGAGGCTGCGAAGGAATAAGCCGGCGCCGAACAGCAGCAGTGTCGCGAGCGCAATCTGCGCGCCCACCAGCAGCTTTCGAACCGTCGCGTGGGACGCGGAAAGCGACCGGTTCTGCAATGACCTCGCCAGATCCTTTCCAGCCAGTTGCAGCGCCGGGCGAGGGTGGAGTCGCCGTCCGTTGCCAGCTTGAGCAATGCCTGGGTCATTGCCGATGCCAGCACCAGACCGAGCCCGCAACCTGCCGCCGCGAGCACGAAGTTCTCCACCAGTGACTGGCGCAGGATCCGCAGACGGCCCGCGCCAAGGCTGAGGCGGATCGCGATGTCGCGCTGTCGTGCGGCGGCTCTCGCCAGCAACAGCCCGGCGATGTTGACACAGGCGATCAGCAGCACTGTTGCGACCGTGCCCATCAGGATCAGCAGCGGAGTTCGCAGGCTACGGTTCAGCGGGTTGATGCCCCGGCTGCCGTCGATCACCTCAATGCGCCGGACCGTCGTGTCGTCCTGCGCCTTCCCCCTGACGGACGAGAGGCCTTCCAGAATTCCGATCCAGGTCGGCTGCATGGCGCTGGTGGCCTGAGCCGCCGATACGCCGGGCTTCAGCCTGGCGAACAGGTTCACCCAGCGAACATCGCGCGCTGTGCCATCCATGTCGGGATAGAGCTGCCGCTGCATGGAAATCGGGACCACCACATCGGGCTTGTTTCCACGGACGGCGCTGCAGAACGTCGCTGGCAGCACGCCGACCACGGTGAAGGGCAGGCCATTCAGACGAATGGTCTGGCCCACGATCTTTGGGTCGCCGCCGAATCGTTCGAGCCAGCTGGAATGGGTGAGCATCGCGACCGGGCGCTCGCCGGGAGCCCCGTCGTCCTCAGGCAGGATCGCGCGTCCGAGTGTCGCTTCCACGCCGAGGAGGGAGAACAGGTTGCCAGAGACGGCCTCCATCGCGACGTACTCGTTGTTGGCGCCGTTCAATACTACGCGGGGCATGCCGCCACGAACGGCTACGCCATCGAACAAATCGGTTCGCGCACGAAACTGCTTCGCCATATCGAGCGAAAACACGGACTCGTAGTTGTCGCTGGAAGCGGTGCCGCGCAGGTTCTTGCTGTCGCCGTGAAATACCACAATGCGCTGCGGGTCTTTCACTGGAAGTGTCTGGAGTATGGCCTGATCCAGCAGGGAGAACACCGCGGTATTGGCGCCGATTCCCAGCGCCAGAGACAGCACCACAATCGAGGAGAACAAGGGGAACGCTGTGATGTTGCGAAGCGACTGGCGAAGGTCCTGAACCATGATGTCTACTTTAGACGGGATCGGGGTGCCGCGTGTTAGCATGACGGGCGATGACACGCCGTACCTTCGTCTCCGCTGCGGCAGGAGCCGCGGCCACTGCGCTTCCGGCTGCCGCGCAGGCAAACCAGCCCATGCCGATGGGTTTTAACACCTACTGCCTTCGAGCTCTCAGGTGGAATGACCGCCAGTTGCTGGAATACGCCGCCGCCCAGAAGCTCGACGCCATTTTCCTGCAGGATTCCATCGATCCCGGTCTGCGCGAGGCCTCGCACTGGTCGGAAGTGAAGGCGATGGCGAAGGACCTGGGGCTGTATTTGGAAACGGGTGGCAGCGGTGTGTTCGTCAAGAGCCCGGATAACCACGCCGGTGCTGTCGAGAACATGCGGTTTCAGATTACCCGCGCCCAGGCGATGGGGTCGCCCGTCGTGCGCTGCAATATCTCCGGCGGCCGCGCGCTGCTTCCTCCCGGTCCATACGAGCAGACGCTGGAGAAAGTCGCGGCCATTTTTCGCGATGTGCGGAGTCAGGTGAAGGACGCCGGCATGAAGATCGCGCTCGAAGTCCACAAGGATTTCCAGGCGTGGGAGTTTAAGAATCTGGTGGAGGCGGCGGGGCCGGATTATGTCGGCATCTACATGGATACCGGGAACCCGGTGTTCGTGCTGGAGCATCCCCTGACCACGCTGGAAACACTGGCGCCTTACGTGGTCACGCTCCACTTGCGGGATTCGGTGGTGTACGAACACAAGCGCGGAGTCGCGGTGCAGTGGGTACCTCTTGGCGAAGGCAACGTCGATTTTAAGGAATTGATGGCGAAAGCCCGTGTGCTGACTCCGAAAGTCCACGTATTTATCAAACCGATTACCGGCCGACCGCCCGATATTCTGCCGTACCTGGAGCAGGATTTCTGGAAACTGTACCCGAAAGCCCGTGCCGCCGAGTTCGCCCGGTTCCTCGCGCTGGCGAAGAAAGGCGGGCCGTATGAAGGCCACGTGGTGATTGAGGATCTGCAGACAGGACAGAACCCCGCCTTTGCAGAGGCCATCAAATTTCAGCAGCGGAACCATGTGGAGCGCAGTATCGAGTACGCGAAGAAGACGCTCGGCCTGGGCCGCCGCTGGCGGGCTTAGCTGGAAGGATGCAGCTTCGGACGGTTACGGCAACACGCTACGTCACGCCACTGCGCGAGGGCGGGTCCCTGCCTGCCATTGTCGAGGCGGACGACCTGGGCCTGTATGTCGTCAAGTTCCGCGGGGCGGGGCAGGGAGTTCTTGCCCTTACCGCGGACCTGATCGGCTGCGAACTGGCGCGGGCGCTCGGGCTGCTGGTGCCGGACGTGGTCTGCGTTGACGTGGATCCGGCGCTCGGACGCAATGAGCCGGACTACGAAATCCGCGAATTACTCCAGAAAAGCACCGGAATTAATCTGGGGATCGATTATCTCCCGGGTTCTTTCATGTTTGACGCGGCCGCCAGGTTATTTCCGGATGCTGCGGCTGCGGCGGATATCGTGTGGCTGGACGCCTTTATAACGAACGTTGACCGTACGGCCCGCAATCCGAATCTGCTGTGGTGGCACCGCAAACTCTACTGCATTGACCACGGCGCGGCCTTGTATTTTCACTACAACTGGACGGGTTTCGGCGCGATCCATGAAGCGGCGCTAAGCCCTTTCGCGCCGATCCGCCAGCATGTCCTGTTGCCGCATGCCTCGTCGATCGTCGACGCGGCGGCACGGCTGACGCCGCGGATCAATCCGGATGTGCTTACAGGCATTCTGGACGCGGTGCCTGACGAGTGGCTGCTGCCTGAACCGGACGCTCCAACGCCCCAGGAAAAGCGCGCGCTGTATGTGGAGTTTTTCCTCCGCCGGCTGGAATCTGCGAGTATCTTCACAGAGGAGGCGGAGCGTGCTCGAACGCAGCTCATTTGATTACGCCATCCTGCGCATTGTTCCCCGAGTGGAACGCGCCGAATTCATCAACGCCGGTCTGATCCTGCACTGTCTGACACTGAACTTTCTGGAAGCCCGGGTACACTGCGATGAGCGTCTGTGGCGCGACCTCTGCCCTGGTCTCGACGTGGAAGAGACCTGCCGGCACTTGTCAACATTCCCGAAGATCTGTGCGGGTGACGCGGATGCGGGACCCATTGCGCAACTGTCGCGACGCCAGCGATTTCACTGGCTGGTCTCGCCGCGCAGCACCATCGTGCAGGTCTCGCCCGTTCACTGCGGTCTGTGCGAATCGCCAGAGGCGGTGTTCGAAGACTTGTTCACCAAACTCGTTCTGCGGTGAGTGATTCGATGGTGAAGAATCCTACGCACCTGACTCACCGGTCGAACGCAGAGGTATTGCTTCGGCTGGAAGTGGACCGGGCTGGCCTAATTTGAATTATTTTCTATTGGCTCTCGCGGATTAACCGACAAGCCAAATGTGAATTTCGTGCAGAGCACGCGCCGCCAGGGCCGAGTGTGCAAGCTCGTTGTCCGGTTTCTCGGAATCGCTAGCCTGATAACTGTCATGTCGTCCCCGGCGAGCGCTCAAGACTTGATTGATCATGGAGTGTCCCCCGCTCGCAAGACCCAGCGGGTGCTGGAGGCTGCGGGACTCACACTGGGCGTCTCCCACACGTTCGAAGTGATCGGCGGCAACAGGGATGCTGTTGGGACGCCACTCGCCGGTGGCCTCACCGACGCTTACCTTCGATGGACGCCGACATGGCAGGGGTGCTCGAAGTGTGGGGAATTCCGTGCCGGTTACAGCGCCTATTCTCAGACACGGCCGTCGACAGCGACGGACATGCAGGGTCTCTCCAGCCTGACGGCACCCACCTTCCATCGATGGAGGCAAGCGTACTACCAGGTGTCTCCAGTGGAAGGGGTTCGCATTAAGGCCGGCAAAGTGGACGCAAACACGGAGTTCGCGGTAGTAGAAGCTGCCGGCGATCTGTCCAATGCATCGGCAGGCTTAAGTCCGACGCTGTTCACCATGCCGTCATATCCCGATGGCGCTCTCAGCCTCAATGCATTCGTAATTCCCGCGGCAGGGTTCAGTGTCGGTGCTGGCGCTTACAGGACGGTCGAAGGCGGACGCTATTACGTTACAGAAGCGGGCCGGCGGTGGCAGGGTTCGCGGCCTCGGCGCATCGCCGGAGGATTCTGGCAGCAGCGCAATGGACCGATACATACTTCCGGGACTTATATTACGGCGGAACAAACGCTGATTTCCCGGGGAGCGGTTCGTCGTCTGCAAGTGTTCGGACGGTTTTCCACCGCAGACAAAACCGTTGCTCCCGCTTCTACACACACATTCGCCGGCGCTTCGTGGACGGGATTTAACAACCGGGCCGCCGATTCCGCCGGCATCGCGGTCTTCCGCCTGTCCCCCGTGCTCGAAGGGCTGACGTCTGACACGGAAGTCACCTTTGAGGCTTATTACAAGGTCGTGCTCAACAGCCGGCTTGAAGCCAAGTTAGACCTGCAGCGCGTGCAGCGGCCGGGAGGCGTCGCAGACGGACCTTCCTGCCTTGTCGTGTCACTCAGGCTACGCTTCCAGCTCTCTACAGGAAAAGAATAGAACGTTATGAGAAATTGGTGATGGCAATTTTTGAAAAGGCTCCCTCCCGCTCCTGGGATCTTCTGCACGACCATCTTCTACTTGCAGCGCCGAGTTCATTATTCGGGTGGCGCTTCGGCCATCAGACGTTCGTACGTGCGGCGCGCGTGATCGTAGGCTCGGACCATCTCGCCCTGCTCTTCCAGTCGAACACGGCCCACCTTCTGGCGAAAGCAGACGTCGACCGCTTCTCGGAGGTACTTCGCGCTGCTGTGCGACTGCACCGGCTTTCCGTCCACAGTGACCCAGATCGGATTCGTGTGCGACGAAGGGAGAATGCGCAGAGCGACCCACGCGCTGCGCTCCACCGGCACCGTGAATGAGACGTCGCGCAACTGCCCGTCGGCGTCGATCTCCTTCCGCGCGACCGCCTTACCGTTGACGATCACCTCCACCGGTACCTTGCGCGTGTTGCCGACGCGCGCCCGCTCTACGTCCCAGTAGGGTTTGCGGTCGTAGGGCAGCGAGCGGATCGACTCCACGGGCTGCGGTTCCAGCATCGCCGCCACCTTCGCGGTGATCTTCACGTTCCCGGATTTCAGCAGAATTACGTCCTTGCCATTTCCCATTTCCACATCATTCACTCGGAAATCAATCAGATGGCTCTTGCCGTCGGAGGCGTAATTGCGCCCCTCCTTCAACCCCTGAACCCAGTCGTTGTAATCGAGCTTCGCCTGGCGCACGTAGCTCCTGCCGAGCCCGACGCGTTCGCCATAAATGCAGGGGAAATCCGTCTCGCCGCTGGCCCGCGTCCGATACCCGACGTTCAACGCGTGGTACCAAATATTCAGCTCCCACGCGTACGGCGTGTCGGCCAGCGAGTATACGTCGGCGAGCCCGTGGGTCACGCTGACCACGTATTCATTCGCGCCGATTCCGTCGAACGGCGGCATCTCCGCTGCCGGCAGTTTCTCCTGCTTTAGCGCCAGACCCCAGCCCGAATGGGTGTAGCCCGTAATCGCGCCCTGCTCCTTGCCCCAGCGCAGAATCGGCAGACCCCAGCTGGGCCAGTCCTCAATACGCTTAGTCCCCGGATAATCCTGCTCTTTAAGGCCGAGGAGCAGTAAATGGCCCGTGTGGCTCGACGGATGCCCGGAGACTTCCACGTCATAACGAATCCGATTCTCCACCGTCGACACTTTATTATCCTTGCCTTCGAAAAAAGTCTTCTGGAAATACCAGCCCGGACCCCAGGTCAGCACGCTGCCGATCTTCAGATCCTCACCCACCACGTGGCGCATCATGTCCTCGGGGTAAACGCCCTCGGTCGGGCGTTCGTAATGTGCGCAACCCGCGGCGTGGATATGGTGGTCGCCGGAATACCAGCCCATGGTGGCTGGATCCACCCAGCGCTCCAGACGGAACGTCAGGGTGCGCGGGGTGGTGTCGGTAATGCGCAGAGTCTGGGATTTCTTCTTATATTCGGGGCCACGCGAATATTCGATGGTGTAATTCCCCGGAGGCAGCGCCACGGATTCGCCGTCCGCCCGGTAAACCTGCGGGTGAAAGAAGAAATCTGGCGCCAGCCGCTTGGTCTGCGACGGGTACACGCGCTGGCGTGCATCTCGGATCACGAAACCCGCTGTGGTCGGCTGGTCGTTCCAGTCGAGCACCCGCATCGTAACCTTCGCCGATGCCGCAATGGTGAACAGAATGTCGACCTCATTCCGGAACCCGAGATCCTGCGAGCCCTGTCCCACGTCGAACGACAGCTTCGCCTCCCGTTTTCCGGCCTGTTTCGCATAAATCTGGAGGATGCGATATTCCAGGTCGAGGCCCGAGAGGTGGACCTTCATCGGCTGCTTGTTGAACATCTGCAGGTCCATCCAGCGGCGGTTGGCGGTTCCGGCGGGCTGATTGGGAACCGGACCCGCGTTAGGACTGTCCACCGCCAGCACAGCGGTCACCCCGGCCTCATTGTGGACCTTCACCAGAAATGCGCGCCAACCCTGCTCCACGAGCTCGGCTCTTGCCTGGCCCTGCTGCACCTTTACACGACTCTCGGGGTTGATATTGATCCCCGCAATCACGTATTTATCGAGAATCGCCTGAATCTTCTGGACCGAGGCCGCGGACGCCCCGGATTCCGTCAGCTTTTTTAGCTGTCCAGCGTCGGCAGCCGGCAGCGGTTCGCCGACCAGTTCCAGCGATTGCAGGACGCGTGCGACCTGGGCCGCAAGCGGCTGGAATTCCACCTTGTCGACGAGAGGGAGTTCCTCGGCGCAGGCGGCGGGTATCGTGATGGCTGCGAGCAGGATCAGCAGGGGCGATCGCATAGCATTCCTCCGGTGACAGTCGACTATACAACAAAACAGAACGCACAATGCGTGACTGATCGGCCGTTCGTACGTCGCTATATACTACTGCCATAAGGCCTTTCCTTCTATGACTCGACTTTTGCTCGCTTTCCTCCTCCTTTTGCCCGCATTCTCCTGCTGGGGACAGGGAGTTACGTCGATGACCGGCGCCGTGACAGATCCGACAGGCGCGGTGATCCCAGGCGCGGCGATCACCGCGGTCAATGTGGAAAACGGTGCGAAGCGAGAGACAACTTCCGACGAAACTGGCCGCTATCTGCTGCCGCAGATGCAGCCTGGCACCTACCGCGTCAGCGCAACGGCGCGGGGTTTTGCGGAAGTCCAGATCAGCAATGTCCAACTCCAGGTAAATTCGCCGACAACTGTGAATGTGGCTTTTGCCCGGATTGGCTCGACGTCAGAGACGGTCACCGTCACCGCTGACGCGGCGCAGATCAACACCACCGACGCCAGCATCGGAAACGCCTACGGAAGCCGGCCCATCCTGCAACTGCCGCTCGAGGCCCGCAACGTGGTCGGACTGCTCGCGCTGCAGCCAGGCGTAACCTTCACAGGCGAGAATCAGACCAACTCCCGAAACGGATCCGTGAACGGCGGCAAGAGCGATCAGGCAAACGTCACGCTCGACGGCGTCGACGTCAACGACCAGCAGGAGCGCTCCGCGTTTACCAGCGTCCTGCGCGTCACGCTCGACTCGGTTCAGGAGTTCCGCGTCACCACCACCAATGCCAACGCCGATCAGGGCCGCAGTTCCGGCGCGCAGATCGCGCTGGTAACGAAGGGCGGAGGCAACGATCTGCACGGGTCGCTCTACGAATTTCATCGAAACACCATTACGACCGCCAACTCATTTTTCAATAATCTGGCGAATCCCGGGGTGCCCCGTCCCAAACTGATCCGCAACACATTCGGCGCGGCCATCGGTGGACCCATCCGGAAGAATCGCCTGTTCTATTTCTTCAATTACGAAGGCCGCCGTGATGCCAAAGAGAGCACTGTCGAGCGCACAGTGCCCACCGCGGATTTCCGGCAGGGCATCATCCGCTACCCCCGCACCGACAACTCGATTGCCGTGCTGAATCAGGAGCAGGTGCGCGACCTCGATCCCAGGCGCATCGGCGCGAATCCTGAAGTCCTGAAACTCCTGCAGTCCTACCC
The DNA here is from genome assembly GCA_034408745.1 of Bryobacteraceae bacterium. Classification (GTDB taxonomy): domain Bacteria; phylum Acidobacteriota; class Terriglobia; order Bryobacterales; family Bryobacteraceae; genus JAWXCM01. The sequence continues at coordinate 28,867 of JAWXCM010000090.1, forward strand.
GCTGCCCAACACCACCAGCATCGGCGACGGACTGAACACGGCAGGTTTCCGGTTCGTCGCACCGCGGCCCCTGCGCTGGAACACCTACGTGAGCCGGTGGGACTACATGCCCACCACCAGCGGACGGCATGCCCTCTTTGTGCGCGGCAACCTGCAGAACGACCACGACGTCAGCTCGCCGCAGTTCCCCGGCGAGCCTCCCAGCGCCGTCAACCTGGCCAACAGCAAGGGTATCGCCATTGGCTACAACGTGGTGTTTCGGCCGAACGTCACCGGAGCTTTCCGTTACGGCTTCACACGTCAGGGCGTCGAATCCAGTGGCCTGCAGACGTCATCCTATGTAAGCTTCCTCAGCCTTAGTGACCGGTACGGTTTCAGCGCTGCTTCCCGCCGCACCATCCCGGTGCACAACCCTTCTGGCGACATCACGTGGATGAAGGGCGCACACACTATTAGCACCGGTGGCCAGATGCGGTTCGTTACCAACTCCCGCGACAACTACGCCAACTCGTTCCACTCCGCTCAGGTTCGGTCCACTCGTCTGCTGGACAGCGGCTCATCGCTCGACCCGCCGGGCATCAACACCCGTCAGGCCGACGCTTTCCGCACACAGATGGTGAACCTGCTCGGCGTCATTTCCACCGGCACTGCGAAATATAATTACGACCTCGCGGGCAACGTCCAGGCGGTAGGCTCGCCGGTGTCGCGCGATTTCCGGCTGAACGAGTATGAAATGTACGTGCAGGACGCGTGGCGGATCACCAGCAGCCTGATGATCACGGCTGGCCTGCGATACTCGCTGAGCCCGCCTGTCTACGAACAGAACGGTCTGCAAATTTCGCTGTCCCCGTCGCTCGGCGCATGGTTCGACCAGCGCGGTGGACTCGCGCAGCAGGGCAAGCCGGTGTCTCAGGCGACACCCATTAAGTACGTGCCCATCAACGACGCGTCTGCCGCTCCCTTGTATCCGTTCCACAAGAAGAACTTCGCTCCGCGGCTCGCGCTGGCGTGGGCGCCCCGAGCCTCGTCGGGCTTCCTGCGCACACTCCTCGGCGGTGCGGGGGCGACCGCAATTCGCGCCGGCTGGGGCATGTACTATGACGCGATCGGCAACAGCCTGATCCTCCGTTCCGACGTGGGTTCGTTTGGTCTTTCCACTTCGCTGGAGAAGTCCGGGGTCTACACCGCGGCCGACGGACCTCGCTTCACCGGCACGTTCGCGGTTCCGCCGGAACTGGTGCCAGCCGCTCCAAAGTTCACCTTCCCGATCGTGGCGCCGAACAACTTCTCGTTCGGCAGCAGCGTCACCAACATCGACTCGCAGATTCGGCCGCCCTACACGATGAACATGAACTTCAGCATCGGTCGCGAGTTCCGGGGCGGACTCTTTATCCAGGCAGCGTATGTTGGGCGACTGTCCCGCCGGTCTCTGGCGCAGACCGATCCCGCCACGCCACCCAACTTCGTCGACCCCACATCGGGAACCACGTATTGGGAGGCGGCCACGCAACTCGCCCGCCAGGCCCGGGCCCGCGTGCCCGTTGCATCGGTACAGAAGGTACCGTTCTTTGAGAACTTGTGGAACGCTCCGGCCACCGGCGGCCTGACGGCCACGCAGGCCATCTACAACCGGTTCCTCGCGCGCGGCAACGACTACACGACCACCCTGCAGGACTTCGACGTACTCTGCAACCCATCCTGCAGCAAGCTGGGCCCGTACCTCATGTTCGACCGGCAATTCAGCTCCATCACCACCTGGCGGTCGATTGCCGGCGGCAGCTACCACGGCATGCAGTGGACCGTACGGCAGCGCCTGCACAGCGGCGTCGAGGCGACATTCAACTACACATGGTCGAAGTCCATGGATCTGACGTCGAGGGCGGAAGCCGACGGCACCGGTCCCAGCTTCGGCTTCATCACCAACCCCTGGAACCCGGGTCAGATGAAGGCGGTTTCCGACTACGACATGACCCACCAGTGGAACCTGAACGTGGTCGGCGAACTGCCCTTTGGCAAGGGTAAGCGACTCCTCGGCAACGCTGGTGGATTCCTCGACGCGATTGTCGGCGGATGGCAGCTCAGCGGTGTGTATCGCCAGAGCTCGGGCCTTCCCATCAGTGTGCGTAACGGCAGCAACTGGCCCACGAACTGGCAGTGGCAGGGCTTCGCTACGGCGATCGGGCCCGTGGAAGGTATGACCACGACGAAGAATGCCCCTGCGGTAACGGGCAATGGCGGACCGAACGCGTTCGCCGATCCGAGGAAGGTGCTGGCGGCTTACGACTTCACGTATCCCGGGCAGGTAGGCCAGCGCAACGGCATTCGGGGCGATGGCTACTTCACCATTGACACCGGCCTGTCCAAGAGCTTCCGCATGCCCTATGCGGAGAAGCACCGTCTGCAGATCCGCTGGGAGGCGTTCAACCTCACCAATTCCGTGCGCTTCGACGTGGCGTCGCTCAACATCAACCTCGGCAGCCAGGGGACGTTCGGCAAGTACAGTGACGTTCTTACCCAGCCCCGCGTCATGCAGTTCGGCGCGCGCTACGAGTTTTGACGGTGCAGTGAAAAAACGATTTGTTGTGAATTCTCCCGGGACGGCGTCTCACCATGCGCAGGTTTGCCGTCCTGCATAAGGAGGATTGAAATGTCGATGTTGATCTTGCTCGTTCTGATAGTGCTGCTGCTGGGTGGCGGAGGCTACGGCTACCGGCGCTACGGTGCCGGTGGAGGACTGGGCATAGGTGGAGTTGTCCTTGTGATTCTCATCCTGTGGCTGTTGATGGGAGGCGGTCTTAGCAGCCTGAGGATGTAGGCTGCCAGGACCCTCTCTTAGTTCTTCTGTCCCGCCGCTGGAGCCGCGGCTGACGGAGCCTTCAACGCTCCGTCAAGCAGCTGCTTCAGCACCGCAACCTCAAACGGGCCGTTATACCTCTGTCCGTTGATAAAGAACGTCGGAGTTCCCATCACACCGGCCTGGGCGCCTTCCTGGGCATCGCGCTGGACCACGGCCCGGTACTTTCCGGCTTGCAGATCGGCCTCGAACCGCTTCATGTCCAGCCCGGATTCCTTCGCCCAGACCAGAATCTTTTCCCGCGAAATCATCCGGAAATCTCCGAATAACCTGTCGTGCAGCGGCCAGAATTTCCCCTGTGCGTGCGCTGCGAGAGACGCCTCCGCCGCCAGTGCCGCATTGCTGTGCATCTGCAGAGGGAACTGCTTGAAGACGACGCGTACATCCTTCGGAAACTGCTTCAACACCTCAAGCGCTTTCGGAGCCGCCAGCGCGCAGTACGGGCATTGAAAATCCGAGAATTCGACGATGGTGATCCGCGCGTCGGCCGGGCCCATTGACGGCGAGTCCTTCACGTTCAGGGGCACCGGGTCCTCGAGGAGCTTCGCACGGACCGGTCCCTGCTTCTGCTGCTCGCGCAACACGGCGAATGCCTGCTCCGCGCTTTTGCCGGCTCGAAATTCGCGTGCAACGGCGTTCGCCAAACCCTTGCTGTAGCTGCACTGCGGATCCTTCACACGGCACTCGGCAATCTTCAGGTTGCAGCCGCAATTGCAGTCGTTCTCGCGCAGCATCTTGAGGGCGGCTGGCGCCTGGGAGTCATTCAGCCCCGACAAATCGACGTCGGGAAGCGCCGTGACTGCCTGCCACTCCTGACCCCATACCGAAAGGCCCGATGCCAGGAGAAGCGATGAAATCGTCAAGCTGATAGGGATGCGCACCCCCTAAGTATAAGGTGCTACGCCGCCTGCACAATCGTGTACAGCGGATCGAACTCGGTGATCCCCGCCTTCTGCCCCGCCATCCAGCGCAGCGCGTACACCACCCGCGGGTCCGTGACATTTCCAAATGCGTTCACGGCAACCTCCAGCAGCAGGTGGGACGCCGCGTCGTGGAAATAGTCGATGTCCAGTTCCACGCGTATGCAGTCGACCCCGCTCAGCGTCTGCCGGTCATTTTCATGCAGCGTGATCTGGAGATTCGCTTCGCCGAAATTCACCTGCTTGAAGCTGCACGTCGCGCCTGGATGCAGACCCGCCGGAGCCGTGACAAAGACGCCCTCCGCCGAATCCAGCTGGTCCCGCAACGCCACCCGAGCCCACCCGAAGATCCGGTCGCGTTGCAGTGAAGGCCGAGGCCCGGTGGTATCCCAGTCGAGCGAGTGCATCCACGAAAGCGCCGTGCCCTGAGACAGCTGCGCCTGCTCCATCGCAGTCATCAGGTTCAACAGGCAGGCCAGCACTTCGCCCTTCTGGAAGTCCTCCAGATCGCCGTAACGCCTTTCCGCCGCGTCTCGCGTCGCCCCGGCACCCAGCACTCTCGCGAGCTCCGGCCGCTTCTTCACATCCTTCCAGCGAGCGCGGCCAAAATTGATCTCGTTCGACGACGGGAGCAGCATGAGATTCACCAGCCGCGTCACACCCTTTTGCAGACGGACGGGATGAATTCCGGCGTCGCGGTACCCGTTGGCCGATGCCAGAACCCGGAAGTTGTCCCGCAGGTTATCGGCCAGCGGAATATCGGTGAAAAGTATCGCAGACTTCTTGGGATTCTCGCGCCTCGCGATATTTCCATTCCCGTCGATCAGCAGAATTTGCAGGTCTTTCCCCGAAAACAACTTTCGCGTACCGTCAACCACGCTCACCATCGCCCGGCCTCCAGTGGGAACCGCCATTGTTGAACTCGCCATAGCCGCCGATTATCGCAGAAATTGTCGCCTCCGGTTACCATACAAGACATGCTGGGTTTCCACCTTCGCCGTCTGGCAGCCGCCCTGCCGCTGCTCCTGCTTAGTTCCGCCGCACTTGTCCATGCCCAGGATGATGAGACAGTCGAGTGGCTGGGTGACTACAAACAGGCGCTCGCTGAGGCGAAGCGAACCGGCAAGCCGCTGTTTGTGGAGTACCGCTGCGAACCTTGAATGGAGGGACGCGAATTCGACGCACAGGTTGTGCTGTCGCCCAAAAAATCTCCCCGCGGCCAGCTTCTCAGCCAGTACGTGTGTGTCCGCATCACGCGTATGGACGATGTCGATATCGCATTGTTCGAGCGCGACTGGAATAATACCCTGTACTTCTTCATGATGAATGCCGACGAGCGAATTTACATGCGCTGGGGCGGCCGTGATGCGCGTGGTCCCGAGGCGTATCTCAACCTCGACAGCCTGGAAGTGGCTCTCGCCCAGGGACTCGAACTGCATCGCATCGACAAGGCTGGTGGACTCCCCGAGTTCACGCGTCCGAAGCCCCGTTTCCCGCGGGAAATCCCGCCGCTCGTCGAGCGCACGTTCGCCCGGCGGCAGTGCGTCGAATGCCACCTGATCGGTGACTTCGACCTGGTTCACAAAGAAGAGCAAACGGGAAACACCGACCGCATCGCGAACATGTACCGCTGGCCCGATATTCGAACTCTTGGCATGGAACTCGATGTGCCGAAGGGGCTGATGGTGAAGGAATCGAAAGGTGCCGTGCAGACCGCCGGCATGCGTGCGGGCGACCGTATCGCGTCGCTGGAAGGAACCCCGGTGTATACGTTCGCCGATCTGCAGCACCGGCTCGACAAGGTGCAGCGGAGCGCGAAGCAGGTACAGATTGGCATCGAGCGCGGGGCCGCGAAACAGACGCTCACTGTCGCGCTTCCCGAGCGCTGGTGGCTGACGGATCTGCGCTTCCGTCAGCTCAGCGTCGACCCGCGCGCCGAGTTCGACTGCAGGCCGCTGACTGCCGAGGAAAAGACGCGGCTCGAACTGCCGGCCGACGGCTTCGCTGGCGAGGTCACGCGCATCGGTGGGTTCGCTGAGATGCTCAGGATGCACGAGCTGAAACCGGGCGATATCGTGACCGCGGTAGACGGGGTGGTTCGCGATGAGGTTGCCAATACACCCGACCTTTTCATCAAGCTTCGCCGGAACGCGGGCGACACGGTAATGCTGGATGTCATTCGCGGCGGGAAAAAGATGAAAATGGAAGCTAAGACGCAGAGGATGTATTTCCGGAAATGAAGCCCCTTTTTGTTTTACTTGCCACCGCCTTGACGATGCCGGCTCAGGAATGGAGCGCGCCTGTCCATGTGCTGCATGAGTTGAAGCCTTGCGTTACGTACCGAGCAAAGCTCGTCGGGTCGCACCTGATTATTGAGGCCGCTGTCCAGCCAGGCTGGCACACGTTCACGATGGATAACGAGAAGCGAGCCTCGGAGAAGCTGGCGGGCAAGCCGTCACTCGGTGTGGACCAGCCGACGCGGTTCGAACTCACGGGTGGTCTCGAGCCCTCCGGCTGGTTTCAGTCCGAGCCCCGCGACTTCTCCAAACCCCAGCTCCGCTGGTTTAGCTGGGGCTACGAAGGCAAGGCGGTTTTCGCGACGAAGGTGACGCGCGCTGCCGGTGCTTCAGGACCCGCGCAGATCGGCATCCGGGGTCAGGCCTGCACCGACAAAACCTGCAGGAACATCGATCTAACCCTCGAACTCCCCCTGCCCGCTCCGTCCGCTGCGACGGCAGATCCGGAAGAGGTGAAGGGCCTGATCGCGGTTCGCCAGCAGGACGTTCAGAACTAACCGCGCTTCAGTTTTACTGCCGGTCTGAACTTGTCAGTGGGTTTGCACGGCATTGACCCCGTCCAAAGCTTTTTTCCACTCGGCGGCCGGGGCATTAACATCGAGATGATCCACCGCATCGAGAAACAGGTGCCTGCGCAGAAGATCATTGAAATCCCGAACGGTCGGCTGGGAATTGCACTCATGCTCGGGCGCGTTTACGCTGCAGAACTGTGTCGCTGAAGGTTCACTCGTTGTCGAGCCTGTCAGAAAGCACGACAGCCGGCTGCGTTCGTTGCGTTTCCGCATTGCTACATGGTGAAAGCTGGTCTCAGTCTCTCCGGAATGACAACCCGTGCACGAGTTGATGGAGAGGGAGAAGCGTACCTTGTCGGTGTTGTCGCCTGGTTGCAAGTTCCTGGCGAGAGTAAGTACCGGGTGCGCTCCAACGGTCACTGTCGTCACGGAGGTGCCCAGCTTGTCGTCGACATCGTACCGGCCGGCAAGAATCTCTTCAGGTCTCTGCTTCGCGAACGTACCAATGTCCGATTCTGGTCCCAGACAATAAAACGCTGGCTTGAACTCGCGGTCAAGTGGTTTCCGCACGAGTCCCTGTGGCGTGAACTTGTATTGCTGGACATTCCAGCTGTTATTGAAGGTCGACATAATTGTCCTGAGTCGAACCAGCTCAGCTGCTCCGGTGGCCTCGCGCAACCGTTCACCAAGATCGGTATGGTACTTTTCCGGCCAGCCGGGGACATTCAGACTGCGCCATGAGCGAACCAGAACCTGAAAGGCTGCTTGAGACTGACAGGGAAGAACGAATTCCACGATCATGCTGAAATATCCGTCCGGACTAACCGTGAGATTCTTCGGAATGATGGCGCCGAACACGAATCGGATCTCAGCGCCGCACAGGCACGGTTGACCAGGCGGCTGATTGCATGTCCCGTCCTCGACTCGGGCAAGGTCCAGTCGGTTGACAACAGCCAGCAGTCGAACCGGAGCACGGTCAATCGAGAACGTTTCATCGTGTCGACGCCATTCGTCCCTGAAGACCTTACCTGCCGGGATGCCTGTGAGGGAGTTCGACCAGTCGTCGATGAAACGCTGAACGTCTTCCTTCCGTTGCCGAAATCCGGCTTGCAGGACTCCGCTGAACGACCACGGTGAGTTTAGTGTGTTGTGGTCCGGATCTGACTCGAACGCCGCCGATTCCACGACGGAGGTATCCCGGATCAGAAGCACGTGCTCGGAAAACTGCTCATGGGACTGCAGTACTTCACCCGGGATCAAAAGCCTTTTACCATCAAAAGGAGCCAACAGACTTGTGGGTGCGGCAGCTCGATTTGTGTAAACCGGCTGCCGCGGTTTCGTCGCTGTCCACAAACCCGCTGTCGCAATCACCACCACCAGACACGCTAAGACCACGACCGGGGATTTGCGCATGAGATTTGTCGTCGTTCTACAGTAGTGCCGGGGCGGAGCCGGTGTACGGAGTATTCGCAAGCGGGTGCGTATGATCGGTGTAGAAGCGGAACTTAACGAAGCAATCAGGGTTCCAGCCATCCCGACAAAGCTCTGACGCCGCATTTTGGAGAGGTCCTGCAGCCACGGCAAGCGACACGATTGTGTTTTTCTCGTCCCCGGTTACCCCCGGGAAGTAGGTAAAGTCGTCTCCTGCAAAGCCCGTCCGTACGGTGTCGTCGAAGACCATTGCGCCCAGAGCAGTGTAAAACGCTGCGGAACGGCCGGTTGTAGCGGCACCGGAATTACTGATCACGGTGGACAGTGCAGTGACGCCGACCCTGAGTCGCTGGTCCGCCAGCAGATACAGTATTTCGCCGAGTGCCATAAGAGAAACTGGGCCATGTAATTTAGGGCCCACGATCGTTCGAATACCGTCATAGTGGTCTGACGGAATAACGATCCGGTATCCACGGGTGTCCAACGGATATGACCCCGTCGAGATTGCATTGAACAGTGTTGTCCGAAGCGCCCCATCTGTAACGAGCCGCCCGACGATTTCCCAAAAATCAACCATTTCTGCCTCCTGAAAAGCTGGAATTTAACTCCCGGTATTCCTTACGAACTGAGCGGACAAGCCCGCAGTTCACTCCGCCCCATACTTGTAACGCTCGATCATAGAAGCGGCGGGCCTCTGCAAAACGGGACATTGTTTTTAAGCAGCGCCCTGTTTCGATCCACCCCAGCACGGCGAGGCCTGGGAAATAGTACCTGAAGATGGTCCCCTGCTGTTGCTCAAGAGCCTCCAAAGTATCGAGTTGGCCCTGGTAATCAGCGCGGCGCTTCTGACTGTCAGCAATCGACAGCAATGTGAGCGGGTCGGGCAGGAGGCCCAGAGCTTCCTGGTATGCCTTCAGCGCCGCCGGCTCATCTCCTGTCTCCAGAAGGACAGCCTCAAGGTGGATTCTGGCGCCTTTACTGCGCGTGGACGGCCACCTTCGCTCGATTTGGCGCAATGAGTTCACAGCGCGTTCACACAGCGTGTTGAGGCGCAACGAATTCGCCAGCAGGCCCCCTTCGCGGAGTGGCTGAAGATTACCCGGCGAAGGCGCCAGCGCACAAAGTTGCTCAGTCCAGGCGCCTGCATCTCCGGGGCGGTCAGATAGCCAGCTCAGACTGCCTAGCCATGAGGTGCGAGTGTCCTTGTCGGTTTGGTCGCCGGTTGCCGTGTCGTACGCCAGGTCCGACGCAAGTGCAGTCAGCGCCTCATTAAAACGGCCCATTACAATCAGGGGGCCACAGCGCAGCAGTCGCGACCAACGCTCCCGGTTTGCGGTCGCCGCCATGCGGTCGAAAGCCAGAAGCGCTTTGTCGTGTTCGCCCCGTCCCATGTAAGCCAGACCAGCGCCCCATTCGAAAAGCGTTGTGCTGCGGCCTTCGGCTCGAAACTGTCCATAAATACCGAGCGCCTCATCGCAAAGATTCGCCTGGGCGTGATTGGCAATCAACTCGCTGACGTTGTTGTCACTAAATGGGTTCAGCTCCACAGCTTTACGGTTGTGCGGCAGTGCGTGCCGGATCTGCCCCGTTCGTGCATGGGCAAAGGCCTTATGGCGGTGGAAGGTCGCTTCATCCGGAAAGTACACAATTAGTTTCTTGCAGGCTTCCAGAGAAGAAACATAATCGCCCACAATGTTGTAGTATCGGGATTCAATCCAGAGTTGCTCTCTCCTGCTGAGTTTGTTCCTTAGCGAAAATGCACGTTCGTAGCACGGAATGGCCGTTAACACCCGGGACTGTGTGGCAAGTGTCATCCCGCGATATAAATGAGCCATCGCGAATGAGTCATCTGTCTGGAGGGCCTGATCGAACCAGGCAAGAGCTGCACTTGAATTGGCTCGTTCATACTCGCTGACTCCGCGATAATAGGCATCAACGGCCTCTGGAAATCGCGATGTAATCCGCTCGAGCGAAGCCCGGCCATCGTTCAAAAGCGCGGACGACTCCCCAAATTCCCACCGCAGGCGCATCGCCATTTTTTCTGCCAGGCGCAGCACATCCCGAACACTGTCTACCTGTTCGCCAAGTTGCAGCACCGGGACTTTGTCTCCTGAATGCCATATCTCCGCCGCAAAGTGCAACGCCGAGCCCGCTGCCTTCAACTGCCCATCCAGCACCAGCGGCACTCCCTCCCGTAGTGCCGCCCGAAGCAGGTCTTCGCGCTCAGCCGGAAGCTGCGCAGACGGTTTCTGCAGCTTCAGAAGCGCAACGAGCCGTTCATCCGGCACAATCGCAAGTAGCGGCGACTGACGCAGAGCAGCGATCAACAAATTGCGGAAAACGGTACCCCGGTGTGAGTCGTCGGATCGCAGGCCGTTTAGCGCCAGGCGCTGCCTTGTCCCCAGCGCCAGCGCAGGTCGGCTCAGCCCGGCATACCCCGTGGCAGCCCCCAGCCCGAGCACGCAAAGTCCCGCCATCACCAGGCGCCGGTCAATGCCGCCCTGGAGGTGTCGAATTACCGGCTCGAGCGATTCTGGCCGGTTCTCGGGCTTTTCGGCCTGACAATCCTGAACTACTTTGTCAGTCCCGATCATTTGCTCAAGCACCTTGCCAAAGGCGTAAATGTCACTGCGCACGGTGGCGGCACGGCCGGCCAGCAACTCCGGCGCCATATAGTCCAGAGTGCCCGCCTGCAGCGACTGTTCGTTCCTCGTAGCCTCGCCTCGGAAGGCGCGGGCAAGGCCGAAGTCCGTAATCACGGCGCGACTGCCAGATGGATTCTCGACTACAACCACATTGGCCGGCTTGAAATCGCAATGGATGATCCCGCTGCGATGCGCGGCGTGCAGCCCTTCTGCCAGCTGCAGGGCAACCCGCCGCGCCTCTGCCGGCGAACTCCCGCTCTTCCAGTCCGGAAGCCGCTCGCCCTCCAGGTACTCCATCGCAAAGAATGGAGTGTCGCCTTCGGCAAACAAATCGAAAATCCGGCAGACGTTCGGATGCGTCACCTTTCGTGCGCTTTGAACTTCAGCAATGAACCGAGCTCGGATGCCCTCGTCCGAAGCAAGTGAGCGGCGGATTGTCTTAATGGCAACTCTTTCGTTGAGCCACTCATCCAGCGCAAGATACACCTCGCCCATCCCGCCTGCGCCCCGGGCGCCAAGCACCACGAATCGGGACGCAAGCTTCTGCCCAGTCGAAAAGACCGCCTCATCCGGAGCGGCCATCAGGTCTCGAACGAGCGTGATGGGATTATCGAGAAACTGTGCCAGTTCCGCTTTTTTGTGCTGCTGCCACAGGAGTGCCGTCGCTGCTGACAAATCGGCGTCAGAAACGGCCTCAAGGACCTTCAGCGGGTCGTCCGCTTCGAGCATCTGCCCGAAGAGCTCCTGAACGCGATCCCAGTTCTGGTGGCCGCTCTCGTCGTGCATATCACCCACTGCCCTCTTTTGGCGTAATTCTGATCCCGGAAGGGACATCGCGGCCTGAAGTTTATTTTTCGAGGACGCCATACAACCAGGCGCGAGCCGCAGCCCAGTCTCGCTTCACAGTCCGCTCATTCACTCCGAGAACTTCGGCAATCTCGACTTCGCTCATTCCGGCAAAGAAACGCAGTTCTACGACTCTTGCCTGGCGGGGAGCAATCAGGGCCAGACGGGTTAGGGCCTCATCCAGGTCCGATACCAGCGTGCACTGATCCGCTGCAATTTCGAGACCCGCATCGAGGCTGATGCACGGAATACCTGCTCCGCGCTTGCCCGCACTTCGCTGGCGCGCGTAGTCCACCAAAATATGTCGCATCACCTGCGCGGCAACGGAAAAGAAATGCGTGCGGCTCGTGAACGGCGATTCTCGCTGGGTCAGTCGGAGATAAGCTTCATTCACGAGAGCGGTTGGCTGAAGTGTGTGGTTTGGTCGCTCGTTCCGTAAGTAGGAAGCGGCGATCACCCTAAGTTCGCGGTAGATGGACGAGACAAGGCTCGATTTCGCCAGCTCGTCGCCCTGTGCGACGCGTTGCAGGAGATCGGTGATCTCGTCGTCCGCATTCATTAGGTCACTTATTCTACCCGACTTCGCTGTGAAGTCAAAGAAAGGCCACGCGTTTCCCGTGGTTCTTCGCGCACCTTCCTGTGCCGGCATCCCCGTACGTTTTCCGGTAAAACTGGCACGAAAGCCAGGCAGTGACTGTTTTGCCCCGCGCCGGGTTGACGCAAATTGCGACGCAGCGCGATTATGACTGTCCCGTTCTCGACGAATACTACGCTTCCGATATAGAAAGGGAACTACCGATGAAAAACTGATTTCCCCATTGGCTTTCGTAGCTGTCGCGTTCGCCGCCATCCCAGGCAAAATCACGATTACGGGTCCGGACTCCATCAACTTTGCCGAAACGGCGAACCGAAGATTTGAGTTTTCCGCAACCGTGGCTGGCGACAACTGCAAGGCCACCACCGTAGTCTGGACATTCCAGCCGCGCACGGGAATAAAGCTTACTCCCAGGCCCAACAACGGGGTGGTAATGGATCGTTCGAACTATCCGAACATGACGGTCGGCTCAACCAGTATCATAACGCTCGCGGCCAGCGGCAACACCGGCTGCGCGGCTGAGGCGACGTATGTTGTCACCATCACCAGCATGCAAAATATGCAGGGTGGGCTGTTTGAGCGCAGTATCCTGGGAATGGAGTGGGCTGGCGCAGCCTCGGCAGAGCTGAAAAACCGCGTCGTCGCGGATTTCTACATTTCGGCTCCCCTTCTTCGGTCAAAGAAAGAATCTGGCTCGCCATTGTGGGACGCACCGAGTTCCGCAGACTGTTCAACCTCACGGGGTTGTCCAGCACGAGTGTAAACCTCGTCGCCGGAAGCGGAATCGTAACGCCCGTCGATCCGCTGAAGACGGCAATTGACTACGCCGCACCAGAAAGAGGTACTGACGCCTATAACAACCTGCTGACCCGATTTCCCGGTCTGGTGACCAGACCGGTGCCTCGGAACAAGAATGGGCAGGATGTACCTCTCCAGAATCTCACCGTCCTGGCCGGCGACCGGCACCGTTTCCTGCGTGAATATTTCGGCGGTTTCCAGATTCAGAGTCACTACTACGACGACTCACGCCAGCCAACCCAGCACATGGAACTTCCGGTTCTCAAACGGCGACCTCGAAAGGAAACCTCTTGTCCTGAATCCCCCTGCGCTCAAAGCCAACGAAAGGGTGGACCGCACCGCACTCGGCACAGCGCTGCTTCAGGCCAATCCCAACAGCCGGGACAATTGGCGTTTCGGTATTGGCTTCGATCTTGTTCGCACTATCAAGAATCTGGGCGGCAGTACGCCGAAAGAAGCCGACCCCATCGGCGGAACCTAAAACGGCGGAACCCTCGAAGCGCTCAAAGCCGGCGATCCTGTGAAATCTTCTGTCCCATTCAGACCGATACCAGAACTACAGCGGGATTTCCAGTGGTGCCTCGGGAAGCGGACCGCAATCGAGGTGCGCTAAGCCGGACATCATCAGGGACGAAGTTAGTTTACGGAATCTCGCTGAGAGAAATAAGCTTCCCACCCAACTGTTTTCAATGTGATCGCAGCTCGATGTCCGGGTGCCGAGTCCATTCAGCAACATCGTCACGGCGGGTAATCTGGCGAGTCAGACGTTTTTCCGCGCGCCTTATGCCCGCTTCACGATCTGAAGCCGAAACACCGCCGCGCACGTGCGTTCGATGTGGTCGAGCGCCAAATCCCGATAGTCTTCCGGGGTCAGCAGGCCTTCTTCGGCAATATCGTCCGGAACCAGCTGTGCGCCCAACACCAGAATGCGCGTGACCGTTCTGCCTGGGGCCAGGTTGGTCATTTTTCTGACCGAATCCATGCTAACTCCCTGCGATTGCGGTGAACCGGTCCGGCTGGCGACAGCACCTGTGTGCCTTCGCCCCTGAACCCGTGCCGCGCCCGCGCTATGTGATTTCGAATATGAGACTCCGACCAGGCAAATACGGTGTCGAACTCTTATGAGGGCAAATGCCATACCCCCCATGCGAGGGCGTTATCCACGGTTAGTTGCCGTTACCTCGGGGGTGAGCCGCCGCTCAGCAACTCCAGCAGCTCGCACTTTACCGCGTGTTCCTTTGGAGTGCGGCCGCTGCCCCGCTCCAGCCAGTCGAGCAGTTTCCGAACGTCAACGCAATGTTCCGGCCCTGTGATCTCGATCCGCAGCCGCGTCGCTGGCCCCGGCGCCAGCTGATCCGGCATCGGCATCTGGCGGAACGCCGCAATCGCACGCAGGCCAGCCTCATACAGTGAGTCGGCCACAACGTCGACCCGATGTTCTACGCCAGTGGTGTCGAGGTACGAAACAGTGCAGGAGCGAGCCATGTCTCTTCCAGCATACTTCGCCGTTTGTTCGCCATTGCTGTTGCGGCACCAGTCCACGTTCCGCCGTCGCCCGGCGTCTTACCTGCTAAATGCGACGGGAACACCTCATCCTCTGCCTTTTGCTGCAAGCCGTGACAGCGCTGCGCGCCGGCACCCTGCAGGGCGTGGTCGTCGAGCATTCCACCGGGCGCGCACTCTCCCGCACCGCCGTCTTCCTAACACCGGTTCCCGCGACAGCATCTTCGGACTCCCAGGCCGCGAAACCTGTCGCGACCCGAACCGGAACGGGTGGGCAATTCAACCTGCTGTCGATCCCGCCGGGCATGTATCTCCTCACCGCCACGCGCGACGGCTTCTTCCCTGGCGCGTACGGACAGCGACTCCCAGCCGGACGCGGCGCACCCATTGTGGTCACCGCCGCCTCTCAGTTCTTCGCCGAGATCCGCCTCCGTCATAGAGGCGCCGTTACCGGCCGCGTGCTCGATGAAAACGGCGTGGGCATGCCGCGAGTCCCGGTAGTGGCCTGCCGCGCACGCATGCCTCTGCGCTCAGCAGGGCAGGGCACTGCCGACGACCGCGGCGTCTACCGAATCCCGGGGCTCGAGCCCGGCAAGTACTGGGTTCGATCAGCCTCACATGCGCTCGAAGACGGCAGCACCTGGCTTCCCTCCTTCGCGCCGCAGGGACATGAAATCCGCGATGCCCGCATATTTCCGGTGACCGTCGATGCGGACACGGCGTACGCGGACGTCAGCCCAATCGGCGGCCAGCTGTTGCCGGTAAGCGGCAAAGTGACCTGCGACCATGCGGGCGAGGTGGTAGTGACGCTGTCATCCGATACCGGTCAGCAGATCGCCAGAACAACCTGCAGCCCATCCGGCCCTGGCGGGTTCCTGTTTCCGGGAGTTCCCGTCGGCTTATACGAGTTATTCGGAACATTTCAGGATAATTCCGGCGCCGCATTTATTGAATTAACCGTCGGCGGAAGAACCGGCGCCGACCTGCCGCTGGCCGACCCTCCGCAAATAAGCATGGAAACGCGAATGAGCGGCTCCTTCGAACTGGCCAAAGTCCCGATCAAACTTCTCGCGCGGCGGCAGAACCTTGCCGAATCGGGTCCGGTTTTTGAGATCACCGGAAAAGAAGGGGTAATTCCGCCAGGCTACTGGGAATTGCGGGCCACCGCGCCACCGGGATACTACGTCCACTCCATCAGCCCCACACGCAGCGTCGTCCTGGGGAGACGTCGCGGCGGGACATCGTCGTCGGACTGGTTCGAGTTCTTTATCCCCCCGCGCGTTGTGGGCAATATCCGGGTTCTGCTCGCACGCGATGCCGCCCGCGTGGAAGGCAAGGTGGTGATGCCGGACGGCAAACCCGTGCCGGGCGCGCCCGTGTTTTTGTGGCCCGTTGCCGAATCGGCGCGCCGATCGCTGAAGGGAGTTCCGCAGACGCTCAGCGCCGCCGATGGATCGTGGTCCTTTGAGAATCTTCCCCCCGGCGAATACCGGCCGCTCGCCACCTTCGACGTATCCGAAATCGAGGACGAAGAAATGCTGGAAACCAGCCGGGCCCCGGTCACCAACGCACGCGCACTCCAGACGACGTCCCTCGACATCCCCCTCTGGACCGCGCCGTACTAAGCGTGAGCATTCGATCATGCAGGTCCGACCGTCAGCATTATCTGGCGTGATAGTCACCTGGCACGGTCGTCGACAGGATCACTCTACCCTTGGCGACATCACTCTACCCTTCGCGACTTTGCGGGTCTGGTGGACCTCCGGCCATGGCGGAGAGCGATTTTCTACCAGCCATCCGCTTGTGCGAGCTGTTTGTCACAATCCCCAACCCTGGTTTCGACTGTTCAGTCATCATGAAGGCAGAGGAACCGAGCCAATGCAGGACATGGGTTTGAAAACTAGACGACGATCGAGCAAGGCACGAATATGAGAAGGTACTGGACGTATCAGCTGGCCGGCTGGCTCGGGTATTCCGCGGTCGGAATCACGATCAACCTACTTAGCGGCGATTCTCCTGGGCCGTTGATTGCAACCCATATGATTTTGGTGTCATGCGGCATCTGGCTAACCCATCTCTTTCGCGGCGAGATCCGCCAACGGCGGCGCCCGGATCAGCCGATCAGCAGCCTTTGGCCGATCCTGTTGACTGGTACCGTCTGTATCAGCGCGATCCTCGCCGCCCTTGTCATCGGGGCCAATATCGTTCTTACTCGTGGCACGTGGGATGTGGTGGCAGTCACGGCGTTGTGGTGGGGAATGCTACTTGCTACGGGAGTCTGGACGCTTCTGTACGTGCGATTCTCCGAACGCCGTGGTCATACCGAAAGGGAGAATGTTTTACAGCTGTCGCTTCGCGAAGCGCAATTGCGCGCGCTCGAATCGCAAATAAATCCCCATTTCTTGTTCAACTGTCTCAACTCGATTCGGGCGCTCGTTGAGATCGACCCGGTCCGTGCCCAGGACATGCTGACGAGGCTTTCCAACGTGCTGCGAAATAGTTTACGCCTCGATCATCAGCATACAGTGGCGCTGTCGGAAGAAGTCGAAGCCGTTTCGGACTATCTGGCTCTTGAGACTGTTCGATTCGCAGACAGGTTAGACTCAACTGTGAATATTGAGGAATCCGCCCGCAGGTGTCCAATCCCGCCAATGGTCCTCCAGACGCCTGGTTGAGAACGCCATCAAACACGGCATTGGCCGTGTCGCTGGGAGAGGTCATCTGGCAATCCAGGCGTCGATTCAGGAAGGCATCTTGCTGCTCGCCGTCGAGAACACCGGCACATTGAGCCAGGCCAATAAGGACTCACCGCAGCTTGGACTAAAGAACATCCGGGAGCGTCTGAGGCTGCTTTACGGCGATCGAGCCAGGCTGCGGCTGGAAGAGCATGAGGGCCGCGTCAAGGCAACTGTCGCGATAGAGTTGCGAGGCAGGGCACATGAAAGCAGTCCTTGTTGACGACGAAGAACTTGCCCGATTTGAATTGCGGAGATTGCTTCGGGCGCATCCTGAAATTGAAATCGTCGGTGAAGCTAAGGACGGCGAGGAAGCACTCCGCCTGACCGAGGAGGCGGTACCCGACATCTTGTTCCTGGACATTCAGATGCCAGGCATGACGGGGTTCGACCTTTTAGAAAGGATCAATGGCGATCTTCCAGCGATTATCTTCACGACTGCCTTTGACCAGCACGCCATCAAGGCCTTCGAGGTAAATGCGCTCGATTATCTACTCAAGCCAATCTCGCCGCAACGGCTTTCCGTAGCGTTGGGGCGGTTGAGTCCCCGACGGCCCACAAATCGACTTTCGCAAGTGTTCGTGCGCGATGGAGATCGATGTTGGATCGTTCGTCTGCCGGACATCTTCCTGCTCGAATCTGAGGGGAACTATACCCGCGTGTGCTTTGGCGCCGAACGCCCACTCATCCGCCGATCCCTCAACTCGCTTGAGCAACAGTTGGATCGGCAGATGTTCTTTCGAGCCAATCGCCGACAAATCTTGAACCTGAACTGGATCGAAACTACCCATCTCGCGATCGGCGGTGGATTGTTGGTAAGGCTTAAGGACACGACGGAGGTTGAATTGTCACGTCGACAGGCTGACGAACTGAAGGCACGGCTCAGCCTTTGAACAGACGCCGCCCTACAAACCGGATTGCCAGCCTGGCTTCCGCAAAACAGCCCAGGGATCTTCGATCCAGGCTTAACCTGGCGGATCTGGAATTGAAAGCCGGTGGCATATTCGCGTTGCAAGCAAGTTCGCGAGCTCGACATGGCGAGGAACGGCCTCAGCATGACCAGTCTGCGGGTTCTCCCAAAGGGAGTGCTCCTTTCCTTCTCGCCGTATCACGCAGCCGTGGCGCCGCAGGTGGCGGAGCAAGGTGTCGCGCTTCATCCAACTACAACGAGTTCTTGCTCGGCCTCGGGGGAAAGGGATCGCAGCGACTCTTCCCGCCGATGTTCGAGAATGAGGGAAATTGCCTCCCGGAGATTCGCAAGACATTCGTTTCGTGTGGCGCCCTGCCCATTCGCACCCGGAACCTCAGCGCAGTAGGCAATGTGCCAGGGGCCGTCCTGCTCCACTACCGCTGTAAACTCGTTGCGCACAATACCCACAGTCTACCGCCATGAATTGCTGTTGCGCCGATGGCTCCCGCGTAACGGCGATCTCGTCCGCTAAAGATCCTCTGGTCGAAGCCCCGTCTCCTTCGAAATCTCGCGAGCGCGGCAGGTCCGACATCCTCACTGTCGTGAAAACAGAACGTGAAATTCTGCCATCCTGGGCGTTGCAGCTTTCGATGTGATCCGACCTGCTTCTTGAGCGTCCAGCCCAAACGTAGCAAAGCGGCGTAAACTCGCTTTGCCCTGGTCGCGCTCCAAACGCTCATGCTGCGAAGAAGACGCGAAGAGGCTCTGGAACCTCCTCACCGCTCTCGATCATATCCGCCAGCACCTGAAGAGCAATCGTCCAACCTTCCGGACAGCCTCGATTTCGGTGCCGCCGTATGCCATCACGCCGGGAAGGTCAGGTACGGAGGCGAGAATCCTCCCGTCATCTTCTCGATCAATTTCGACGCAAATTGGCTCGATGCTGACCATGGCAACTCTTAGTTTACCGAATTCCACCCACAAAACGGAGCAGGGTAAAGGAATCCGCCCGGCTGACCGCAGATTTAGAACATACTCAATCGCTCGGTTGTGCAACGAACCGCCACACCTTCGATTTGCTGTGGTGTGAGCGTTGCTGAATGTATTGCGCTGAGATATGGCCTGGCAACAGGTATTCCCAACGGAGATTCTCACCGTCCGGCTTCCCTGACACCCATGGCTTATATGTTCGCTGACCGATCTGCCGGATGCCAGCGATTCGACGATCGTACAGACAGACGGTTACTCGCATTCCGCTGATGCACGAGCTCGGTGACCGGCGCCTGAGCATCCCGCACGGGCACGGTTGGGGCGGACGGAACATTCAGTGCGTCACCAGGTTCGAGGCGCACGAACGGACAGCAACATGGCTCCGGCAGGAGCGTGTTTCGGTGCATCCCGGCACCACCGCTTCGGCAAAGGATGGCAAAATCCGAAGTCCGCGTTGCCCTGCAGGAAAGGTAACCCGACTCCTGCCGGGTTGTAGTCTTCAGACGGGGGCGACTGGCCTGCTATCAGTGTCGCAAGGAACTTCAGTCTCAATCGTTATCGGTCCTTTTGCGGTCATGTAGCCGCTCCAGGCCCTTCACAGCCTCCTCGGAGTGCCCATCAACGCGCCGGAGGTAAAGCTTTGCCGTCCCGAAGTCGGCGCGCTTCGGTGTCGCTCCGGTCCATAATTTAAGTCCCATGTGGGGCCGCTCCGCATCCGCCCGCCGTTCGATGATCTCAGCAGCCGTCTGGCCATGTGCCGCCAGTGCGTCTTGTTCTGAACCACTGCGAAGGACTTCTGAGATGCCTCTGTGCTCGGGTCACAATCGACGATTGTGGAACAGATATCGAGCACCTTGCGCCAGAACACGCGCTCCGAGGACCGAATGTCTCGAATGCGCTCCAGCAGTTCGTCAAAGTAGCCACCGCCGCCGGCCTGCTTCAGCCGCCCGTCGTCCATGGTGAAGCCCTTGACCAGGTACTCCTCCAGTCGCGCCGTCGCCCACTGCCGGAACTGCGTGCCGCGAGGGGAGCGGACGCGATAGCCTGCCGCGAGAATCGGCGGCAAACTGGCGCCGAAGTCCAGTGAACGAAGGATCCGTTTCGCCGGCATTTTCTGAAGCGCGGTGCGATGGGGAATCCGCGGACTAATCAGCTCGTGGCAGCGTCCGCACCGTTCGCCATAAGTGCCCTCAGGCGTGACCGCCACAAAGACAGCAGGGCACTGCGTCAACAGCAACAGTAAGAAACTACTCTTGTCCGGATATGAATGTCCGATAAGGCGAGTGAGGTTGCCTGCTTTGCTTTGCCCTCATTGTGGCGCTCGTGACCCCTGTCGCATCGCGCGCTATGGGCTCCTGGATATGGTTCATTCGTGGATCGGTCGATGGCCCTGTCGCTGTCGAGCCTGCCAGCGAAAGTTCTACAGTGTCCTCCGGCGTGTCACCCGAAGCACCTTGAATGAACCACGACCGGCGGCGATGCCTCCCAGCGGGTTGAAGGTGGACTGTCGGAAGATGGCTGAGGTGCCAAGCGCGGCCGTTCTGGTCCGTGCGGAATCCAGCGAACAGTTGACCCATATTCTTCTCGCTCTGTCAAAGGCTGTGGAGGACGAACAGCAACGCTCGTGTACGCATGTTCGAAGC